>JASJHI010000037.1:0-19993 GCA_033791105.1 Acidimicrobiia bacterium | reverse complement strand
GTTGACGTCGCCGCGTTATCGGGGTTTCGGCGTCTTCGTCGCCTTCCTCATGATCAGCCAGTTCCAACTGCTGTTCGCCAACCGGCCGGTCCAGTCGCCCTGGGATGCCGCGAATGCTGCGCTCCGAGCCGGCAAACCTCGGCGGGCGCGCCGGCTGCTGACCGCAGCGCTGACCACGCCCGCGCACCACGAGGAGCCCACGCCCGTGCGCCTCTCCGACGACGACGCCGCGGCGCTCGTCGACATCCTGCCCGAACCACTGCCGCGCGGCGAACCGTGGAACGAGTACGTGCTCGCCAATCTTCTCGTCCGGCTCGGCCGCTACGAGGAGGGCGCGCACTACGCCGCCGACTCCTACGAGCGCAGCCCGCACGCCCTCGGCGCGGCGACCGTGGCCCGGGCCGCCGCCGCTCTCGGCGACGATGCCACCGCGATCGGCTGGTTACGCGCTGCCGCCGGTGGTGGCTCCGCGCCGAGCGGATTGGCCACGGTCATCGACAGCTCTCCGGAGTTGACAACGCTGCGACTCCACCCCGACGTGGTCGCCATCCGTCGCACGCTCTCCCCCGCTCCGTCGCCCTGACCCCCATTTCGCCCGAAACTTGTGCAGAGCGTCCCGCGGAGCGGGACGATCCGTACAAGTTTCAGGTTTGGGGTGAGAGGTTGCTGGGGGTGGCGCCGCGGCGGACGGAAGCGATTGCGAGCGGGCCGGCGACAGAGGTGAGTTCACCGACGGTGTTGCCGTCGTCGTCGAGTACCGCATCCCCCGGCTGTGCGTCGGGGCCGACGTCGACGACACGCAACGACCGCGGCGCCTCGGCTCCCCGGGAATCCATTCGCTCGACCAGCTCCTGGCCCGGATAGCACCCCTTCGTGAAGCTGACCGCTCCCGACATCACGCCGGTCGAGCCGGGGATCGTCTTGCCCGGCACGATCTCGGCCCCCATGCGTGGCCAGCCCAGCGCGACTCGCGCGGACTCCGCAGCAGGAGAAGGATCGGACGCGCCGTCGGCCGCCGATTCGAGGGCGATGTCCGCGTCGACGCGGATCTTGAAACGTCGCAGACGGTCGGCGAGGACCTCTCCGAAACCCGCGTCCGTGTCGAGGGCGAAGACATCATCGCCGGAGCGGGTGATGCGAGCCAACGCCACCACCTTGCCCGACGGCTCGAGCACGAGCGTCCACCCAGACTCCCCCACCGCCATCGCCTCGACATCTTGCGCGACCTGCGAATGCAGGTACACGAGCGCATCGGGGCCCGACACGAGTAGCCGGTCACGGGCCTTCTCGTCGATGAACGGTCCAGAGACGGGAGGCACAGCAAGATCGTCCATCCACCCAGTCTGTCGTTCCGAAATCCTCGTGGCACACTGCGAAGCGATGACGGACGAAGATTCGATCGACGAGCCGGGCCCGGACGGCGACCGGACATCAGCTTCGCGACGACTCGCGAGGCGGGCGGTCGCAAGTGTGATGACACTCGTGCGCCGCGGTTTGGCCTTGGCAGGCGGGCTGCTGATGGTCACGCTGCTGATCTGCGGCGGTGGTTTCTTGCTCGGATACGCGGCTCTCTCCGATGGCATCCAGACCGTCTGGATCATGATCGGTGGGTTCTTCGCCGTCCTGGGAATCGGCGCCTCGGCGCTGGCCATCGTGCGCCTGCTCTCCGTGCGCACCCGCGAGGAACAGCTCGTCGACGAGATCACAGCGTTGATCGCCAACGACCCGCAGACCGAGCGCACGGTGATCGAGACGATCGAGGTCAATGACGCGTCACAGGATCAGGGTGTCGTCGTGATGTCACGCGAGTTCTCGACGATGCAGCAGTCGTTCGGCGGCCAGCTCGACAACTCCCCCGCCCTACGGACATCGCTGTCCGCCGTCACGAGCCTTCCGTTCCTCGTGTTCATCACGATGTTCGTGTCGATGTTCTTCGCCGGCTTGAGCGCGATCTTTGCGCTCGCGTTACTCCTCTGAGCCGACCCTCTCGGGCCGGCGCGCACAACGCCGACGGTCAGGCCGACGTGCCGAGGCTGCGGCGAGCAGCCGTCATCCGGCGTGCACCTGGAATCGCGGCGAGCAAGCCGGCGGCTTTGTTGCGGCACTCGAGATCTTCGTCGTCGGGCACAGAGTCGGCGACGATGCCGGCACCGGCCTGCAGACTCGCTCGCTCGCCGTTCCCGGCGACGAACATCGTGCGGATGGCGATGGCGGTGTCGAGATTTCCGCTCCAGTCGATGTAGCCGACGACCCCCGCATACGGCCCCCGCTTGACCGGCTCGAGCTCGTCGATGATCTCCATCGCGCGCACCTTCGGCGCGCCGCTCACCGTGCCGGCCGGCAGTGTCGCGCGGAGTACGTCGATCGGCCCGAGGCCGTCGACGAGATCGCCCGAGACCTGCGACGTCAAGTGCATGACGTGGCTGTAGCGCTCGAGTGTCATCAGTTCGTCGACGTGAACCGACCCGAACTCGGCGACACGGCCGACGTCATTGCGAGCGAGGTCCACGAGCATCACGTGCTCGGCACGTTCCTTCGGGTGTTCGGACAGTTCGGCCGCCATCCGCCGGTCGTGCTCGTCGGTACGTCCGCGGCGGCGCGTGCCGGCGATGGGTCGCGAGATGACCTTGCGATCGAGTAGCTGCACCATCGGCTCGGGACTCGACCCGACGATGGTCAACTCGGGATGGCGCACAAAGTACATGTACGGCGACGGGTTCACCTGCCGCAAGACCCGATAGACGTCGAACGGATCCGCGTCGAGCTCGAGGTCGTAGCGCTGCGCGAGCACCACCTGGAATACGTCGCCGGCGACCACGTATTCCTTGGCCACCTCGACCGCACGCTGGTACATCCCGTTCGGCATCGTCGAATCGAGCCGGGGCAGTTCGTCGTCCGCCGACGGGGGCTCGACCGGGGTGTATGGGAGTGGCTCGGCAAGGTCGGCGACGGCCTGTTCGACTCGCTTGACAGCGGCGTCGTAGGCATCGTCGATCGCACCTTCGGTCAGTCCGCTCGTGGGCACGCTCTCGATGAGGTACATCCGCTGACGCCAGTGGTCGAACGCCGCCAGTGACCCGATGACGGACATCACCGCGTCGGGGAATCGGCGATCGTCGGGAGGTGTGTCCGGCAGGTGCTCGACCTCGCGAATCACGTCGTACCCGAGGAAGCCGACGATGCCACCGTGGAGCGGAGGCAGTTCGTCGAACACCGGGCTGGAGAACTGCCCGAGGAGCGATTCGAGGGCGCCCAGCATCCCCTTGTCGGTCGGCAGATCGGCCGGGAGCACACCATCGAGCTCGACGTGCCCGTCCCGGAGGATGAGCGTGGCCGACGGGTTGCGACCGATAAAGGAGAACCGAGCCCATCGCTCGGCGCCCTCCACCGACTCGAGGAGGAACCCGGGTTCGTCGCCGACGAGCTTGACGAATGCGGCGACGGGGGTCTCGAGGTCGGCGAGCACTTCGGTCCACACCGGCACGATCGCGTGCTCCTGGGCATGGACGTGGAACTGCTCGCGGGTCGGCTGGAAGCGCATTGGCCGATCGCCCTCAGGCCCCGTCGGGCCCGAAGGCCCGAAAGAAGCACGTCCGCGCGCCGGTGTGACAAGCGCCCGCACCCTCCTGTTCGACCTTGAAGAGGAGTGTGTCGCCGTCGCAGTCGTAGTAGGCCTCGCGCACGAACTGGCGGTCGCCGCTCGTGTCGCCCTTGCGCCACAGTTCACCGCGGCTGCGCGACCAGTAGACCATGCGCCCGCCGGCCAGCGTGAGCGCGAGTGATTCGGCGTTCATCCAGGCCATCATCAGGATCTCGCCGCTCGATGAGTCCTGCGCGATCGCCGGTACCAGACCATCGCCGTCATACGTCACCTCGGCGAGTTGTCCAGCCGTCGCATCGATCGAGATCACCTCGGGCATCGGCGCAGCATACGAGCGCCGCGATCTCCCCCAGCCAGGGATTTCAGAGATAGAGCCCGGTCGAGGCTTCGATTCGTTCGGCTGCGACTGCGTGCAACTCGCGCTCGCGCAGCATCACGTAATCCTCACCCTGCACCTCGACCTCGTAGCGATCGTCCGGACTGAACAGCACCTTGTCCCCGATCTCGCACGCCCGCACGTTCTGGCCCTGCGCGACGACGGTCGCCCAGATCAAACGCTTGGAGACCTGTGCAGTCGCAGGGATCACGATCCCGCCCGACGAACGGCGCTCGCCGTCACGATCAGAGATGCGCACGAGCACCCGGTCGTTGAGCATCTTGATCGGCAGCTTGTCGTCGGCTCCGGCCATCGGCTGGAGGGTACCGTCGGATCCGTGCAGCCATCCCCCGAGCCTTCAGCACCGCTGGTACCCACCGAGGTGGTCCGGTTCCGGACCGACGACGGTGTCGAACTCGTCGGTGACATCGCTGTGCCGGCCACACCCCGTGGGGCGGCGATCATCTGTCACCCGCACCCGTCGTACGGCGGAAACCGATTCGACCACGTGGTCGGAGCGCTCTTCGACGCGTTGCCCGCTCGCGGCGTCGCGGCGTTGCGCTTCGATTTCCGACAGGACTTCGGCGGCGGTGTCGCCGAGGCCGCCGATGCCATCGCCGCGATCGAGTTTGTTCGCCGCGCCGCACCTGACGTCCCAGTTCTGGCCGTGGGCTATTCGTTCGGGGCCATGGTCGCCCTCGCCGTCGACGGAGACGACGGCCAGATCACCGGAAAGCTCCTGGTCGCACCACCGCTCAGCGCGATGGATCCGGTCGAAGCACCCGATCTCCCTACCCTCGTGATCACGCCTGCGCACGACCAGTTCACGCCACCTGCGGCGGCCGAGCCGATCGTGGCGGCCTGGCCCGACGCGGAACTCGTGACGGTGCCGATGGCGGACCACTTTCTCCACGGCGGCACGGCGAGAGTGGTCGACCTGGCGCTGCCGTGGATCGACCGCATCCTCGGTTGATCGTCGGCGTCTGCGCGTCGGCGTCTGCGCGTCGTCGGCTGGGCGTCAGCGTCCGGGCGTCGGCGACGTTCGGGTCAGGATCGGGCGACCGCTCCCTCGATCTCCTCTTTGACCTCGTCGGTGAGCAGCGGAATCACTCCCAGGGCCTCGAAGTTGTCGACGACCTGGCTCGTCTTGGATGCGCCGGTGATCACACTCGACACGTTCGGGTTCTTCGCGCACCAGGCAATGGCGAGCTGCGCCATCGAACAGCCGAGCCGATCGGCAATCGGGCGGAGCCGCTCGACACGAGCCAGCACATCGGCGTCGGTCATCCGACCTGCAAGCCAGCCGTAGCCCTCGAGCGCGGCCCGAGAATCGTCCGGGACGCCGTCGCGGTACTTGCCGGTGAGCAGGCCCGACGCGAGCGGGCTCCAGATCGTGTTGCCGTAGCCGTAGTCGACCTGCAGGCGAGCGTATTCCTTCTCGACGCGGCGGCGCTCGAGCAGGTTGTACTGGCTCTGTTCGGTGACAGGCGCGTGGAGGTGGTGGCGCGACGCGATCTCGATCGCAGCGCGGATCTCGTCGGCCGTCCACTCGCTCGTGCCCCAGTAGTTCGCCTGGCCCGATGACACGATGTCGCTCATCGCCCACACGGTCTCCTCGAGTGGGGTGTCCGGGTCGGAGCGATGACAGTAGAGAACGTCGACATACTCATGACCGAGCCGCTCGAGTGACCCCTCGATCGCCTGGAGCAGATACTTGCGGTTCAGTGTGCCGCTCATGTTGGGGACGTCGCCGTGAATCCCCCAGAAGATCTTGGTCGTCAGAACGTACGACCAGCGTTCCCACCCGAGTTCGGCGAGCGCCTCTCCCATGATCGTCTCGCTGCGACCCCCGGCGTAGGCCTCGGCGTTGTCGAAGAAGTTGCATCCTGCATCGCCGGCCGCGGCCATGCACTCGACAGCGAGCTGCGTGTCGAGCTGGGCGTCGAAGGTGACCCAGCTGCCGAAGGACAGAACGCTCGTGCGCAATCCCGTGTTGCCCAGGCGCCGGTATTCCATGTCCTTGTTGACCGTAGGGGTGCTCATGGGTCGAACCTACCGGCGGCCGTCGCGTCATGACCGCGCCGCGCCGACTCAGCGGGTCGGGGTCGAGCCGCCCGCGCGATCAGCGGCGACCTGCGCAGCCATCGTGTCGAGGACGTCGCCTCGCAGCGCACGCACTGTGCCCGCGTACGCGCGGGGGTCGAGCGCGGTCAATTCCTGGGCGCGAGCGACCGCGACGTCGAGTACCTCGGCGGGTGGTACCACCTCGTCGAGGAAGCCGGCGTCGACCGCACCCGCGCCATCGGTGAGCCGGGCGTTGGCAACCGCACGCTGGAGGTGGCGCTTGCTCAGTCGCTCGACGGCGATGGTGAACGCCCAGTCGGGCAACACCATGGAGATCGCGACCTCGTTGAGCCCGATCTTGCACTCGATGTCGGCACCGACACGGACATCGCAGCCGAGCAGGATCAGCGCACCCGCCGCCAGTGCATGGCCGGTACACGCCGCCACCACGGGTACCGACGCACCGAAGATCGTCTTCACGAGGTCACCGCCGTCGCAGACGAGCCCGGACATCGCCGCGAGGTCACCGCCGCGCATCACCGTGAGATCGAACCCACCGCTGAACTTGCCCTCACGGCCGTGCAGCACGACCGCATGGATCTCGTCGTCGAGCTCGGCCGCGCGGATCACCTGCTTGATCGACCCGATCATCTCGGTCGACAGCGCGTTTGCCTTGCCATCGTCGAGATGGCAGATCAGCACGTTCTCGCGACGTTCGGTGGTGACGGGAGCCGGATTCATGCCCGTGAACCTACGCGGTCAGGGTTGACGAATTGGCGGTCGGACGGCGACCCCGGCATCCGCCATCACCATCTTGGCCTCGGCGATCGAATGGTGGCCGAAATGGAAGATCGTCGCGGCGAGCACCGCGTCGGCGCTCCCTCCGATGATGCCTTCAGCGAGGTGGTCGAGCGACCCGACACCACCGCTGGCGATGACGGGCACACTCACAGCGGCCGCAACACTGCTGGTCAGTTCGAGATCGAACCCGTCGCCAGTTCCGTCGCGGTCCATCGACGTGAGCAGGATCTCGCCCGCGCCGAGCGCGACGGCCTCGGCGGCCCACCGGACCGCATCGGTCCCCGTCGCGGTGCGTCCACCGTGGAGATAGACCTCCCACCGCCCCGCGCCGACCTGCTTGGCGTCGATTGCGCAGACGACACACTGGGCGCCGAACTCGCCGGCGATCTCGGAGATCAGCGCCGGCCGTTGCACCGCCGCGGTGTTGACGCTGACCTTGTCGGCGCCCGCGCGCAGCATCGCCCGAGCGTCGGCGAGCGTGCGGATGCCGCCGCCGACGGTGAACGGAATGAAGACCTGATCCGCCACTCGATTGACCATGTCGATCATGGTCGCGCGATCGTCGCTCGACGCCGTGATGTCGAGGAAGACCAGCTCATCGGCACCTTCCCGGTCATAGCGAGCCGCAAGCTCGACGGGATCGCCGGCGTCGCGCAGGTCGACGAAGTTCGTGCCCTTGACGACGCGGCCGGCGTCGACGTCGAGGCAGGGTATGACGCGCGCGACCTTCACGACCCGGCCCCCCGCTCGGCACCCCGTGCCCTGGCAAGTTCCCTGAGTGCCTCCGCAACGCCGAAACGACCCTCATAGACGGCGCGGCCGGTGATGATTCCGGCGAGGCCACGCAGCTCGGCGAGTTCCGCGATGTCGGCCAACGCGGCGACGCCGCCGCTCGCGATGACAGGTCTGCCCGCTCGTTCGATCGACTGGCGCAGCCCGTCGACATCCGGACCGGTGAGCATGCCATCACGACCGATGTCGGTGACGACGAACGCGGCGGCGGTCGGGAACATCGCGTATGCGTCGTCGATGATGAGTCCGCTGCCTTCGGTCCAGCCGTGGACCGCGACTTCGCCATCGCGGTGATCGAGTCCGACAGCGACCGGAAGGATGCCAGAGGCTCCGACGACAGATTCCGGGTCCGCTACCGCTGCCGACCCCATCACGACTCGCGCGACGCCGGCATCGGCGAGCGCTCGTACGTCGTCGAGGGTGCGCACTCCGCCGCCGGTCTGCACGTCCGCCATACCTCGAACCGCCTCGGCGATCGCCGCGACGACCGGGCGGTTGACAGGGTCACCCGACTTGGCCGCGTCGAGGTCGACGACGTGGATCCAGCGGACGCCGGCGTCCGCGAATTCGCGGGCGACGGCGATCGGGTCATCGCCGTAGACGGTCGGTTGGTCGTAGTCGCCCTTGCGGAGACGCACGACCCGACCACCGAGCAGGTCGATCGCGGGATACAGCTCGATCACAGGATGCCACCACATGTCGCAGCGAAGTTGGACAGGAGCCGAAGACCCGAGATGCCGGATTTCTCAGGATGAAACTGAACGGCGAAGACATTGGCCGACCGGAAGACGGCGTTCAGCGTCGTGCCGTACTCGACCGTGGCAACCGTCGTGGCCTCGTGCTCGGGAACCCCGTGCAGCGAGTGGACGAAGTAGAACCAATCGTCGTCGCCCAAGCCGGCGAACATCGGGTCGGATTGCGTGATGTCAAGCCGGTTCCACTGCATCTGCGGCACCTTGACCGGTTCGCGCGACGAGCTCAGCGGAATGCGGACGACCGTACCCGGGATGACTCCCAGGCCCGCGCTGCGTTCGTCCTCCTCGGATCGATCGAAGAGCATCTGCATGCCCACGCAGATGCCGAGGAACGGTCGACCTGAATCGGCCGCGGCGAGCGCGGGAGCTTCGAGCCCGGCCGTGCGGAGCGCGTTCATACATGCCCCGAACGCGCCCACTCCAGGCAGCACTACACCATCGGCATCAGCGACCAGGCCGGCATCGGTGGTGAGGCGCGCGTCGGCCCCACACGACCCGAGTGCCTTCTGCGCTGAATGGAGGTTGCCGATGCCGTAGTCGAGTACGGCGATGAGCGGCGAGCGGGTGGCGTCGCTCATCGACGGACTCGGCCGGCCGTCGCTGGTCCGGGCACGGCGGCACCGATCGCGGTCACAGCACTCCCTTGGTCGAGGGAACACCACCACGGGCGCCGACTCGCACCGCGTCGCGCAGCGAACGGGCGAGCCCCTTGAACGTTGCTTCGATGATGTGATGCACGTTTCGACCGCGCACGAGGTCGACATGCAGCGTCATGCCCGCGGCAGTGGCAAACGATGAGACGGCGTGTTCCGCGAGCTGCGGGTCGAATGCGGGCTCGCCGAGCGGGAGGGACTCGGGCATCGGGACGTGCCACTCGACGTGTGGTCGGCCCGAAAGATCGAGTGCGATCGCGACCAGCGCCTCGTCGAGCGGGTATCGGCCACTGGCGAATCGTCGGATCCCGGCTTTGTCGCCGAGCGCCTCGGCGAACGTCTCTCCCAGGGTGATCGCGACATCCTCGACGGTGTGATGCGTGTCGATGTGCAGATCGCCGGTGGCCATCACCGCGAGGTCGAAACCACCGTGTCGGCCGAGCTGATCGAGCATGTGGTCATAGAACGGGATGCCTGTCGACACCTCGGTGGTGCCGGTGCCGTCGAGATCGATCGAGATCGCGATCGATGTCTCGTTCGTGGTGCGCTCGCGGGTCGCGGTACGCGTCGTCATGCCGGTACGTCCTCTCTCGACTCGTCGAGCGCTTCGGCGAGCGCGATCACAAACGCCGAGTTCTCGGCGCGCGTGCCGATCGTGACGCGCAGCCAGTCCTGCAGCCGAGGCCAGCCGGAACAGTCGCGGACGAGCACACCTCGGTCGAGCAGCGACTGCCAGACGAGTCGACCGGCTCTGCCGCGGGGGCGGAACAAGAGGAAGTTGGCGCCACTCGGCACGACGTCGACCGGCATGTCCCCGAGCGCCTCGCTCATGCGCTCGCGCTCAGCCACGATCTGCTCGACACGTTCGTCCATCTCATCGGTGAAACGCAACGCGATGCGCCCGGCGATCTGCTTCACGGCGTCGAGGTGGTACGGGAGGACCACCTTCTCGAGTTCGGCGATGATCGCCGTGGGCCCGATGAGGTAGCCGAGGCGGGCACCCGCCATCGACCAGGTCTTCGAGAACGTACGCGTCACCACGAGGGATCGCTGCTCGTCGAGGAGGTCGAGCGCGGACCACGGCGCGAATTGTGCATACGCCTCATCGACGACCACGAGGCCGGTGGCCACATCGAGTAGATGGCGCACACGATCGACGGGTTCGACAAGACCGGTGGGGTTGTTGGGCGACGTCAGGAACACGACGTGCGGTTCGTTGGTGGTCATCACCCGCTCGATCTCGCGGTCGTCGAGCGTGAAGTCGGTGGCTCGCTCACCCTCGACGACCCGGGCTCCGGTCACCCGCGCGATCTGTGCATGCATCTGATAGGTCGGCTCGAATGTCGCGACGGTGCGTCCCGGCCCGGCGAATGCGAGGAGCAGGCACTGGAGCACTTCGTTGGAGCCGTTCGCCGCGAAGACCTGCTCTGGCTCGACATCGTGGAACTCGGCGATCGCCGCGCGGAGCGCGGTCGCCTGGCGATCGGGATACCGGTGCCAGTCGATCCGGGAGATCTCCGCAGCCACGGCATCGCGAAACCCATCGGGCGGAGGCAGCGGCGACTCGTTGGTGTTCAGCCGGACCGCAGCATCGACCTGGGGCGAGTGGTAGCCCTCGAGGGAACGAAGATCGTCGCGGGCGGTGATCACGCGGCGAAGCCTACCGATGAGTCTTTGCCTGCTCCCGATGTGTTCCTCGCGCCGAGCGGTACGGTGCCGTCGTGTCCTCGCCCGTCGAATCGGCGTCCGCCGAACTCGCTGCCATCGCCGACAACGTCGATCAGTACCGACAACGAGTCGGTGGTCTCGCGGACCGGTTCGCCGGTTCGGATCGCGATGATCTGGTCACCGCGATCCATGAGGCCGAACGCCTGCTGCGCAGCGCCGAGCGGGGCCTGATCCGGGCGATCCGCCTCACACGCTGACCGCCGGCAATCGAGATATCTGAGCCGAAAAAGCGGCGACGGCCCCTGGTGGGAGGGGCCGTCGCACGGTGCGACGCCAGGCGGCGGATCCCGGCTGTCGCTTCATACCAGGTGGCGGGAACCTGGATGTTGACAATCACTATACACCGGGCGAAGAGGCGAGCAAGGACCACCGGTACAAGAAATCCGGAGAAATCACGCGTGTTCGGCCCAGGACTTGCATCGGTACTCTCTGCGCGATGCGGTACCACGTCAGCTCCCACCTCGACCCGAACGAGCGTGCGAGTGTCAACCGCCTCCTCGCCGAAGTCGAACGGATCGACCGGCGCCCCGCTCTCTCGGACCACCTGCGACTCGACCTGCGCGGTGGGGGCGATGACGGATTCATCGCCGTGGTCGCCCACAACACCTCGGGCAACGATTCGGGTGACGATCGGACAGGCGAATCGGCTGCGGTCGTCGCCTACGCGCAGGCGTCGCCCGCCAACGACGTACTGGTTGTCGAGATGGCGCTCGGATCGGCGGCGCGGGGCGACAGTTCCGCGATCGGGACCTCGCTCATCGAGCAACTTGTCGAGGCGTACGCGGACCGAGGTGGAGGCCCGCTGAATTGGTGGATCCACGGCAACGCCTCCTTGCGCGAGGTGGCCGAGCGGCTCGGTTTCGCCGAGACTCGGCGGCTTTTCCAGATGCGAATGGCGCTCCCGGCGGAGCGGGAGGTATCCGTCGCCACACGCTCGTTTGTCGTCGGGCAGGACGAAGCGGAGTGGGTACGGGTGAACAACCGGGCCTTTGCGGGGCACGGCGAGCAGGGCGGATGGACCACCTCCACGCTACGGCTACGAGAGTCGGAGGATTGGTTCGACCCTGGCGGGTTCCGGGTGCACGAACGAGATGGACGGATGGCGGCGTTCTGCTGGACCAAGGTGCATGTGCCGACCGCCTATGAGCCCGACCACATCGGCGAGATCTACGTGATCGCGGTCGATCCCGACTTCCATGGACTCGGCCTCGGTTCGCAGCTCACGCTGGCCGGCCTCGATCACTTGGCCCGTATCGGCATCACGACAGCGATCCTCTACGTCGATGCGGCCAACTCGACCGCAGTGTCCATGTACGAGCGCCTCGGGTACGAGATCCACGCCACGAGCACGGCACACCACCTCGAGATCCCGACGGAACCGCCGCCGGCCGCGGACGCATCATCGGAGATGACGCCATGACCCTCGACGAAGCCGCTGCCGAGGAATCGATCGCTCTCCCCCGGTGGGATGTCAGCGACGTCCACACATCGTTCGCTGCACGTTCGTTCACCGACGCCATCGAACAGGGGTCAGCTGACGTCGACCGTCTCACGGCGCTCTTCGACGAGTTGGACATCCGCGATGTGGTGCCGCGGACACCCAACGCGGCGGATGGCATCGGCGCCGACCGCGCCATCGCCGGCTGGAACGCGGCGTCACGACAGCTCGAGCTACTCGAGGCCTACGTCTACGCGACGGTGGCGACGGATTCTCGCGATGCCGCCGCGCAGGGCCTGATGAGCGAGATCGAGGCCATCGGTGCGCGCTTCGCTCCGTTGCTCGCCCGACTCGCCGACTGGACGGATTCCCTCGGCGTCGACGCACTCGCCGACGTGAGCGACCAAGCGGGCGAACACGTCGGTCCATTGCGTCGGCTTGCGGCTCGCAGCGAGCACCAGATGAGCGAGTCCGAGGAGACCCTCTACGCCGAGCTCCGCACCACCGGATCCGAGGGCTGGGGGCGCCTGCAGCGCGACATCACGTCGCAGCTGTCTGCCCGAGTCGAGCTCGCCGACGGTGTTCGAACGCTCCCGATGCCCGCGGTGCGGGGCCTCGCAACCGACGATGATCCGGCCGTGCGCCGAGCGGCCTACGACGCCGAGATGCAGGCGTGGCCGACGGTCGAACTTCCTGTGACGGCCGCGATGAACGCAATCAAGGGAGAGGCGAACAGCGTCAATTCGCGCCGTGGGTGGAAGAGTCCGCTCGAGGCGTCGCTGTTCGCCAACAGCGTGAGCAGTGCAACGTTCGATGCGATGCAGGCGGCGGTCGCGGACGCGTTGCCCGACCTCCGGTCGTGGATGCGGTCCAAGGCGGCGCTGCACGGCCACGACGGCGGCCTGCCGTGGTGGGACCTCGTCGCGCCGCTGCCGGTCGCCCCGGGACGGATCTCGTGGAACGACGGCATCGAGGTCGTGCGCTCGGCATTCGATCGCTACGAACCTGCGCTCGGCGCCCTCGTCGACCGTGCCATCGATGAACGGTGGATCGACGCGAGTTCCCGGGACGGCAAGACCGGTGGCGCCTTCTGCATGCCGTTCGTCGACGACCGGTCTCTCGTGCTGCTCAATTGGTCGGGTTCGGCCGAATCCGCGCAGACGACGGCGCACGAGTTGGGCCACGCGTATCACAACACGAGATTGGCCCACCGCACCGCGTTGCAGCGACGACTGCCGATGGCGCTCGCGGAAACGGCGAGCATCTTCTGCGAGACGCTCGTCGTCGAGGCCGGCCTTGCCAGGACCTCGGGCTCCGAACGGCTCGCGCTGCTCGACATCGACCTCCAGGGCACGAACCAGGTGATCGTCGACATCCACTCGCGATTTCTGTTCGAGACCGAGGTCTTCGAGCGGCGGCGGCGTCGCACACTCAGTGGCGCCGAGCTCCGCGACATGATGACCGAGGCGCAGTCGACCGCCTATGGCGATGGCCTCGATCGGTCCACACTGCACCCCTACATGTGGTTGCTGAAGCCGCACTACTACGGATCACACTTCTACAACTGGCCCTACACCTACGGCCTGTTGTTCGGATTGATGCTCCACGGTCGTTACCAGGACGACCCGGAGCGCTTCCATGCCGGGTACGACGAACTCCTCAGCCGTGCCGGAATGGACACGGCCGAGGAACTCGGAGCATCGTTCGGTCTCGACGTGACCGACCCCGCGACGTGGTCCGCAGCCCTCGATGCCGTCAGGGCCCGCATCGCCGAGTACGAACGACTCGCCGACGAGATCGCGACCGTGGATAGCGTTCCCTGACGTGACTCCAACCCGGTACGGGATCGATCGGACAGGACTGGAGGAATTCCTCCACGACGAACCTGCCTATCGGATCGAACAGGTCTGGTCGGGGCTGTACAAGCAGCTCGCCGATCCGGACGACATCAGCAACTTGCCCAAGGCGTTGCGCGCCCGCCTGGCCGATGCACTGCCGACCGAGCTGACACCGATCACCGAGTCGGTCAGCGATGCCGGCGACACGGTCAAGTTCCTGTGGGAACTCGACGGTGGCAGCAGGATCGAGACCGTGCTGATGCTCTACAGCGACCGTGCCACAGTCTGCGTGAGCAGCCAGGCGGGTTGTGCGATGGCGTGTGGTTTCTGCGCCACCGGACAGGCGGGGTTCACACGCCAGCTCACGGTCGGAGAGATGGTCGAGCAGGTCGTCCGGGCGGCGCAACGCGCGAGAGCGGCCGAGCGCCGGGTCAGCAACATCGTCTTCATGGGCATGGGGGAGCCGATGGCCAACCTCGACCCGGTGTGGGATGCGATCGAACGCTTCCATGGTGATCTCGGTCTGTCGGCCCGCCACATCACGATCTCGACCGTCGGCTTGCTCCCAGGCATCCGCTCCCTCGAGAGCCGGCCGCTGCCGGTGAACCTCGCCGTGTCGCTCCACGCGGCCAACGACGTGCTCCGCGACGAACTCGTGCCCATCAACCGTCGCTACCCGATCGACGATCTGCTCGACGCGTGCACGGACTATCTGCGCGTGAAGAACCGGCGCATCAGCTTCGAGTGGGCGATGATCGACGGGGTGAACGACCGCGACGTCGACGCCCGTGAGCTCGCCGGCCTGTGTCTCCGCCTCCAGCCTTCGGCACACGTCAATCTGATCCCGCTGAATCCGACGCCCGGTTTCGCGACGCGCGGGACCTCGTTGCAACGTGTGCACGATTTCCGCGACCGGCTCGAGGATCTCGGCGCGAATGCCACCGTTCGGCGCAATCGCGGCACCGACATCGATGCCGCCTGCGGGCAGCTCGCCGCCGGTCAGCCCGTCTCGGTGGGCGTCGATGCGCCCTCTCGGTCCGCCGGCTCGAGATAGGCAGGGTTCGCCACCCTGAGCTTGTCGACAATGGAGACGCGGAGTTGGGCTCGCAGCTCTGCGGCCCGATCGTCGAAATCACCCGAACGAATGCGCCTCGACAACTCGGCGTCATCGGCCACCCCTAGTGCATCGAGTCGATCGCGATGTGCCGCAGCCTGCGCCTCGCCGAACTCGAGCTCGCGCTCGACCATGCCGAGCATGTTCGCCGCCACCCTGGCATGAAATCTCAGCCGCCCTTCGGACGCGTCGACGACATCGGCCGCGATCCACTCGCGAACGGCCTCGATCAGCGCGGCCATCGACGGCGCGTCGTGAGGACCGCTCACCAGCGGCCCTCCAACGCCTGCAGCAGGTCGTACTCGTTCTCGCATACGCGCCGTCCGATGGCTGCGAGCTCGTGGCTGCGCGATGCGCCGCTGAGATGGGCATTCGCTTGCATGATGCACATGATCGCCCACTTCCACGTTCCGAGGATCTCCCACCAGTGCACCGCCGTCGGATCGACCGGCACTCCACCGGCGGTCTCATACGCCTCGAACAAATCGTCGTAGCTGCCCAGCCCGGCCACCGGCTCGCCACCGCCGAACCGCCACGCCTTCACGCAGAGCCACCCGAGATCCTCCATCGGATCGCCGAGATGCGCGAGCTCCCAGTCGATCACGGCGGCGAGCCCGGCCTCGTCGACGATCAGGTTGCCGAGTCGGAAATCTCCGTGCACCACGCAACCGACCGACCGCGTGGGGCGGTGCTCGATCAGCCACCGCCTGACCAGTTCGAGAACCGGGTGCGGTCGAGCGAGCACGTCGAGCAGGTCCGTGTACCACGTGAGTTGGTCGGGTTCCTCCAGCGACGGCAGCGCCTGCGGCGCGAGTCGGTGGATCGCGGCCGCCGCGGCGCCGACATCGGCGACCAGCCGTTCGCGCGCGATGCCGAACCGGTCGTCACGAAGGATCTTGCGGGCGATGGTCTCACCCTCCACCGCTTCGAGGATCATGTAGGCCCCGCCGCTCGACGGTTGCCGCGCGTCGATGAGGCGCGGGACCGGGACACCGCCGTCGTGGGCGACGCGCACGGCCTCGGCCTCGGCCATCATGTCGCGCACGTCTCCGGAGCGCTGCCGCTGAACGACAAGCTCGCGGCCGTCAGCGGCAAAGCGCCATGTTTCCCGTGACGCACCACCGGACAAGCGGCGCAGATCCGAGATCTCTGTAGCTCCCAGCGCATCGCGGAGGAGCACGGCGAGCTCAGGGGCAGGGCTGCTCATCGCCCCAGAGGCTGGCAGATCAGCAACCGGCGGCGCGCACCGTGGCCGTCGGGTTGATCGCCGACCCGCCACCCGGATGGACCTCGAAGTGGAGATGTGGCACACCGCTGGCGTTGCCGGTGTCGCCGTTGTAGCCGATGACCTCACCTTGCGAGACCCGGCGACTCGATCCCTCGAACCCGGAGAGGTGGGCGTAGAAGTATCGGGTGCCATCGTCGCCGGCGAGCGACACCGAATTGCCTCCGAGGCGTGTGCCCTTGAAGCTTGCGTAGCCGCCCGTGACCGCGTAGATCGGTGTACCCCGCGGGGCGAGCATGTCGACACCCTCGTGACGTCTGCCGCCGGATCGAGCCGCTCCCCACGTGTCGCCGTAGGCGGAACCCGGCATCGGACAGGCGAGCCCGCCGACGATGGCCGGCGCCGCCGGTTGGGGCGCGGGAGTGCTGCCACCGCCGCTGGCTCCGGTGCGCCCTCCACTGGTTCCGCCTGAGGACCCGGCGTTGACCGGTGGCGCGGTTGTTGCGGGCGGCGCGGTTGCCGATGGCGAGCTGCCGGCGTCCGAGCTGTCGTTGCCGGTGCTCTGGTCGGCTTGGCCCGATTGTGAGGAGTTGTCGACCGCGCCCGGATTCGGCACCTGCTGCGCGGCAGCTTCGGCAGCGGCACGAGCCGCTTCTTCAGCACGTGTCCGTTCGGCCGCGAGCTTGGCCGCGAGCGCCTTGCGCACGGCCTCGTCGTTGAGCCGCTGCGCCTCGACCTCGCGCAGGTTCTCGACCTCCGCCTCGGCATCGGCTTGCAGCCGGGAGAACACGTCCTGCTGGTTCTCGACATCATCGCGCCGGTCGGCGAGTTCGTCCTGCGCCTTCGCCAGATCCTTCTGCGCGATGTCGTACTGGTCGAGTGCGTCGTTGCCAGTATTCGTGAGGAGGTCGACGTACACCGCCGCCTGCACCTGCTCCTGGGGATTCTGGATGCCGGTGAGGAGGGGGATCCCCGAGGTTCCCGACGCGATGAATCTGGCGACCGCGACCGATTGGACCTCGGCGCGCAGCCCCTCGACCGTCTCCTCGAGTTGCTCGGCCTCGAGTTCGAGTTGAACGACCTCGTCGCCGAGCGTCTCGAGCTCGGACTGGGCATCGAGAAACGCCTGCGCCGCGGCATTGGCCCGGTCGCGGGCCTCCTGGATCTCGCCTGCGGCACGCTCGGCCTCGCTCTCGCCGGTCTGCGCGGTCACACCGAGGGGTGACAACGAGGCCCCGAGGATCACCGCGAGCAGCATCGACGCCGCCAGACGACAGATGAGGCGGAATCGAGAATGCGGAGCGCGCCAAGGCGATTGCGCCACCGGGGCGCGATCGATTCTGCATCGGGGACGACACTCGTCCGCCCGGGCGGTCCGCATAGAAGCGACCACCCTACCGGATGTTGCAGTTTGGTTACGGTCATGCCCGGGCGGTTTCATTGCCGTGTGATCGCTGCAGCCACTACATCGAGGGCGCACACTGGGGCGGAAACTCCACAACTCCGACTCCGCGATGTGATCGTGCGTCGGGATGGGTCCACGATCCTCGATGATCTGTCCATCGACGTGTACCCCGATCAGCGGTGGGTGGTACTCGGCCCCAACGGCTCGGGGAAGACAACCCTGCTGCGGATCATGGCGCTCTATGACCACCCTTCGAGCGGAACCGTGGAGGTGCTCGGCGAACGGCTCGGACAGACGGACGTGCGAACACTGCGAAGCCGGCTCGGGTACGCCTCGTCGGCCCTCGCAGACCAGCTCCGACCCGGCCTGACCGCCCACGATGCGGTGCGCACCGCCCGTCATGCTGCCCTCGAACCGTGGTGGCATCGCTACAGCGTGGCCGACGACCGGCGGGCCGACGAGTGCCTCCGTCTGCTCCACGTCGATCAGCTCTCCGGCCGCGCGCTCGGCTCGCTCTCCTCGGGCGAACGTCAGCGCGTGCTGCTCGCACGGGCGTTGATGAACGATCCTGCCGTGCTGCTTCTCGACGAGCCGTCAGCCGGGCTCGATCTCGGCGGACGGGAGGAACTCGTCGCGACACTCGCACAGCTCGCCCGCGAGCGGTCCTCACCGCCGTGCGTGATGGTCACCCATCACGTCGACGAAATTCCACAGGGGTCGACACACGTCCTGCTGCTGCGCGACGGCCGAGCGCTGAGTTCCGGACCGATCGGAACGACGCTCGACTCCGCCGCGCTCAGCGAGTGCTTCGGTGTCGACCTCGTGCTCGAACGGCGCGGCGACGGTCGCTTCAGCGCGTGGGCTCGGAGCTGAGCAGCTCGACCAGATTGCGACTGCCGACCTCGACGTCGTGGTCGAGCACCCGTTGCAGGGCGACGCCAGTCCACAGCCCGCCGCCATAGTGCAGCGACATCGTCAACGCGTGGCAGTCCGTTGTCGGCAGCTCATCGATGGTCGCCTGCAGGACCCAGGCCGCATGCTCCCGACCATCGAGCTCTTCACGCTCGAACACGACGCGTCGCGGCGAGTCCCACTCGGTGCGTACCATCCGCAACCGCTTCGAGCGGGCGAACGGACCAACCTTCGCCCGCAACTCGACGTCCCAGGCGAGCCGATCGCCCGGTCGTGTCTCGGCTCGCGTGACGCCGTGGATGAGCGGCATCCAACGGCGGTATTCGTCGAGGTCGTCGAGCAGCGCGAAGAGCCGCTCGGGCGGTCCTGGCGCATCGAGCGTGCGCACGATCTCCATCGAGACTAGGTGTCCTTCGTCCGGTCGGTCCCGCGGAATGCACGCGCCAACAGTGGACTTCTGGCCGCGAGCAGGCCGTCGAGGTCGTCGCCGGTGTCGAAGCTCGGCGTCCACGGCTCGTCGGTCGCGGAATCGGCGTCATCTCGCCCAGTCCGATCCTGTTCCGCCTCGGCCCCTCCGGTCTCGTCTTGTCCGGTCTCGTCCTGTCCGGTCTGGTCCCGCCCGGTCTCGTCCCGCTCTGGCGCTCCCTGTGCGGCGTGAGCCTCTCGCTCCGCATCCTGTGCAGGCTCGACGATCGGTGCCTCGGACACCACGAGCGATGCGGGGTCGTCTGCCCGCTCGACCCCCAGCGAGAGCTGGCTCGCCGAGTGATCGCTGCTGGAGGCACGGCGCCGCGTGGCGCGGGCGGCCGGCGGCGCGGCGGAGGGCGGTCGGAACAGGTGCAGATCGGGGTCGCGCAGGTCGTCGAGCGTCCAATCCCGGGGCATCACCATCGAATCGGCGTGACGCCGACACAACACGCCCCGTCCGGCGGGATCGAACTCGGAACCCGAGTCCGGATCGCGCAGCACATCGAGCCAGAACACGAGGTCCTCGGCGCGCATCCCGTAGGCCACAGAGGCAGGCTCGGAGCATCCGGGTCGCTCGCACAGCCGTTGCATCCGCGTGGACATTACCCTCGGTCGGCCGCGGCGCAGACGACCGCAGGAACGACCACCAGGACATCACACGTCAGACGGCGCATCGCCCTCATCGATCCGGCGATCGGAACGGGTACAGTCTCGGCGCGATCCGCACATCCGACGGCGCGCACGAATCCATGAAAGGTATCCACATGCAACTCGCAGCCGAATGGGGTTCGGGCCAGGTTCTCTGGTCGATCCTCTGGTTCTT
>JASJHI010000036.1:0-3400 GCA_033791105.1 Acidimicrobiia bacterium | reverse complement strand
GTTTGGATCACCGATCATCATGTCTGAGACCGTTCTCAATGCCGAAGCCGGCCGCAACACCGGCAGTGCCTCCTCCCGCCGCCTGCGCCGTCTGGACCAGATCCCGGCCATCGTCTACGGACACGGGATGGATCCCCTGAGTGTTTCCGTGGATCGCCGCGAGCTGCGGGTTGCCGTCTCCGGAACCGCGGGGCTGAACACGATCCTCGATCTCACCGTCGCCGGCGACGTCTACCCGTCGCTGATCAAGGACATCCAGCGCCATCCCGTGCGGCGATCGATCGAGCACATCGACTTCATCCAGGTGAACCTGAACGAACAGATCACGGTCGCCGTACCGGTCCGCCTCGAGGGCGAAGCCAAGGACGTGCTCCAGAACAACGGCCTCGTGGACCTCGCGATGACTGATCTGGAAGTCGTCACGACGCCGCGCAACATTCCCGACGAGTTCGTGATCGACGTCACCGAGATGACCGTCGACGATGTGATCCGCGTGGCCGATGTGCCCCTACCGGCCGGCGTCAGCGCCACCGCCGAGGAGGACGCACCGGTCGTCACCGTGCTGACGATGAGAATCGTCGAGGAGACTGCAGAGGACGAAGAGCTCGAGGGCGAAGAGGGCGAAGGTTCCGCGGAAGATGCGGAAGCCGCCGCCGAGGGTGACTCCGACTCCGACTGACCCGTGCGGCCTCGGCCGCATCGAACCCGGCCACTGAATCGGTCGATCACGAGGCATCATCTCTTCCTCATGGCACTGTTCGGACGAGCCGGTAAGGGACACCCCTTCGACTGGCTGATCGTTGGCTTGGGCAACCCAGGTGAGAAGTACGCCGGCACGCGGCACAACGTCGGCGAGCAGACGATTCGGCTCCTCGCGGAACGGCACGACATCGCCCTCCGCGGCGGCAGAGACGACGCGCTGGTCGCCGAGACACGTTTCGGTGAGGCCCGCGTGGTCCTCGCGTTCCCGCTCACGTTCATGAACGAGTCGGGCCGATCGGTCGGGGCGATGGTTCGCCGGTACCGCGTCGAGCAACCCGACCGGCTGATCGTCGTGCAAGACGAACTCGACCTGCCGCCGGGAGACCTCAAGATCAAGGCCGGTGGCGGCCTTGCGGGACACAACGGCCTGCGTTCCATCACCCAGCATCTGAAGACGCAGGACTACCTGCGGGTTCGCATCGGCGTCGGCAAGCCGCCGAGCAAGGAGGTCGGACGCGGGCACGTCCTGTCGCGGATTCCGCGTCGAGAGCGCGAACTCCTGGACGTCGCCGTGGTCGAGGCCGCCGACGCCGTCGAGCTGATCGTCGACGAGGGCGTCGACGCCGCCATGCAGCGGTTCAATACCAAGAGATGACCGCCGCCCCCACCATCACATCTTCGAGCACCGCATCGAGGCGTTCGTCCCCGCTGGAGGGGCTGCCGTCGGCGCTGCGTGACGAGCCGGGCCTGACCAGGGCACTCGGGGATCCGACCGCCCGCATCGCGGTGGTGGAGGTCGCGCGGCCGATCTCGATCGCCGCGCTGTCCGGGCTCTCCGCTCGTCGACCACTGGTCGTCGCTTGCCCGACCGGCACGATGGCGGCACAACTGGTGGACGATCTCGCCCAGTACCTGCCTCAAGGTGAGGTGGTGCACTTCCCCGGTTGGGAGACGTTGCCGTTCGAGCGCGTCAGCCCCGGAGTCGAAACGATGGGTCAGCGGCTGGACATCCTGTGGCGGCTCCGTGATCCCGAGCGCACGCCGGCTGTCATCGTCGCCGGCGTACGGGCCCGGCTGCAGAAGCTCGGCCCGGGCACGATGGACGTCGAGCCGATCAGCGTCCGGCCGGGAGACGAGGTGGATCCCGACGAACTGACGGCGAAGCTGGTCGAGTTCGGATATCGGCGCGAGGAACTGGTGGAACATCGCGGCGAGTTCGCCCGCCGCGGCGCGATCATCGACATCTACCCGGCCCGCGCGAACGCCCCGATCCGCATCGACCTCTGGGGCGACGAAGTCGATCGCCTCACCAGGTTCAGCGTCAACGATCAGCGGTCGACAGGGGATCTCGACGACGCACGTGTCTTCCCCGCCCGCGAGTTGATCCCCAGCGCAGACGTCCGCCGCCGAGCGGCAGACCTGGTGGCGTCCGAACCGTGGGGGCGCGAACAGTGGGAGCGCCTCGCCGAGGGCGCCCACTTCGACGGGATGGAGAGCTGGCTGCCCTGGCTCGTCGACGACGACGTGCTGCTCACCGACGTGTTGCCCGACAATGCCAAGGTCGTGTTGGTCGAACCACGGCGGATGCGCGACCGCGCCAAGGACCTCATCGCCGAGGAGGACGATCTCGCCCGGGCACTGGCCTCCACATGGGCACGTGACCCCGACCGCACGTTTCCCCGTCTCCACGCCGACCCCGACACCCTGCTGGCCTCATCCGGTTCGTTCTGGTCGATCGACTCGACCCCCGACTCGCCCGACACTCCCGTCGTCGAGGCCTCTGGCTGGGGTCCCGTGGCCGGCGACGGATCCGGCCTCACCGATCGACTGGTGCAGCTGATCGGGGACGGCTTCCGAGTCGTCGTCGCCGCCGACGGCGAAGGTTCGGCGGCACGGCTGCACTCGCTGCTCCTCGATCATGGGCTCGACTTCCCGGTCCGCGCCGAGGGGGCCGCGATCGCCGCCGGCGGGCAGATCGTGGTCGCCCCGCTGCACCGGGGCTGCACGATCCCCGCGGCCAAGGTGGCGGTGGTCGCCGAGTCGGACCTCACGGGCCGTCGCCGGGCCCATCGGCGTGCGCGTCCTCCGCGCCGCGAGGGCACCGGCACGTTCGAGGATCTGAAGGCCGGCAGCTACGTCGTGCACCACCAGCACGGAGTCGGCAAGTACGAAGGGATGGTCAAGCGGACGATCGGCGGCGTCGAACGCGACTACCTGCTCCTCGCGTACAAGGGCGGCGACAAGTTGTATGTGCCGTCCGATCAGATCGACACGCTGCGACAGTACGTCGGCGGTGAGGCCCCGAAGCTGCACAAGCTGGGAGGTTCAGAGTTCGCCAAGACCAAGAGCCGCGTGCGCAGCGCGGTGCGCGAGATCGCGCAAGAGCTCGTCGTCTTGTACCAGAAGCGAGTCACCGCGACCGGCCACGCGTTCGCCCAGGACACGCCATGGCAGAACGAGATGGAGGACTCGTTCCCGTTCGTCGAGACCCCGGACCAGAACACCGCCATCGACGACATCAAGCGGGACATGGAACAGCCACACCCGATGGACCGGCTGGTGTGTGGTGACGTCGGCTTCGGCAAGACCGAGGTCGCCATCCGGGCGGCGTTCAAGGCGATCCAGGACGGCAAGCAGGTGGCCGTGCTCGCCCCGACCACGCTGCTCGCCACGCAGCACGGAAACACCTTCGCCGATC
>JASJHI010000035.1:0-15593 GCA_033791105.1 Acidimicrobiia bacterium | reverse complement strand
GCGACGACGAGTTGCCCTGGTGGCGCGTCGTGGGTGCCGGGGGACATCTCCGAGCCCACGATCCCGTTCTGCAGACCGGGCTGCTCCGCGAGGAAGGTGTCGCGGTGCGCAACGAGCGTGTTCTCGACGCGCCGGTCGGCCGCTTTGCCCGGCCCGAAGACCGCTGACCCATTGCCCGGGAACGGGTCAGCCCGAACATTCGAGCCTCCTCAGAGGTCGGCACGTTCGGTGGGTCAGTTGGGAGCGGGGGGTTCGTCGGCGCCTTGAATCTGGACGAAGGCGAGGCGGATGTTGTTGAGTGCGTCGCGCATCGTCTCCGCGTCCTCGCCGAGACGGTCGCCGAGCCCTTCGACGAGGCATGCGACCGCGTCGATGGCGAGCGCAGCCGCGGCGAGCTCTGGAGGCGTGGCGGAGAGGTGGATCGCGGCCAGTTCGTACAACCCCATGACGTGGTTGGTGACAACCACCTCGGCGGGGACGTCGGCGAGACGACTGCGCGCGTCCTCCATCGCCCGCTGCGCCTCCTCGAGTGCGTCGAGTTGTTCGGGATCGAGCTGATCGAGCTGGTCAGGGCCGGACCCGTCCACCTCCATCTGGTCCGGATCGGCGTCGAGGGGCTGCTCAGAGGATTCGTCGGTCACGTGCGGTACCCTACCGACGGTTACAACTGAGGCGAAGTGGGGGCAACTCCCACCCGGCCACGCAGGTGCGCCCGGGTCACAAGGCTGAGATCAGCTGCTCGACGCACAACGGCACCGCCGTTGCGTCGTGTCTGTCGGTCGCTCCGCGTGCAGTTCGCGTCGAGCACCACATCGGACACATGGGGAGGCCCATTGCACAGGAGTGAGCAGCCATAGCACCTCGAAACGATCAACGCGGCGACCAGCATCGGATCAACGACCGCATCCGCGCCCGTGAGGTTCGCCTCATCGGGCCGACTGGCGATCAACTCGGCATCAAAGCCGTCCCCGAGGCCCTGCAGATGGCGAAGGGGCTCGAACTCGACCTCGTCGAGGTCGCTGCCAACGCGAATCCCCCGGTCTGTCGAATCATGGACTACGGGAAGTTCAAGTACGAGGAAGGCCAGAAGGCCAAGGAAGCTCGGAAGAAGTCGACCAACGTCACGGTGAAGGAAGTGAAGTACCGGCCAAAGATCGGCAAGGGCGACTTCAACACCAAGACGAGGAACGTCATCCGGTTCATCGACGAGGGTCACAAGGTCAAGGTGACGCTCCAGTTCCGGGGTCGCGAAATGGCGCACCCCGAGCTCGGCACCAAGATCCTCGACGAGGTGATCGATGCGGTCGGACCGGCCGCCAAGATCGACAGTCGGGCCCGACTCGAGGGTCGCAGCATGTCGATGATGCTCTCGCCCGACAAACAGGCGCAGGAAGCGATCAGGAAAGAGGCCGCGGCGGCCAAGGAAGCCGCGGACGCAGAGGCTGCCACCGCCGAAGCAGTGCCAGGAGATTCGGCCGCAGACAGCCAACCGTCGGACTGATCGACGGAGGAACGTAAGGAGAACACGAATGCCGAAGATGAAAACGTCCAAGACCGCTGCCAAGCGGTTCAAGAAGACCGGGACCGGACGGCTCCGGCGCGAGCAGGCGATGCGTCAGCACCTGTTCGAGAAGAAGTCGTCGACCCGGACCCGCCGGCTCGCCGCCGATGCCGACGTGCATCCCGGCGACGCGAAGAAGATCAAGCGCCTCCTCGCCGAGCGCTGAGCATCCAGGATTTCTGAACCCCCCGAGGAGGAGTTGACATGGCACGTGTGAAGCGTGGTGTGGCCGCGAAGAAGCGGCACAAGAAGGTACTGAATCAGGCCAAGGGTTACTACGGCAACAAGAGCCGTTCGTTCCGGGCCGCCAACGAACAAGTCATGCGGTCGGGCAACTACGCCTACCGTGACCGTCGCGCCCGCAAGGGTGAGATGCGGCGTCTGTGGATCCAGCGGATCAACGCCGCGTGTCGTCTGAACGACATGAGCTACAGCCGCTTCATTGCCGGGCTCAATGCGGCGGGCATCGAGGTCGATCGCAAGATCCTCGCCGATCTCGCCGTCACCGATGCCGCAGCGTTCGCCAAGCTGGTCGAGAGCGCCAAGAGCGCGCTCTGACCGCCCGCGGCATCGAGATCGTCGCGGTGGCGCGTTCGGTCCGATGACCGGGCTGGCATTCAACAACCAGAGAGTTCAAGCACTGCGGCGCCTGCTCGGGCGCCGCAGTGCGCGTCGCGACGAAGCTCGGTTCGTGGTCGAGGGGCCCGTGCTGGTCGCCGAGGCGGTGCGCGCCGGGTGGCGTCTGGAGGCGCAGTTCCTGCCAGCGGGGAGCGACGCGGCGATCGCCGGCGCCGGTGAGGCAGTCGAGCTGGCCGACGGGGTCTTCGAACGTGTCGGCTCGACAGAGACGCCCCGCCCGCCGATGGCGATTGCGCCGATCACCGGCAGCCCGATGGTCGCGGATCTCGAAGCCGCATCGTTCGTTCTGGTCCTCGACGGGATCGCAGACCCCGGCAACCTCGGAACCATCATGCGATCGGCCGAAGCCAGCGGTGCTGACCTCGTCGTCCTCACTCCCGGGAGCACCGACCCTTACGGCCCGAAGGCGGTACGCGCTTCGGCCGGCGCGCTGTTCCACGTACCGGTGCTCGTCGCGACGTGTGACGAGGTGCGCCAGGCGGGCCTGCGGCTGCTCGGCACGAGCAGCCATCGTTCCACCGGCCGCACCGTGCGGGCTCACGACAACGTCGACTGGTCCGGCCGGATCGCAATCGTGATGGGCAGTGAGGCGGTCGGTTTGCCGGGTCAATGGACCGATGAGCACGGGCCGATCGACGAATGGGTGGCGATTCAGCACGTCGGCCGGAGTGAGTCCTTGAACGTTGCCATGGCGGCGACGGTCCTCGTGTTCGAGGCGGCCCGCGGGCGACGCTAGGCGTCCCGTTCGGCCGACCGCGGCTGCGAGACTGTGGAATGCGCATCGGGCTCGTCGTCTATCCCGGTGTGATTGCCGATGAGTGCGATGCCTTCCGATCCGTGCTCGCGCGGATGGCCGGTACCCGCATCCTGACGGTCGGCGCGAGTCGGGGCCCATGTCACGGCCAAGGTGGTGTCCAGGTCGTCGACGTGACGTTCGACGACTTCGCCGACCCCGACATCGTGATCGTCCCCGGCGGTCTCGGCGTGGAACGAATCGCCCGATCCGAGCTACTTCGTGAGTGGCTGGTGCGCGTCGAACCAGGAGCGAGATATGTCGTCAGCAGTTCTACCGGCTCGGTCGTACTCGCCTCGGCGGGACTGCTCGGCGGTGCGCCGGCCGCCACGCATTGGCTGGCCGCCGATCTGCTCCGCAGGTACGGATCCGAGCAGGACGACCGCCGACTCGTCGTGAGCGGCAGGATCGTCACGTGCCAGGGAAGCCTCAGCGCGGTTGATGCGGCGTTCACGCTGGTGCGCGAGATCGAGGGGCCGGCTGCGGTCGTCCGCATCCGGGACGAACTGATCGAGCGCGGGGAACCGCATTTCCGATCGGCGGGACGGTGGGACCGTTGGTGGAGGCGCGGCACAGCTCCGGCAGCGAGGATCGCGCGTCGGGAGAGTCCTGTGGTCGCGCCGCCGGAACAGATCACGCCGATGTCGGTGATGGTCGAACTCGTGCCGGCGGACGAACTGCGGGCTCGCCGCAGCGGCCGGCGCACCCGTCGTCAGGTCTGAACCGCTCCCTCCGCGTCGCGGAGCTCGCCGCCCGGGGTGTCGTCGGGTTCGCTTCGAGGAGCGTCGCGGAGGAATCGGGTGATCGGTCCGCCGACGGCGAACAATGCGATCGCGAAGCCGATCAGCGTGAGCATCGCGTCGAACGTGAATGTCCAGCGCATTCCGGTGACGAATGCGTCACTGACGATCTCGGTCAGCTGGGTCGCCTGGCTCGGATACTGAGACAACAGCTCCTGACTTGTCTCGGTGCCGACGAGGACGCCTTGCACGTCGACGAGTTCGCTCGACGACAGCGTCACCCCCAGCTCGGTGGCGTCGTCGTCGATCTGGGCCGACGACGTGAGGAGGAAGACGGTGGTCGACAGTGCCAGCCCGAGCGCTCCGCCACCGATCTGAAACATGTACAACACGCCGCCTGCGAGACCGGAGCGGGACGGTTCCATCGAGGTGAGTCCCGCCGTGGTGATCGAGGAGTAGAACAGGCCGATCCCGGCGCCGAGCACGACCATGCCCGGCACGAGGGCGCCGAACGACACCGAGTTGCCGAGGCCGACGACCAGCATCACGGTACCGACGAACATGCACCCGGCACCAGTGGAGACCACCGCCTTCATCCCGACCCGGTTGATCAACCACGCCTCCGCGAACGACATCAGCGCGAACGTGCCCACCATCGGCAACAGCATCGCCCCGGAGACGAAGGTGCTCTCGCCGAGCACCTTCTGGAAGAACTGCGGCAGGTAGAAGAGCGAGGCGAAGAACACCGACGACATCGTGAGGACCGACAGGCATGCCCACATGAATGGACGGTTTCTGATGACGCTCGGCGGGATCAAGGCATCTTCGCCCGCGGCGCGCTCGCGGAGAACGAACGCGACCATCAGGACCACGCTCAGCAGGAAGCCAGTCAGCACCGCCGGATCGGAGTACCCGACTTCCGGAGCAACGGTCAACACGCCGAGCAACGAGAGCAGGCTGACCGACAGGAGACCGATTCCGGCATAGTCGATCGCAGCCCGCTCGCGTTCGGTCTCGACGTGCACGAACCGCCACGTCGCCAGAATCGCGACGGCGGCGATCGGCACGTTGAGAAAGAAGATGTAGCGCCAGCTCACTTCCGCAAGTGCGCCGGCGATGATCGGACCGGTGGCGTTGCCGATCCCGGCGACACCGATCACGAGGCCGCCCGCGAGGCCGGCCTTGCTCGCGGGCAGAATGGCGTAGATCAGCGCCAGGATCGCGGGCCACATCATCGCCGCACCGACCCCCATCAGGATCCGGGCGAGAATCAGGAGATAGATGGTCGGTGCCAGTCCGCCGAGCAGCGAGAAGGTGGCAAAGATGAGCGCCCCGAGCGCGAGGATCTTCCGTTGACCGAAGATGTCGGCCAGCCGTCCACCGGGAACGATGAGCACACCGAACATGAGCGTGTAGCCGTTGACGACCCACTGAACGGTGGACAGATCGGTGTCGAGATCTTGCTCGAGCGTGGGCAGGACCACGTTCATCGCCGTGAAGTCATTGGCGATCGCGAACACCGCGAGCGACATGGCGCCGATCGCGATCCACGACTCGCGGCTGATCGTGTCGTTCGCCGCTTCGAGTGAGGCCGCCTGCTCGGTCACGCCTGGCACAGTGCGATCAACGTCATCACCGCAAGTATGGCAAACGTCGCGCGGGGCCGATCGAACATCCCGGTCATCCCGACCATCAGCAGCGGGCGGCGACCGAGTCGGGTTCGGACGCGACCGGACCTGAACCTGCTTGGTGGCCAGCCGGAGGCGCCGAGTAGGCTTCGCGCCGTGCAGCCGCATCGACAACGATTTCCGTGCCCCGGGTGAACCGGGGAAGGCGTCGACGTCGATGATTCGCACCCGCGCCGCGTCCTGAGTTCGTCCGGGGTCCCGCTCCTCGTTCGTACATCCCCGAAAGGACTCCCGTGCTCACCGACATCGCCGCCGCGAGGAACGCGGCACTCAGCGAGATCGCCGACGCGGACACGCTCGAAGAACTCGTCGCACTCGGCTCGCAGCTGACCGGCAAGAAGGGCTCACTCGCCGTCCTCAAGAAGCGCCTCGGTGCATTACCGACCATCGAGGAGAAGAAGGAGGCGGGCGGGGCGATCAACGAGGCGCTCGCCGCTGTGTCCGCCGCGCTGGACTCGCGCCGCACCGGGCTCGCCGACGCGCGACTCGACGAACAGGTCGAGCGCGAACGACTCGACCTGACCGAATTCGCCGGTGCGCCGGCTCGCGGTCATGCACATCTGGTCACGCAGGCCTGGGAACGTCTCGAGGACGTGTTCGTCGGTCTCGGCTTTCGCATCGCCGAGGGTCCGGAGGTCGAGACCGACTGGCACAACTTCGAGGCGCTCAACATGGGGGAGGGCCATCCCGCGCGCGGCGAGTTCGACACGCTGTTCGTCGACCATGTCGCACCTGGGGGCGCGGCGGGATCGACCGTGCTGCGCACGCACACATCGCCGGTCCAGATACGCACGATGCTCGAGCAGGAACCGCCGATCTACATCGTGGCCCCCGGCCGGGTGTTCCGTCGGGACACCCCGGACGCGACCCATATGCCGGTGTTCCACCAGATCGAAGGGCTCGTCGTGGACCACGGCATCACGATGGCCCATCTCGCCGGCACGATCGAGGCGTTCACCAAGGCGTTCTTCGGCTCGGGTTTCACCTCGCGCCTGCGCCCGAGCTACTTCCCGTTCACGGAGCCGTCCGCCGAGTTCGACATCCAGCGGCCGAACGGTGATTGGATCGAACTCGGCGGATGCGGGATGGTGCATCCGAACGTCCTGCGCGCCGGTGGGCTCGATCCGGAGGAGTGGAGCGGCTTCGCGTTCGGCTTCGGCATCGACCGGATGTCCAAGGAGCGCCACGGCATCGACGACATCCGCGAGATGTTCACCGACGATCTGCGACTCGTGAGGCAGTTCTGACATGAAGATTCTCCTCTCCTGGCTCAACGACTACGGCGACTTCGCCGATCCCGCTGACAGCGCCGCCGTCGAGCGCCTCGCCGCGGCGATGACATCGCTCGGCATCGAGGTCGACACGGTCGACGTGGTCGGCACCTCCGTCGATGGTGTGATCACCGCCCGCGTGCTGCGGCTCGAACAACACCCCGATGCGGCGCGAGTGCAGCGCGTGTACGTCGATGCAGGTGACGGGTCCGAACGCCATGTCTGGTGCGGTGCGTTCAACATGGCGGTCGGCGATGTCGTACCGCTGGCGACGCTCGGCACCACCATGCCGGATGGGCGCACGATCGAACGACGTGGCATCCTCGGGATCGACTCCGAAGGAATGTTGTGTTCGGCGCGCGAGCTCGGGCTCGGCGACGATCACGAGGGCATTCACGTCTTCGACGACACGACATCGCTCGGCCGACCCTACGGTGAGGTACTCCGTCTTCGTCCGGATGTATTGATCGACGCCGAGGTCACCCGCAACCGGCCGGACTGCTGGGGCTACATCGGGATCGCTCGCGACCTCGCACCCCCGCTCGGCACGACGTTCCGGCCGCCACAGCCGACGCTCGAGGTGACCGGCGACGAGCGGTCGGCGCCTGTCGAAATCGTGGCTGGTGATCGTTGCGGCCGCTTCACCTCGACGGTCATCTCGGGCATCACCGTCGCTCCATCGGCGGACTGGATGGGTCGTCGGCTCGCAGCGGCGGGCATGCGTCCGATCAGCAACGTCGTCGATGTCAGCAACTACGTGATGCTCGAGCTGAACCAGCCGAGCCACGCGTACGACCTCGCACACCTCGGCGGCGGCGGGTTCCGCGTCAGGCTCGCCCGGGACGGAGAGCATCTGACGACGCTCGACGGCGAGGACCGCACGTTCTCCGCCACGGACCTCTTCATCTGCGACGCCGACGACATGCCGATCGGCGTCGGCGGCATCATGGGCGGCCTCGACACCGAGATCGACGACACGACGACGACGGTTGCGCTCGAGATGGCCTGGTTCTCGCTGGTCGGCATCGGCCAGACGGTGACCCGCACCAACCTCCGCTCCGAGGCGTCAGCCCGCTTCGAGCGTGGCGTCGATCCGTACGGCATGCCCACCGCGATCGCCCGGTTCGTGGAGCTGCTGCGTGAGACCTGCCCCGACATCGTCGTTCACCGCGGCGCCGCCGATGCCCGGGCCGAGGCGTTGCCCGACCTGGATCGTTCGACCGCGGTGCGGTTCGGAGCCGTGAACCGGCTGCTCGGCACCGATCTGGTCGCCGGCGACCTGGCGCCGATCCTCGACCCGATCGGATACACCGTGACGGGGGAGGGTGACACCCGGATGGTCGCACTTCCGTCCTGGCGCCTCGACTCGACCGAGGAGGTCGATGTGATCGAGGAGGTCGCGCGCCACTACGGGTACGACCGACTCGGCAAGGTCGTCCCGAAGTCCGTCGTCCCCGGCGGGCTCTCGGACCGACAGGCCCGTCGGCGGCTCGTGCGCGAGGTGCTGCTCGGGCTCGGCATCTCCGAGGCGATGCCGAATCCGTTCCTCGCGCCCGGAACGCTCGACCGGGCCGACCTGCCCACCGATGCGATCTCCATCACCAATCCGCTCGTGATGGACGAAAGCGTCCTGCGGACATCGTTGCGACCTGGTCTGCTCGAAGCGATCGCGTACAACGAATCGCATCGCACCCTGGGCGCCCACCTGTTCGAGATCGGCCGCGTCTATCCACCGAGCGACGACGTGTTGCCCGCGGAGTACGAGGCGCTGACCGTGGTGCTCGCGGGGGAGGAGGCGCCCGCGGCTATGGCTGTCTGGCGCGAGCTCGCGTCCGTGCTCGGCGTCGGCGCGCGAATCGATCAGTCGCGCGTGCCTGCGGGACTTCATGCCACGCGTTCGGCCACGCTGCAAGTGGGCCGCGAGCCGCTCGGCACGGTCGGCGAGGTGGCGCCGGCGGTACTCGTCCGTTTCGAGGTCGGCCAGCGCGTGGCGATCCTCGAACTCGACCTCGATCAACTGCTCGATCGTGCGCCGAAGCCGGCGCAGTGGAAGCCCACGAGCCGGCAACCGTCGAGTGATCTCGATCTCGCATTCGTGCTGCCGGACGACACACCTGCAGCGAAGCTCGACAAGGCGATCAGGCAGGGAGCCGGCCCGTTGCTGGTCGACCTCACGCTCTTCGACGTCTACCGCGGGCCGGGCGTGGCCGAGCGGGCCCGGTCGCTGGCGTACCGCCTCCGGCTGCAGGCGCTCGATCGCAACCTCACCGATGCCGACATCGCCGCTGCCCGGCGCGGCGTCGAGGCCGCGGCGACCAAGCTGGGTGCGGATCTGCGAAGCTGACCAGGTGACGTCAGAGGCCACGACACCGCCGGGCGAGACCGACCTGGAGACGATGTTGGGGGCGCTGGCTGTCGAACGCCGCGCCGGCGTTTTCACGTTCGTTGCCGTCGAGGTGCCCACTCCACGGCTCCTCGCGGCCGCCGCCGCGATGGTCGGTGAGGGAGAGCTGACAACACTCGTCCTGCCGGTCGAGGCAGCCACGCGGGCGGGGCTCCCCGTCACTGTGGAGATGGCGTGGCTGACGGTGCAGGTGTACTCGAGCCTCGAGGCCGTCGGCCTGACCGCGGCGATGAGTGCCCGTCTGACCGACCAGGGCATCGCCTGCAATGTGCTCGCCGGTTATCACCACGATCACATCCTCGTGCCGCTCGCCCGCGTCGACGATGCGACCGCCGCATTGACAGCGCTGAGCGCCGACTGAGTCGGCGGCGTCAGTTCGAGCTGAGATCGTCGGGGGCGTCGGCAAGCCAGGCGAGGCGTCCGGGCTGACGCCGCAAGATGCTCCGCCACAGCTCGTCAGGGTCTGAGCTGAACACATCGCCGCTCTCGGAGTCGAGCACGATCCATGAGCCTGCGTCGATCTCACCCTCGAGTTGCCCGGGTCCCCAGCCGGCGTAGCCCCGGAAGACGCGTACACCGGCGATGTCGCCGGCGACGAGCGCCGGATCGACGGTGAGATCGGCCGATGCGATCGTGCCGACGATCGGTGACAGGTGGTCGAGCTCTTCCGCGATCGGGGAGTTCGTCTCGGCGAGCGCGATCAGCGCGTTCAGCTCGACCGGCCCGCCGTTGAAGACCGACGACGGAGTCGACTGCAGGTCGATCCAGCGGTCGAGCGGCTCGTCGAGACTCTCGATGCTCGGACGGTTGATGACCACTCCGATCGCTCCCTCGTCGTGATATTCGAGGATGAAGATCACGGTGCGATCGAAATTGGGGTCCTCCAACGGTGGCGCCGCGAGAAGGAGCCGCCCCTTCGTCGGCACCATCGAGGGCAACATGGGGACAGTCTGCCGTCATCTGGCGGCGCTCGGCCACCTTCCAGATTGCATGAACATGCGCTACCATGTATGTTCATGCAGATGACGAAACTCATCGCCGGGCAATGGCAGTGACGAGATCGATCTCCGTCGGGGTCATCGGCGCATCCGGCTACACCGGCGCAGAGCTGTTGCGCCTCGCTGCGCAGCATCCGAACTTCGAGATCCGGCTCGCGACGGGCGACTCGATGGCAGGGCGTCGAGCGGCCGACCTGTACCCGTCGCTCGCACTCGCCTATCCGGATCTCACCTACGAGCGATTCGATCGCTCTGCAGTCGAGGGGCTCGACCTCGTGTTCCTCGGCCTCCCACACGAGGTGTCAATGGAACTGGTGCCACAGCTCGTCGGTGAGGTGGGCTGTGTCGTCGACCTCTCGGCGGCGTTTCGGATCAAGGACGCCGCCGCCTATCCCGCGTTCTACGGCTTCGAACACACCCAGCCCGAGTTGCTTGCCGAAGCGGTCTTCGGGCTCCCGGAGCTCCACCGCACCGAATTGAAGGGAGCGCGGCTCGTGGCGACGCCCGGTTGCCACGTCACCACTGCGACACTCGCGCTGCGGCCGCTCGTCGCCGCCGGCCTCGTGTCCCCTTCCGGCATCATCGTCGACACGATGACCGGCATCACGGGGGCCGGGCGGTCGCCGACCGACAGGAACGTGTTCGCCCACATCGACTCCAACGTCGCTGCGTATGGACTCCACAACCACCGCCACACCCCGGAGATGGAACAGGAGATCGGGGCGCAAGTGCTGTTCACGCCGCATCTCGTGCCGATGAGTCGCGGTCTCCTTGCAACCGCCTACGCGAGGCCCACGGCCAGCGCCGACGCTACGGCGAACAGCGGGGTCACGACCGAGTCTCTGCGCAATGCCCTGCGCGGCTTTTACGACGACGCGCCCTTCGTCGCGGTTACCGAGAGCCCACCGGAGACCAAGTCTGTACTCGGCTCGAACGGCGTCCACGTGTCCGCGAGCCATGACGAGCGCACCAACACCGTCATCGCGATGGCTGCACTCGACAACCTCACCAAGGGCGCCTCCGGAGGCGCGGTTCACGCCGCCAACATCGCGCTCGGACTGGACGAGACCGCAGGACTCGCCATGGTCGGGTTGCAGCCGTGAGCGGGGCAACGAGCTCGGAGGCCGATTCGCCTCGCGCCCGGGCGGCAATGCTCGTCGAGGCGCTGCCCTACATCCGGCGATTCGCCGGCAAGACCGTTGTGGTCAAGTACGGCGGCAATGCGCTGGCCGGCACCTCCGAGCACGACGCACTCGCGTTGTTCGCCGAGGACATCGTGCTGATGCGGCTCGTGGGGATGCGGCCGGTGGTGGTTCACGGCGGCGGGCCACAGATTTCGGCGCTGATGCGTCGGCTCGGAAAGAAGACCGAGTTCGTCGACGGGCTGCGCGTCACCGATGCCGAAACGGTGAGCATCGCTCGAATGGTGCTGAAGGGTGAGGTCAATCCGCAGCTGGTCGCGGCGATCAACGTTCACGGCAACCTCGCCGTCGGGATCAGCGGTGTCGACGCCGGGCTCATCCGCGCGGCACCTCGCGACGCGCGGCTCGGCTTCGTCGGCGACGTGACGTCGATCAATCCGGCTGTGCTCGAGCGGCTGCTCGATGATGAGTTCATCCCGGTGATCGCCACCATCGGATGCGACGAAACGGGGCAGGCCTACAACATCAATGCCGATACCGTCGCCGGTGCGATCGCGGAGGCACTCGGTGCCGAGAAACTCGTGTATCTCACCGATATCGAAGGGCTGCGACGAGACGTCGCCGACGAGGCCACCCTCATTCGCCAGACGACCGCGGACGAGCTCGACGCGCTCATCGAGAACGGCACGATCGCCGGCGGGATGATCCCGAAGGTCTCGAGCTGCACCGGCGCCGTTCGCGCAGGGGTGCACCGGGCACACATTCTCGACGGACGCATCGCGCACGTCCTGTTACTCGAGATCTTCACCGATGACGGCATCGGCACGATGGTGATGCTCGACCGCGACGAACAGACGGCCCTCGAACAGGAGAACAGATGACCGCTCATGGTTTCACCCAGGCGCCTGCCGAGCATTGCCCGTTCATGCCGGTCTTCGGGCCGCCCTCGCGGATGTTCGAACGCGGCAGCGGCACCGAACTCTGGGACTCGGAGGGCCGGCGATACCTCGACTTTCTCGCCGGTATCGCGGTGGTCTCGCTCGGTCATGCCAATCCGGTGGTCGCGGAGGCCATCGCCGATCAGGCCAACCGGCTGCTGCATGTGTCGAACTTCTTCGCCAATCCTGTCGCCACCGAGGCAGCGGTGAAGATCAACAGCCTGCTCGAGGACGCGACAGGTGAGGCCGGCCAGGTCTTCTTCACGAATTCGGGCGCGGAGGCCGTCGAATGTGCGATCAAGCTGGCCCGCAAACACGGAGGCCGCGGCCGCCACTCGGTGGTCAGCGCGCTCGGCAGCTTCCACGGCCGGACGCTCGCCGCGTTGGCGGCAACCGGCCAGCCGACCAAGCACGAGCCGTTCCACCCGATGCCCGAGGGTTTCCGCCACGTCGCGTGGCATGACATCGATGCGATGCGGGCGGCGGTCGATGGTGGCGTCGCCGCGGTGCTGCTCGAACCGATCCAGGGGGAGGGTGGCGTGAATCCGGCGACCGATCAGTACCTCCGCGACGTGCGTATCTTGTGCGACGAGGTCGGCGCCCTGATGATGGTCGACGAGATCCAGACCGGGTTCGCGCGTACCGGTCGGTGGTTCGGGTTCGAACACGCGGGCGTCATCCCCGACGTCGTCATGATGGCGAAGGCGATGGGAAACGGGATGCCGGTCGGCGCCTGCTGGGCGCGGGTCGATGTAGCGGCGGCATTCGAACCTGGCGATCACGGCAGCACCTACTCGGGCACGGCGATCGCCACCGCTGCGGTCAACGCCACGATCGACGAGATGCAACGCATCGACGCGCCGGCGTTGGCGGCTCGGCAGGGGCAGCGGCTGAGCGACGGGCTCGCGGATGTCCCGGGCGTCCGCGCCGTCCGCGGAGTCGGACTGATGCTCGGCGTCGGCCTCGATGACGATCTCGACGCCCGCGCCGTCTATGCCGATCTGCTCGATCACGGACTGATCGTCAATGCCGTCGATCCTTCCACGATCAGGCTCGTCCCGCCGATCACGGTGAGCGATGCGGAGATCGACGAAGCCGTCGAATTGATCGAGCAGGCGCTCGTACGTGCTGGGGCGAGCGCGTGAGCGCGAATCTGCTCACCATCGACCAGCTGCGTCGTACCGAGGTCGAGGAGATGCTCCGGCTCGCCGAGCAGCCGATCGACTCGCTCGGGCGACCGCTGGAAGGTGCCGGTGCGGCGCTCATCTTCGAGAAGCCGTCGAACCGCACCCGTCACTCGATGGAGATGGCGGTGGTCCAACTCGGAGGGCACCCGGTCTACACGCCGAGCGCGGACGTCGGGTTCGACATCCGCGAGCCGGTCGAGGACATCGGTCGGATCATGGAGGGGTACCACTCCATGATCGCGGCGCGCGTGTTCGCCCACTCGACGGTGACCCGGCTCGCCGGGTCGGTCGACATTCCGGTCGTCAACATGCTCTCCGATCACGCCCACCCCCTGCAGGCACTCGCAGACGCACTCACCATGCGGCAGTGCCTCGGCGGAGCTCTCGGTGACCTCGGCGGCATGACGGTCGCGTACGTCGGGGACTACAACAACGTCGCCCGCTCGCTCGCCGAGATCTCATTGCTCCTCGGCATGAATGTCCGCTTGGCGTGTCCGCTCGGCTTCGGGCCGGGCGAGGCTGAACTCGAACGGCTCACGCTGCTTGGCAACGGCGCGATCGAGTCGACTGCCCGACCGGCCGATGCGGTTGCCGGTGCCAACGCGGTCCACACCGATACCTGGGTGTCCATGGGCCAGGAGGACGACAAGGCCGAGCGCCGTCGGCTCTTCGAGGGGTTCACGGTCGACGACGACATGATGTCGCTTGCCGATCCGTCGGCGGTCTTCATGCACTGTCTGCCCGCATACCGTGGATTCGAGGTCACCGCCGAAGTGATCGACGGCCCGCGATCGGTGGTCTTCCAACAGGGACACAACCGACTCCACGCCGCACGCGGCGCGCTCGCCCATCTTTGTGGAGTGCGCCCACCAGGATCGGAGAACTCACCGTGACAACGAAGGTGCAGCGGCAGGCGAGCGTGGCGCGACTGATCGGCGATCACGAGGTCACGAGCCAGCCGCAGTTGATCGAGCTGCTCGGCGGTGAGGGGATCGAGGCCACGCAGGCCACCGTGTCGCGCGACCTCGACGACATCGGCGCGATCAAGGTGCGCGTGCCGAGCGGCAACTCGGTGTACGCGATCCCCGAGTTCGCACCCGACCGGCCTGCTCCGGCCGATCAACTCCGGCGGGTCATGGGGGAGTGGGTCGCAGAGGTCGCCTGCTCCGGCAACCTCGTCGTGCTCCGCACCCCTCCGGGATGCGCGCACGTCGTCGCCTCCGCACTCGACCGCAGCCGGCTCGACGGGCTGCTCGGCACGGTAGCCGGCGACGACACTCTGCTCTGCGTTGCCGCACAGAGCGACGGCGCCGCGCTGGCCGACGACCTCCGCGACCTCGCCGGGGTGGACTGACATGGGTGACGAGGGCTCGATCGAGAACGCTGTGGCACACCGCGATGACGAGGGTCGCACGCTCTGGCACGGCCGTTTCGCGGGTGGGCCGGCCGATGCCCTGATGGCCTACACGGTCAGCCTGCCGTTCGATCGCCGGTTGTGGGCTGATGACATCGAGGGGTCGCGCGCACACGTTCGGGGGCTGGCCCGAGTCGGTCTCCTGTCGGAGATCGAACTCGACCAGGTGCTCGACGCGCTCGACCGCGTCGCCGACGAGCTGGCGGATGATCGTTTCGTCTTCGTCGACAGCGACGAGGACATCCATACCGCCGTCGAGCGCCGCGTCACCGAACTCGCGGGCCCCGCGGGCGGCAAGCTGCACACCGGTCGCAGCCGCAACGATCAGGTCGCCACCGATCTCCGGCTCTGGACCCGGCGAGAACTGCTCACCGTCGCCCGATTACTGCACGACATGCAGGAGGTGCTACTCGCCCGTGCCCTCGATGCCGGCGACACCTACCTCCCCGGCTACACCCACCTCCAACGCGCGCAACCTGTGCTCCTCTGTCACCATCTCCTGGCACACGGCTGGGCACTCGGCCGCGATGTCGACCGCCTGCTCGACTGTCGTCGCCGGCTCGACGTTTCGCCACTCGGCGCGGGTGCGCTCGCCGGGTCGTCCCTGCCGATCGATCCCGCCGGCACGGCCGCTGATCTCGGCTTCGCGAGACCATTCGACAACAGCCTCGATGCGGTGTCCGATCGAGACTTCGTCGCCGAGGCGGTGTTCGATCTCGCGCTCATCGGCGTACACCTGTCAAGGATCGGGGAGGAGTGGGTGTTGTGGACGTCGGGCGAGTTCGGCTTCGCCCGCCTCGACGACGGCTACGCCACCG
>JASJHI010000034.1:0-2749 GCA_033791105.1 Acidimicrobiia bacterium | reverse complement strand
GCGATGCTGTATGTGCCCTTCCCCTTGCCGTAGCGCTCGTTGCGCGTGCCGATGCAGGCCCGACAGCGTGCTGTGCTCTGTGGCTCGAAGGCTCCCCGCAGCTTCAGCGAGCGCCCGCCCTTGGGCGGCTTGTACCTAGTCGCGCCGAGGAAGTCCCAGTGCCCGCCGTGCTCGCTCACTTGCCGAGCGATCTTGATCCCCGCCTCACCTGCCGCCTCGTGCAAGCGTTTGTCGAGGTAGCGCCCACTGAAGATCTGACGCAGCCGGGTCGCACGCGGCCTCCATCGTTCCCGGAACGTGGGGTCCGAGTCCCACACCTCGTCGAACAACTCCGTGAATCGCACCAGCGTGTCTCGAAGCCCGTCGGTGAATCCGGCGTCGGTGAGCTCGTCGGCCCGCCGAAGCAGACTCAGCGCCTCGGCGAGCGGCACGCGACCGGACCGCACGTTCGCCTCGTCGTTGATCATGGCTTCCTCCCCGTCGCGCCACCGGCGGATCGGTGACATCAGATCTCACCTCTCATGCTGCCAGGTCCCCGTCGCGCGGCCTGCAGGTGCACTGTTGCATTGAGCCGTCGCGAGGTGAGTTCGGAGCCAGCCGCAGGAGGTGGCACCTCGCACGTAGCAACCATTTGCCCTGTTCAGGTTGCTGCAACGCGATCCGTCGGCGGATCGGGTGGGCTGCGCGGACGATGCGCAATCGCTCAATGCAACAGTGCCATCTGATCTGACACCCGGCAAGGCGCCCGCCCAGCCGCGTCCCTCGATCGATCAACGCAACAGTGCCGGCGGGGACCGGTACGGCTGACGTGCGGTCCTGTCGTGACCATCCTGCTGTCCGGAGGGACGTACCGTCGGTATATGGACGCCGACCAACTCATCCACGTGCTCGGATTGCAGCCCCATCCCGAAGGCGGCTGGTACGCCGAAACCTGGAGAGCGCCTGCTGAGGAGGAACAGCGACCGGCGAGTACGGGGATCTACTTCCTGCTGCGAGCCGGCGAGCGGTCGCACTGGCATCGAGTCGACGCCGACGAACTGTGGCTTCATCACGACGGTGACCCATTGCGGCTGTCGGTCGCGGCCAGTGGCCGTTCGCCGGAGCACCACGTACTCGGACGAAACATCGCGGCGGGCCAGGCTCCCCAGGTAGTCGTCCCGGCCGGCCAGTGGCAGGCGGCGGAGCCGCTCGGTGAGTGGACGCTGGTGTCGTGCGTAGTAGCACCCGGCTTTCGCTTCGACGGTTTCGAGCTCGCACCGCCCGACTGGCATCCCGGCCAGCCCGACACCGAAACTGGCGCGGTGCCGAGCTGACCGGCTTCGCCCCGCACTGATGATTCGTGCCTGCGGCCAATGCAACTGCCGGGGAGATGATGAGAGCTGCGTCGATCGCGGCGACTCGATGCATCGACGAGGTCAGAGTCCGAAGCCGAATCGGTTGACGAGGTCCTTGATCATCGTTGGGGTGAAGCGGTCCGCGAGCACGATGGCGTGGGCGTCGAGGCCGACGACGTAGCGAGCCCGAGGATTCGTCGAGTCGAGCGCTCGACCGATCACAGCGGCGACGCGAGCGGGATCACCCATGAACGGCTCCAAACCCTTGGTGAGCTGCATCTCGCGTTGGTATGCCGACGCATAGCGCGATCCGGCATGGCGGGCGAGCGCCGTGTTGTTGTCGGCCCAGATGCCGGTCTTGAAGCCACCGGGTTCAACGAGCACAACCTGGACACCCTCACTCGCGAGCTCGACACGAAGGGCATCGCTGGCGGCCTCGAGTGCATGTTTGGTCGCCTGGTACCAACCGGTGAGCGGTGTCGTCGTCCGTCCGTAGATCGACGACACGTTCACAATGCGCCCGCGGCCGTTCTCGCGCATCGCGGGCAGGGCGAGCTTCGCGAGGCGCATCGGGGCGACGGTCATCGTCACGAACTGGTGGCGTACGTCGTCGTCGTCGACGTCCTCGATGGCTCCGGTGTTGGTGTAGCCGGCGTTGTTGACCAGTCCGTAGAGCTCGAGGTCGTCCATCACCGCCGAACAGGCCTCGGCATCTGTGACATCCAAGATGACCGGTTCGATCTCGACGTCGGCCGCCGCAGCCGCCTCGAGAAGCTTCTCGGCTTTCTCGTCCGATCGGACGGATCCGACCGAGCGGTAGCCGCGTCGGGCCACCTCGATCGCCGTACTGAGCCCGATGCCCGAATTCGCTCCCGTCGTCAAGACGATGGCCTTGCCCATTTCACGAACTCAATTCCGGGGCGACCCCGAGCTCTACAGGGCGCCGAGCGGAGGGCCCGAGCACCACCGCGTCGGCAAGAGAACGTCTCATCACCAGCGTCACCGGAGTGAGAACGGCGGGTACCGATCCGTCGTCAGGAGAAAGGCGTAGGCGTTGACACGTAGCGCCCACCGACCGACACCCACCAGGTAGTCGAAGAGACCGCGCGGGTATCGGCCGGTAAACAAGATCGCAAACCAGGCAATGATCACGACGAAGAATGCACCGATCGCCAAGAAGAACAACACGATGTAGTGAGGGATGGCGAGGAACCATTTCACGAGTGGGAGCCCGCGGTTGAGGTCCTGCTCCACGTCGGGGTAGTCGATGTCCAGCGCGACGTTCTGGTGGTCGACGGTTGACGGGTATGTGTCGGTCAACAGCGCCATGTATGCGCCGACGCGGACGGTGAATCGGGTGAGCTCCAGGTTGAAGTCGAACAACCAGCGCGGGTAGCGCTTCTTGAACAGGATCA
>JASJHI010000033.1:0-8880 GCA_033791105.1 Acidimicrobiia bacterium | reverse complement strand
GGCGCCGAAGCCGTCCGTGACCGACCGCACGTACTCGACCGGATCGGTCGCCGAGGAGTTACAGGTATGGGTCGCACCAAATCCCTTCGCCCAGTCGAGTTTGCGGTCATCGATGTCGATCGCGACGATCGTCGATGCCCCGGCGAGCCGCGCGCCGACGATCGCCCCGTCGCCCACGCCACCGCAGCCGAACACCGCGACCGACTGGCCACGCGACACGCTGCCCGTGTTGATCGCCGCGCCGATGCCTGCCATCACGCCGCATCCGAGCAATCCTGCGGCTGTGGCCGGTGCGGCTGCGTCGACCTTCGTGCATTGGCCGGCAGCGACGAGCGTCTTGTCACAAAACGCTCCGATTCCGAGCGCCGGCGACAGTTCCGTGCCATCGGTCAACGTCATCTTCTGTGACGCGTTGTGCGTGTCGAAGCAGTACTGCGGCTCGCCACGCTGACACGCCCGGCAGTTACCGCACACCGCACGCCAGTTGAGGATGACGTAGTCGCCAGGGGCGACATCGGTGACGCCGGGCCCGACCGATTCGACGAGTCCGGCGGCCTCATGGCCGAGCAGGAACGGGAACTCGTCGTTGATGCCGCCCTCGCGGTAGTGCAGGTCGGTGTGGCACACGCCACACGCCTGGATCGCCACTACGGCTTCGCCCGGCCCTGGGTCGGGTACCACGATCGTCTCGACCGAGACCGGCTCGCCCTTCGCTCGCGCGACTACTCCTCGTACCTCTTGGCTCATTCGCCAGAAGGTAGCCGAGCCACAGATCGCGCGGGCGGCTCGACTCCCGATCTGGGTGCGTAGCGTGCCTGATTGTGAGATGGGCTGCGCCCAGTTCCAGAGCGAGCTGTGTGCAGCGCACTCAGAACAGGCGAAGCTCGTCCGGCTTCATGCCGCGGAGTTCGTCGTAGTCGACTTCCACCCAGGTGAAGCCCCGTGATTCCGCGAGGACTTTTGCCTGTGGCTTCACGACCTGGGCGACGAACACCCCGCGCACGGCGCCGAGTGACGAATCGAGTTCGAGTCGCTCGATGTAGCGCGACAACTGCTCGACGCCGTCGATCTCACCACGGCGCTTCACCTCGATCGCCACAACCCCATCGTCATCGTCGCGGCACACGAGGTCGACCGGTCCGATCGCGGTCGGGTACTCGCGGCGTACGAGGGTCAGACCATCTTCGATCGCGGCCGGGCTGGCCGCGAGCAACTCCTGGAGGTGTGCCTCGACGCCGTCCTTCTGGAGGCCGGGGTCGTCGCCGAGCGGGTGGTCGATGTCGTCGAGCACCTCGTGGAGGTTGATCGTGAGCGTCTCCTGCTTCGGGTTGGTGATCACCCAGCGTTCGCCCTCGTCGGTGAGCGTGTTCGGCGCGTTCATCCAGTTCAACGGCTTGTAGGCACCTCCGTCGGCGTGGATCGCGACGCAGCCGTCTGCCTTCACCATGATGAGCCGAATGGCTTCGGGGAGGTGAGCGTCGAGCCGCCCTGCGTAGTCGACGGAACAGCGGGCGATGACCAGACGCACCGGGCGGACACTACCGGCTCGAGGTACTTCGCGCCCCTTTCTCGCGCTGGTTCAACGTGACGATTCGACGTGCTCGCGCATTCGTTTCTGGATCAACTCGCGCCGCCGCTGGAGGTCGCGATAGGTGAGCGTCTCGACGGACGATTCGAGACCGAACCCGGCCTTGACGCCGTCGAGATCGAGTTCGACCTCGCGCGGATCCATCCCCAGTTCTCGCCCGAGCTGTTCGCCGTGTTTCTCCGCGAACATCATCGAGATGTTGGTGACCTCGGCCAAGAGATCGAGATCGGGTGCGAGGCGGGCGATGGCACCGTCGAGGAACACCATGTTCTTCACGTACAGCATCAATTCCTTGGGCAGGCGGGCGCCGTAGCCGAGCAGTGCCTTGACCACTCGTTGCACCTCGTGGACCATCTCTTCACCGGTCAGCGTCGTCGGGTCGATCACCTCCTGGTCGAGCCGCAGGTCACTGATCACCGCCTGGAGGTCGGTGTCCGGTGGCAACGCGCCGAGATCGCGGAGGGCAGCCATCTGCGCAGTGACGTCGTTCATCGTCGCGCCCATCAGCATGCGGAGGAACGCGTTGCGCCTGGCCGGGCTGAGGCGGCCGACGATGCCATGGTCGAGGAGTGCCGTTCGCCCGTCATCGAGCACGAACAGGTTGCCACCGTGCAGATCGCCGTGGAAGATTCCTTCGATCATCGCTCCCTCCATGAAGGCAACCATGGCTGTGCGCACGACATCCTCGGTGTCGATGCCGGCGTCCTGCATCCCTGCCACGTCGTCGAAATTGAAGCCGTGGATGCGTTCCATCACCAGCACCCGTCGCGTGACGAGCGTGGGATGTGGCCGCGGGACGATGTACCGATCCTGCCCGAGATCGTGCAGCATCGTCGCGACATCGAGCATGTTCGCCGCTTCCATCCGGAAGTCGAGCTCCTCGACGATCGTCTCGGCGAACAACTCGACCAACGCCGGCGGGTTGGCGAGTGCCGACACCGAGATTCGACCGACGAGATGGGGCGCGAGCCACGCCATGACGCGGAGATCCTTCCGGACCAGCTTCGAGACGGCGGGACGCTGCACCTTGACGACGACCTCTTCGCCGGTCTGCAGCCGCGCAGCGTGAACCTGGGCGATCGAGGCAGCCGCCAAGGGTGTCTCGTCGAACCACTCGAAGACGTCGGTGAGGCGAGCGCCGAGGTCCTGCTCGACCGTCAGGCGGACGGCGTCGAACGTCTCGGGCGGCACCTGATCGCGGCACTTCTTGAATTCTTCGACGAGTTCGGCTGGAAAGAGTCCCTCGCCCGCAGAGATGATCTGGCCGAGCTTGATGTAGGTCGGACCGAGCGCCTCGGCGGCAAGCCTGAGACGTCTGGAGATGTCCTCGCGGCCGGCCTCTGCCGACTCGAACGTGCCGCGTCGCTTGGCGATGAGCCAGGGGGCGAGTGCGCCGCCGAGGTGTCGCACCACCGTGCCGACGCGCGCCCCTGGCGGCACCATCGCGGCCTTCGTCAGGACCGGTACCTCGGCCCACGCGTCGCGGCGCAATGTCTCCGCCAGTCGGATCCACCGGATGTCGGCGCGGTGGAGTACCCAAGGGCCGCGCTCGGTGAATGCCCCCCACGACCGGTCGGCGGAATCTGCCATCGGTACATCATGGCGGTGACTGGGTGAGGATCGACGCGGCATGACAACATCTCGCGCATGACAGACCGCCCGTTCCGCGTGCTCGGCATTCAGCAGGTCGCCATCGGCGGATTGGACAAGACCGATCTCGCGGGCCTCTGGAGCGGACTGCTCGGGATCGAGAAGGTCGGCGACTATATGAGCGAGTCCGAGAACGTCGCCGAGGACATCCTCCGCCTGGGGGACGGCCCACACGCGGTGGAGATCGACCTGATGCAACCGCTCGACCCGGAGCGTTCGCCGAAGGTCCACGTGCCGACCCTCAACCACCTCGGCCTGTGGATCGACGACCTCCCCGGCGCGGTCGACTGGCTGACCGCCCAGGGGATGCGATTCACCCCCGGCGGCATCCGTGCGGGAGCTGCGGGGCACGACGTCTGCTTTCTCCACCCCAAGGGCAACGAGGCGACGCCGCGCAGCGGTGAGGGTGTGTTGATCGAACTCGTGCAGGCCCCGCCCGACGTCATCGCCGCGCACAGCTGAGTCGCGGCACGGAGCCCGCCACGGTCGGCGGTCGTCACCTGATTCTCCTACGATCGTCTGGACCGATCGGGGGATCAACACATGGACAACCGGGGACCATTGTCGGACGTGCGGGTGGTGGAACTCGCCGCGTGGGTCGCGGGCCCTGCAGCGAGCGGGATCATGGCCGATTGGGGCGCCGACGTGATCAAGATCGAACCGACGGGCGGTGACCCGCAGCGGTCGCTGTTCGGGTCGATCGGCGGCGATGGTGCCATTCCCGTGCCGCCCTTCGAACTCGACAACCGTGGCAAGCGGTCGGTCGTTCTCGACCTGCGCGCTGCGGAGGGACTCGCTCGCTCCAACGAGTTGATCGCGGGCGCGGACGTGTTCGTGACCAACATGCGTCCGAGCGCGCTCGAACGCCTCGGGCTCGACCACGAATCCGTTTGCGCGGCCAACCCGTCACTCATCTACGGAGCGGTCACCGGCTACGGACTCGACGGGCCGGACCGAGACCGTGCCGGGTACGACACGGGCGCCTACTGGGCCCGATCGGGCCTCGCCCACACAACGGTGCCGAAAGGCGAGCCGCCGACAGGCTTGCGATCCGGGTCGGGTGATCACCAGACCGCGATGACGCTTGTCGCGGGTGTCACCGCCAAGCTGTATGAGCGGGCGAGTACCGGCCGCGGCGGGCTGGTGAGCACGAGTCTCCTCCGGACGGGTATGTACTCACTCGGCTGGGACATGGGAATCCAGCTGCGGTTCGGACGTCGGGAGAGCACCCGGCCGCGCGAGCGAAGCTCAGCGCCGCTGATCAACAGCTACCGCGCCGGAGACGACCGGTTCTTCTGGCTCATCTGCCTCGAGGCCGATCGGCACTGGCCGAAGGTGCTCGAGGCGATCGAGCGCCCGGAGCTCGCCGACGACGAACGGTTCCATACGGCCGCATCTCGCTACCGCAACTCTGCCGACCTCATCGCCGAACTCGACGCCGAGTTCGTGAAGCGGCCGATGGCGGAGTGGGGCCCCCGGTTCGACGAGCTCGACGTGTGGTGGTCTCCGGTCAACACGATTGCCGAGGTGATCGAGGATCCTCAGGCACAGCCAGGATTCGTCGACATGGTTCCGGACGAAGGTGAGGATCCGTTCCGGGCGGTCGCCACGCCGGTCGACTTCGGTGGCTACACACCGGCGATCGGTCCGGTGCCACGCCTCGGCGAGCACACCGAGGCCGTACTCCGGGAGTTGGCCGGAGGAAGCGGCTGACCGCAGCGCGAGCGATCAGAACCTGGGCGGGCGCTTCTCGCTGAGCGCGGCCACGCCCTCGCGGTACTCGGCGGTGGCCATCGCCTCACCGAGGAGGTTGATCGAGTCGTTCACCGAGGCGGCCGGATCATGACGCAGGAGGTCATGCGCGAGTTGGCGTTTGGTGATCGTCACAGCGTTGGGCCCTGCCGTGGTGGCGAGCAGCCTCGCGTAGTCGGTCGCAGCCTGCAGCGTTGCCTGGCCGTCGTCGGCCACGCCGTTCCACAGCCCCCACTCGGCGGTCTCGTCTCCGGTGACGACTCGGCCCGACAGCAGCAGATCGGCGGCCCGTGTCGTGCCGACCAACCTGGGCAGGGTCCAACTGAGTCCGTATTCGGCGGGGAGGCCGAGCTTCGGCGCCGCAGTGGTGAGTTTGGCGCTTGCGGCGACGAAACGCAGGTCGCAGAACGCGACGAGCGCGAACGACACGCCGGCACAGGCACCGTTGACGGCGGCGATGATCGGGAGGCGATAGCCGAGCTGCCAAGCGAAGTCGGCCTCGATGGCCTCGAAGCCACCGCCAGGCTGTGCGGGTTCGGGCGGCAGGCCGGTGTCGTACGACCCGTTGTCGGCGTGGCTCTCGAGCGCCTTCGAGTCACCGCCGACCGAGAACGCGGGCGGTGTGCCGGTGACGATGACCGCCCGCACGTCGTCGCGGTGTTCGAGTCCCGCCATGACCAGCCGGTACTCGGTGTGCATCGTGCCGGTCCAGGCGTTGTGCCGATGCGGTCGGTCGAGCCAGACCGTCGCGACCCGTTCGGTGATGTCGTACCGGATGGCCGTGAGGTCGCCGGCGTCGGGCATCGCAGCGGTCACGACGTCATCCCCACAATGCCTCGAGGACCGATTCGGCGAGCTCGGGCCGACAGACGAAGAAGTCGGGCAACCACGGGTCGGGGTCGTTGTACACGAGTGGTCGCCCGTCGATTCGGCTCGCGTGTAGACCGGCAGCGAGCGCGACCGCGGCCGGTGCAGCGGAATCCCACTGGTACATCCCGCCATCGTGGACGTAGACGTCCGCCTCTCCGAGCAGGATCGACATCGCCTTGGCTCCAGCAGAGCCGAGTCGGATGGCGTCACAGCCGAGACCTTCGGCGACGAGCACGGCGGCGTACGGTGCGCGGCTGCGGGACGTGACGAGTCGCGGACGATCGCGGTCGAACTCGGGGATCGCAGCGGCAGGGTCGGTCGTGAACGTCCGCTCGATCGCCGGGAGGCTCACGGCTGCGGCAAGAAATCGGTCGCGGGACCACAGCGCGACGTGCACGGCCCAGTCGATGCGTCCCTCCTCACCGTACTCGCGGGTGCCGTCGAGCGGGTCGAGGATCCAGACGCGATCGGCGTCGTGCCTGGTCGCGTCCTCCTGACCTTCTTCGGACAACACGGAATCGTCGGGACGATGGAGTGCCAACTCCTTGGCGAGATAGTCCTGGCTGACCGCGTCGCCGGCGTCCTTCACGTCCCACGTCGAAGCGTTTGAGGCGAACATCCGGCTGCGGAGTTCGACGAGCCGCCGCCCTGCATCGGTGGCCAGCCGCGCGGCGAGGGCGGCGTCGGTCTCCTGGGAGGGCATCGGGACAGTCTGCCAGCGCCGTACCTCCTCGCTCCGATTCCGTGTCCACTAGTTTCGTCGACCGTGCCCGACTCGACCTCCGACGCTCGACCAAGCGGTCCTGCGGATCTCGACTACCGCGGTGTCCGACGGCTCACCGGGGTGGAGGAGTGGATCTGGTACCTCGTCGCAGGGATCAGCTACATCACGCTCGGTATCTGGCACAAGTGGCTGCTCAACTGGTTCGTGGGCCCTGTGTGGCTGATCGCGATCGTCGTGATCGGCCCGTGGTTCACCGACCGGCTCCGCCTCACGGGTCGCTCGGAGCACGAGGGGCCAGACGACCGATGAGCTGGGCGGCCCACCAGTTCGAGATCTATGCCGTGCAGGCGCATCTGCCGAAGAAGATGCTCGGCAAGGTCAGCTTCTGGGCGATCTTCCTCGGTGATTTCACACCCGATTTCCTGTCGAAGTTCTGGGTGTACGGGTTCACCTTCAATGGCACTCGCTATGGCGCCGACGTGCCGCATCAGTGGCATCGAGGGTGGCCGGGTATGGGGTTCACCCACACCCTGTTCTTCGGCATCATCGTCACCGCGCTGTTCTGGCTGTGGAAACGGAACCGAGCGTTCACGGTCGGGTACCTGCTCGGTTTCGCAGCGCACGCACTCACCGACATCAACGACTCGGTCGGCACGATGTTGCTCTTCCCGATCACCGCCTTGAACTGGACGTCCGAGACCTGGGCCTACGCGGCGACCGTCGACGGCGGAAAGTACCTCGATGCTGCGGCGTACTACTCGAGCTTGGGACTCGCGATGGACGTCTTCTGGCTTGTCGTGGTGCTGATCGGGTGGCGTGTGCTGACCCGCGACTACTGGCGCGTCAACATCGTCCCCGCCGACGCGCGCGTGTGGGCGTTCTTCGCGCGTTTCCTGCCCGAGCGCGGCCTGATCGCGTTGTACCGCGCGACGTTCTTCTACGGCATCTGCCGGCTCATCTCCTGGAGCGCGTGGACACGGATCGTGGCGAAACCGACGATCGACGGGATCGAGCGGCGCGGGTTCCCGATCGACCTCTCCTGGACGGGGCCGTGGTGGCTCGACGCGCGGTCGCTACCTCACGTCAATCCGTGGCTTTCCTTCCCGGTGGCGCTCGCCCTGCTAGGGCTCGTCTACTGGGTACTCATCAAGCTCTGGGACCCGATGGGACGGGCCGAAGCGCGCAGGCGCTCGCGAGCGCGCACCGTGAATGGCACCCACGAGGAATCGGGCGCCCACGACTCGGCCTGAGCGACCGCGTCGGCGCCGAGTGCCTCGACAGGGTCGAGGTCGAGTGCACGAAGGAATGCGACGGTGCGCACATCGTGGGCGACGGGATCAGGGTCGGGCGCGAGACCAGCGCTCGCCAGTACGCGATGGACCGGTCCTTTGACGAAGTAGCCGACGGCTGCGGCCGCCGCCAACGACGCCTCGGCGTTCGACATGCAGTTCACGCACACGGACGTAATCGTAGGTCATCGAAGTGGATCGTTACGCTGTCGTGCGATGGCGGAGGTGATCGACTCCAGCGCGGTGCGGGCCGCGGGATACCTGGTCGTCGCGATCCTCGCCGTGTTAGCGGCGTTCGCCGAGACCTCCACACGGGAGCAGGCACATGTCCGGCTCTGGCGCTTCAGCCTCCTGCTGGCGGCGCTTCTGCTGATGCTGCTCGCGGTCGCTTCGTACGGCGACCTGAGCGACGTGCTGACCGGGTTCGGCCGCGAACGGGCGCAACGCGCCGGGTGGTACGACACGCGCCGCGGGTTCCAGGCCGGCGTCGTCGTCACCCTGTTTGGTTTGTGGTGCGTTTCGGTTCTCGTCTCGATCTACGCGGTTCCCACTCGTCGGCGCAGCTACCTTCCGGCCGTGATCGGGCTGTTCACGATCTGGGGGTTCGTTGCGGTGCGCCTCGTGTCGTACCACGACATCGACACGCTGCTGTACAGCCGACATCTCGGCGGCGCCCGCATCGTTGCCGTCGGCGAGGTCGGCCTGTTGACAGCGACCGCGGCCGCGTTCGTGTACGGGCTGCTGAGTTCGACGCGGACTACGCGAGCTTCTTGTACTTGATCCGCGTCGGCTGATCTGCGGCCGAACCCAGTTCCTTGTGGCGATACTCCTCGTACTCGCTGAAGTTGCCCTCGAACCAGCGCACTTGGCTGTCACCCTCGAAGGCCAGCACGTGGGTGGCGATGCGGTCGAGGAACCAGCGATCGTGGGAGATGACCACTGCACATCCGGGGAACGACTCGAGGCCCGATTCGAGTGCGCGTAGCGTGTCGACGTCGAGGTCGTTG
>JASJHI010000032.1:0-6031 GCA_033791105.1 Acidimicrobiia bacterium | reverse complement strand
CCGGCCACCAGGTCGGTGACGGCGATCGCACCCGCGTTCACCATCGGGTTCGGGGCGCGGGGCGGGTCGTCGTCGAGCTCGATCGAATTGAACGGGTCGCCGGTCGGTGCCACGCCGACACGGTCGAGCACCCGCTCGCGGCCGTGCGTCTCGAGCGCCAGGCCGTAGAGCAACAGCTTCGAGATCGACTGGATCGTGAAGCGATGGTCGACGTCACCGACCCCGACCAGTTGGCCGTCGACGGTGAACCCGGCGATCGCGAATCGGTCCGGATCGACGGTGGCCAGCTCCGGGATGTAGGACGCGGGTACGCCCTCGTCGAGGGTGCGGTATCGCTCGTGGAGATCGACCAGCACGCGCTCGAACCACTCTCTTCGCGCGCGTCGTTCCGCGCTCGATCCCGAGATATCCGCATCTGCCATCGCGATCACCATCTTGTCATGCCGCAGCCGGGACGGTTTCGGGTCCGCGGCCGGTCGCCACCATTGATCGGCGGGGGTGTCACACGGGTTGAGTGGTGGCTCGCCCGCACGTCGATCTGCGATCATCGTGTGGTGTCACACATCGGGCTCGTCGCACTCGTGGTCGACAGCTACGACGAAGCGATCTCGCACTACACCGACGACCTCGGATTCACGCTCGTCGCAGACGAGGATCAGGGCGACAAGCGATGGGTGGTCGTCGCCCCGCCGGGCACGGCCGAGATGCCCGGGTCAACACATCTGCTCCTCGCGGAGGCCGACGGTGACGAGCAGCGCGCCCGGGTCGGCGACCAGACCGGCGGGAGGGTGTTCCTCTTCCTCCACACCGACGACTTCGAGCGCGACCGCTCGCGGATGAGCGCCGCAGGGGTCGAGTTCCTCGAGGAGCCGAGAAATGAGCCGTACGGAACCGTCGCCGTATTCCGCGACCGCTTCGGGAATCTGTGGGATCTGCTACAACCAACACAACAACCGGGGGTGTGACCGCCATGATCAAACTCGTCTTCTGTCTTCGCCGCAAGCCGGGAATGACGCGGGAGGAATTCCAGCGCTACTGGCGCGACCAGCACGCGCCGCTCGTCGCCGAACGCGCCGAGGTGCTGGGGATCAAACGCTACGTGCAGGTCCACACCGCCGACCTCCCCGATGTGCACGAGGCCCTCCAAGCGCGCAACGGGGGATCGCCGGAACCTTTCGACGGCGTCGCCGAGCTCTGGTTCGACTCGACGGAAGTGTTCGCGTCGGGTGATCCGGCTCGCGTCCAGGCGGTCACCGATCTCCTCGACGACGAGCGGCGGTTCATCGATCTCCCGAACTCTCCGATGTGGCTCGCCGAGGAGCATCTCGTCGTCGGTTGACGCGATGACGCCGAAACACCGGCACGTTCCGTCGACGATGACGGCGGTGCTGCTCACCCACCACGGGGGCTTCGACGCGCTCGACTACCGCGACGACGTCCCGGTCCCACGACCGGCCGCCGGCCAGGTGCTGATCGAGGTCGCCGCCGCCGGGATCAACAACACCGACATCAACACCCGCGTCGGTTGGTACTCCAAGACCGTGCGCGACGCCACCACCGACACCGACGGCGTTCCGGAGGCGGACGCAGACGACGGCGGGTGGTCGGGGACGCCGCTCGACTTTCCCCGGATCCAGGGGGCAGATGTCTGCGGGCGAGTCGTCCAGGTCGGGCAAGGGGTTTCAGGAGAACGGCTCGGCGAGCGAGTCATCGTCGCCACCATGCAGCGCGCCGGAGCAGGCGATCTCGCATTCGCGACCGTCACCCTCGGTTCCGAGATGGACGGAGGTTTCGCGCAGTACGTCGCCACCGAGTCGTCGGAGACGCATGCAATCGAATGCGACTGGACCGACGTCGAACTGGCATCGATCCCGTGCGCCTCCTCGACAGCCGAGAACATGCTCCATCGTGCCGGCGTCGGGCCGGGCGAACGTGTGCTCATCACTGGCGCATCGGGCGGTGTCGGGTCGGCCGCGGTGCAGCTCGCAACGCGCCGCGGTGCCCACGTCATCGCCGTCGCGGGCCTCGCGAAACACGCCGGCGTGCTCAGCCTCGGCGCCGCTGAGGTCGCCGATCGCGACGCGGACATCGAGCGAACGCTGGGTGCCGGGACCATCGACGTCGTGGTCGACCTCGTCGGGGGCGTCCAGTGGCCGCGACTGCTCGACGTGCTGCGGCGCGGCGGGCGATACATCACTTCCGGCGCGATCGCCGGCCCGATCGTCGAACTCGATCTACGCACCTTGTACCTGAAAGATCTCACCCTGCTCGGTGCGACCTACCAGGAGCCCGGTGTGTTCGAGAGCCTCGTCGGCTACATCGAGCGCGGCGAGATCCGGCCGCTGGTTCACGCGACCTATCCGCTCTCGGAGATCGAGCAGGCGCAACGCGACTTCGCGGCCAAGGACTTCGTGGGCAAGCTCGTGCTGGTCCCACCAGCTGCACTACCCGACTGACCGACACGTCGCGGTCACGTGGGCGTACCGCACTCCAGCGTGCGGTACCGTGCCCGAACGGCCGCATCGGGGATGCGACGAGCCTGGAGGCAACATGACCGACTGGACACCACCCGCGCCAGGGCCCTGGCAACAGGACTCCGCCCACTCGCCGAATGCATGGACACCTGCGATGGCAGAGCTCTATCCAGCAGGATTCAATCGCGGATTCACCGAGACATTCAACCGGTACGGCATGCTGCTCGACCGGCTGGCGATGGCCCAGGTGAACGGCTTCACCTATCACCAACCACAGCCATTCGACATGCCCGGGCCCGATGGCCCGATGAGCCCGGAGGACATCGGGGCCGAGTTCGGGCGACGCGCCGCCCTCGCCGAGGAGAGCTTCGCGGTCAAGCGCTGGCGCACCGACCTCGAACTCTGGGATGACGAACTGAAACCCGCCTCGATCGCACGCTACCGCGAGCTCGGCGACACCGAGATCGATGCGCTGACCGACGCAGAACTGAACGAACACCTCGAGGCCGTCGGTGCGCACCTCGCTGCCATGGTGTACCAACACCACCGGATGAACGTCGCCACGCTGTTGCCGGTCGGCGACCTCGCTCTTCACGTCGCCGGCTGGACTGGGCAGCCGCCCACCGTCGCATTCGGACTACTGGATGGATACTCGCCGGTTTCCGGTGTCGCTCCGCGCGAGATGGACGACGCCCTCGCCGCGATTCGCGGCGACGACGCGGCGCGGGCGTTGCTGAAGTCGGGAAGCGATCCGCAGACGCGGCTCGATCAGTTGCGCGCCGCTCTTCCACCGGTCGACGACTACGTGCGGACGATTCAGGACCGCGTCGTCGAGGGATTCGACATCGTCAACACGACGTTGCGCGAGCAGCCGGCGGTCGTGCTCGCCAAGCTCTCCGCAGCGCTCGACGGCGATCCGAACGCTGCGCGCAGACGTGCCGATGAATACGCAGTCGAACTCCGCGAGCAAGTTCCGGCCGAGCATCGACCCGAGTTCGACGAGCTCCTCGAGGAGGCGCGAGCGCTCTACCGGCTCCGCGACGAGAGGGGGCTCTACAGCGACATCGTCGCCGTCGGACTCCTGCGTCGCGCGATGCGCGAGATCGGGCGTCGGGCCCACGAACGCGGGATCATCGATGACCCCCTCCACATCCTCGATGCCACCACGAAGGAGGCGGCGCTCATCCTCGACGGAGGTGGACCGACCGGCGCCGAGCTCGCTACGCGAGGTGAGCTGCGCCGCAGCCTGGACGCGGAAGGTGCCCCGCGCCATCTCGGTCCTCCGCCTCCGCACCCACCGAGCGACGAGCTGCCGCCCGCGCTCGGACGGTTGATGTCCTCCATCGGGTTCATGATCGAGGGAATTCTCGGCCAGTTGGACGAATCGGGCGGCGACGATTCGACGATCATCGGGATCGGCGTCACAGCTGGGACTGCCGAGGGACCCGCCCGCATCGTGCACACCGTCGACGACCTGCTCGACCTCGAAGAGGGCGAGGTGGTCGTCGCCGCCGCGACGAGCGAGGCGTTCAACTCCGTCCTCCATCTCGTCGCCGGCATCGTCACCGACCATGGCAGCCACGCAAGCCATGCAGCGATCGTTGCCCGCGAGATGGGCTTTCCCGCCGTCGTGGGAACGGTCGATGCGACGAGCCGCATCATGACGGGCGACCGGATCCGCCTCGATGCAGCGAAGGGTGAGGTCACCGTGCTTCGATGAGCGACGACGCCGTCAGGTTCGAGACGGCCCAACCGCTTCCGACATCCAGAATCCTGAGCATCGCGGCGGCGGCCGGGCTCGTCCCCCTGAACGCCACGATGATCGCGGTCGCACTGCCCGAGATCGCCGACGACTTCGACGTCAGCACTGCGACGGTCAGTGTCCTCATCACGATCTACCTCGTCGTGATGTTGATCGGACAGCCGCTGGCCGGACGGATGACCGACGCGATCGGTGCGCGCAGGTCGATGCTCTTCGCGCTGACCGGCCTCGCCATCTTCTCGATGGGCGCGGCGATGGCCACGACGTTCGGGGTGCTCGTCGCCGCGCGCGGCGCGCAGGCCGTCTGCGCGGCCACGCTCAGCCCCGCCGCGCAGTCGCTGCTCCGATCCACAACTGGACCCGATCAGCGCGGTCGAGTCTTCGGCATCCTCGGTTCGGTGATGGGCACTGGCGCGGCGATCGGACCCGTGCTCGGCGGAGCGCTCGTCCAAGCATTCGGATGGCAGGCGATCTTCATCATCAACGTGCCCATCGCGGCTGTCGCGTTTCTCGTCACCCGTCGAGTTCGTGACGGCGTCCAGCCTGCTGCCGGCGACGCTCGGGAGGACGACCAGGACGGGCGGATCCTCAACCGGGTGTTCGTCGCCGGGTTCTCGGTGCAGGCACTGTCGACCCAGGCTCAGTACGCGCTGTTGCTGTTGACCCCGGTGATCCTCGATGCTCGCGGTTGGGGTGCCGGCTCCATCGGTCTGGCATTGTCGGCACTCACCGTCGGCATGATCGTCGTGTCACCGATCGGCGGGCGGCTCGGCGACGAGCACGGTCGTCGGCTCCCTTCGAGAGTGGGACTGACGGTTGCGTGGGCCGCGACCTTGCTGCTTCTCGCCGGCGGGGGCTCGATTGCGCCGTGGGCACTGTTCGCGGGACTCCTCGTGTTCGGGATCGGCCTCGGCGTCACCACGCCGAATCTGACGTCGGCCGCGCTCGGCTCGGTCCCCGCGGCCCGCAGCGGAGCGGCCGCGGGAGTGCTCTCCATGAGCCGCTACGTCGGCAGCATCACCACCGCCCTACTCATCGCCGGCTTCGTCACCGCAGACGGGGACGGGAGCAGGGTCGTATTGGGCGTCGCGACCGTGTCCACGTTGTTGGCGATCGTCGTCGCCGGGTGGCTGCCCGACCGCGAACCCCATACCGAAGTGGCTGAGCCCGGCGCCACACCGGAGCGTGCCACGTAGCGCCTCGTCAGGCACCAACGCCACCGTTGATGCCGCGACTCCGATCCGGCGTTGCGGGACGCTCAGACCGAGGCCGCGAACACGGTCTCTCGGCTCGGCCGGCGACTCGCATATCGACTCCTTGAGAGCCTGCGCGGACCGGACGTCGACACCGCACCAAATGTGCCTTGATCGCCGGTTGCCCGAATCCAGACATCCACTTGCCGAACGGGAGCACGTCCGAAGGAGAAACGCCAATGCCACCCTTCACCGGGATCCATCAACTCTCCCTCATGTCTCGGACGCCCACATCAGCGCGGCGATCTTCGAGCAACTGCTCCCCCCGGAGGGGGTCTTCGCAATCGACGACGAGACCGTTCGCTCTCGTGTGTTCGGTGGCGAGGGGTTGCTCTTCGGCGTGCGCCACTACAACGCGTCGGTTTGGTCGGGGTGGCGAGCAGGTCGGCGTCGGCGGACCGGCCGCGCAGGCGTCTCAACAAGCTGGCGACTCTCAGCTGATGCGTGAGGTCGGTGCGCACCTCCGGCGCCCCGACCGCACGCACCCCCCGCGATCACGCGGCCCCGCGCGTCCCACCTAACCCCTCTCGGCAAGCCTCGCC
>JASJHI010000031.1:0-5560 GCA_033791105.1 Acidimicrobiia bacterium | reverse complement strand
GTCGAGCCCGAATGCGTCGGTCCCCTCGAGCCATTGGGCGACATTGCCCGGGACGATCACGACGAAGAACCCGGCCACGATCCAGCCGACCATCGCCCGCCGCCTGCTCACGAGGAGCAGCGCGAGGCCGAGAACGATCTCGACGACGCCGGACAGCAGCACGACGAGGTCGGCGTCGACCGGGAACCAGACCGGGACCTGAGCTTGGAACTCCTCGCGCTGAGACGTCAGGTGACCGATACCGGCGACGACGAGGCCGCCGCCGAGCACCCAGCGAGCCGCTGATCGAGCGTTCGAGGCCATCTCCTCAACCTACGCACCGCCGCTCGAGCCGTTCGACCTCACATCTCCGTAGTGACCCGGTGGCAGACCGTGACGGCGATGCTTGGAAAGGACACGCCGACCGAGACGCACGTCAGCGCTGCGAGGGCCACGCACAACGGGCAGACGCGATCGGCCGGGTGATCGCGCGTTCTTGAGCGGATTCGCTCGCCCAGTGGTGCCGCTACGAGCGGGCTGGACCGCACTCGGGCGGCGTGATTATCGAGTGGCCTTCGTCGGTTCGCAGGCGTGCGACTTCGCCGGTAAGCGAGCGGGCGCCCGATGCAATCGGTTGAGCGAAGTGTGCGCCTGATCCGTCGAGCCCGAGGGGCGCCTACGCCGAAGTCTCGGCGGCGTACTTCCGCTGGGCGGCCTGCTTGGACACGCCGAGCATCGCTCCGATCTCAGACCATCGGGTCGTTCCGGGACACCTACCTGGATTCGTGGGGTCTCGTGCCGGTGTTGTGCGAGCCGGCTTCGAGCCACCGCGCTGCGTCGGTCGGGAGCTCGGACACCATCGAGCTGGGCATCAGCGAGATGAACCTCTTCCTCTGTTGCATGCGCTCGGGCTCTCCCACGAACTGCACGGCGAGCACCTGCTGCCGATCGGCACCGTCTACGACCCGTTCGTCTGTCGCGGCCTCGATGCGTTCGTCTACGCGCTCTACAACGGCGCGCGGTTCGTCGTGGCCGGCACGCCCGCCGGCATCACGTTGGCGTCGGAGGGAGGCGCGCACCAGAGCAGCACCACGCCGTCGATCGGACTCGAGCTTCCCGGCCTCGACTACGCCGAGCCGGCGTTCGCCCAGCCACTCGACTGGCTCATGTGGTCAAGGGCCCGGACCACGACGTGGAACGGGTGCACCTCCGACTGCGCTGAGCCGGAGACGAGTCCGCCCGGACCTCAGGTCGGGTCAGGGACCCCGAGCTCGGCGTGGCCGTCGATGAAGCGCGAGGAGCCGGGCTCGGGCGTGCGCAGACGATCATGTTGTAACGTCTTGTGATGAGGGGAGTCTTCGTCGTTCCGGGCAGCCTCGGGCATCTGCATCCGCAGGCAGCACTTGCCCAGGCCATGCTGGTACGAGGCCACGAAGTGACCCTGGTGACGACCGACGATCGCGTCGCTGCTGCCCAGGCGCTCGGGTTTGACGTGGTCTCAGTCGGACCACCTGCTGGGTCTGAGTTTCCGGGCCCCATCACGTTCCTCGTCGATGACGACGCGATCGGCGAGCTGGAGAGAGTCGTCGGTGATCGAGGTGCCGACTTCATCGTGCACGACCATGTCGGGGCATCGGCTGCGCTCGTCGGCCGCGACGCTGGCATCCCAGCGATCTACGTAGGCGTCGGGACGGTGCGTCCGCCGGAGATGGTCTCCAGAGTGGACTCGGCCGTGCGCGCGCACTGCAGCCGGACCGGGCGTATTCCGCTTCCAGACGGTGGTCTGTATTCGACGCTGCATCTGTCACGGTGCCCGCCGAGCCTTCAACCGTCTGGCTTCTCGGCACTACCGAACACGGTGTCCGTCCAACCGTTCTCGCACGACGGCGTGCCCGGTCGCGCACGCTCGCCCGGATGGCTGGATGCGTACCGCGCACCGACCACGGTCTACGTCACGCTGGGAAGCTGGGGAGCCCAACCTGACGCGCTCGAGTTGCTCGCTCCGATGGTCAGTGCGCTGGCTCGGCTCGACGCGGAGGTGATCGTCACCGTCGGGTCCGGCGGGCCCATCTCAGAGCTCCAGTCGTTGGTGCCGGGTGTCAGGGTCGAGGGATACGTGCCTCAGAAGTTCGTCATGGACGTCGCCGACCTCGTCGTGTGCCACGGAGGATCCGGTGCAATCCTCGGCGCCCTGTCAGCGGCCACGCCAGTGGTCGCGGCCCCGCAGGGCGCGGACCACTTCTGGAACTGCGAGCTGCTCGTCGCGCGTGGCGCTGGCCTCGCCTTGGGGGGCGGCGGAATCCCGGACCCTGAAGAGCTCACGCGTGTGGTGGACTCTGCGCTCGCCTCTGATGGCCTACGAGCCAGCGCAGCCGAGCTGGCGCAGGAGATCGCTCAGTTGCCCGACTTGGCCATGGCCACCGACCTGATCCTCGCCACGGCCACATCGTGAGGATCGTCACTGACCCGGCGATGGGTGGCACCTTCTGAGGCTGGCGTCGTCGAGCGATATGGGGCAGGGCTGCCCGCCCGCAAGTGCCGTAATCGCGCAGGTTGCGATGGGTGGTCCCTCCGCTTTTCTGAGCGGTCCGTCGCCAGCGACCGAAGGACCTTAGGCACCCAGGTCCTTGCGCCAACTGCAAGCTCTTCCAGGTCGCAGATGCTTCATGGACGGGTCACGCGTCTGAGCGCAGTCATTGCGAGCGAATTTTGCTACTCGTCGCTGACTGCCGATCTTGGCGGCTGAGTCCGCCCTGGCTCTCGAACGACTTCGCCCCGACGGTCGTTTTGTCAGGCGAGGGAATCCTGCGCGCTCACTCGGACCAGGGTGCTCTGTAGTGTTGCACCACTTGCAGGGTCGATCTGACTCGTGCTCAACGCCTCAGGTTCGGACCTCGGCCGAGGACGACTGTGTTGCCCTTTGACGCAGCCCGGCTCGTGCCCTCAGCTGGTGATGTCGCGGTTGCGGAAGGTGACGAGCGAGATAGTTGTGGCCGCGATGCCGTAGAGCGTCGTGAGCCCGAGCGCGAGCGACCATTCGAGGTCGGGCGTTCCTCCTCCGGCGAGCGCGCTGAGTGTGCCGCCGGGGAGATAGTCGGTGAGGTCGGGCGCGGTGATCGCGATCAGGTTTTCGACGACGAGCAGCCACCCGATTCCTAGGCCGATGGCGACACCGGCGCTGCGGGTCAACACTGCGATGGTCAGGCCGATCAGGCCCCAGACGAGTGTCGGCACGAGAAAGTTGAACGCACCGCTCAGCAGCTCAACCGGGGTGTCGGTTCGCCAGGCCGCTCTCTCGACGTCGTAGATCCGGGCGAGCGGGCGAGCTGCAGCCGCCGTTGCCAGCACGGTCACGGTGCAAGCGATCACGGTGAATCCTGTGAGTGCGACGAGTTTTGCGCTGAGCAGTTTGAGTCGTGATGGTTGTGCTTGGACGAGGACTCGGATCATGCCGGTGTCGTAGTCGCTGGCCGTTGCGATTGCCCAGAGTGAGAGCAGGATGACTCCGGTGATCGTGCTGATGGGGCCGAGGGCGTAGATCATGCCGACGGGCTTTTCGAGGTCGGCTGAGGTGGTTGCACCACGTCGTGCGGTCTCCGCGGATGTGGGGTCGGCGAGTGATGAGTAGATGAAGTACGAGATGGTTGCCGCGAACACGGCGAGCGTGCCGATGGCGCCGTAGCGGAATGTCGGGCGCCAGATTCGGATCCATTCGGAGCGGACGGCGTTGACCATGTTCTGCTGGCCGGCGACCGGACGGGGTGTCGGGAGGGTGGCTGTCGAAGTCATGAGGTTGCTCCAGAGTTGCGTTGGTCGCTGCGCCCTGCGGTGAGTTCGGCGTCGCTGCTGCCGGTGAGGCGGAGGAAGAGGTCTTCGAGGTTGTCGCGTTGCGGGGTGAGTTGGCGGAGGTTGATGCCGGTCGTGCGGGCGAGGCGGTCGACGTCGGCGGAACGGTCCGCAGGCAGTTCGATACTGACGATGCCGCCGGTGGAGCCGTGTGACCAGCCCTGCGACTCGACGGCGTTGAGCAGTTGGGGGAGATCACTGCGATGTTCGGGCTCTGCGATGACTCGTTCGACAGCGTCGTCCATCAGGCCGTCCAACGAGCCCGAGTAGAGGAGCTTGCCGAACCGAATGACGACGAGGTCATCAGCCATCGCCTGGATCTCACTCATGAGATGGGACGACACCACGACGGTTCGTCGGCCGTCGGCGAGCGACTTCAAGAGTGATCGGATCTCGACGATTCCGGCGGGGTCGAGACCGTTGGTCGGCTCGTCCAGCACGAGCAGCTCGGGGTCGGGCAGCAGCGCGGCTGCGATTCCGAGGCGCTGTTTCATACCGAGCGAGAACGTCGATGCCCTGTCGTGTTCGCGACCTGAGAGCCCGACGATGTCGAGCACTTCGTGAATTCGTCTTTTGGGGAGACCTCGGAGCGCAGCGAGGCTGCGCAGGTTGTCCCACGCGGTGAGCGATCCGACGAATGTGGGTCCTTCGATCAACGCGCCGACGCGGTGCGCGAACCGTTCCGGATGCTCGATCGATTCGCCAAGCACCGTACCGGTGCCGCCGCTTGCGGCGATGAGGCCGAGCAGGACGCGAATGGTTGTGGATTTTCCGGAGCCGTTCGGCCCGACGAATCCGACGACTCCCCCGGCGGGCAGGTCGAAGGTGAGGTCGTCGACGGCGGTGAGGTCACCGAACGTTCGGGTGAGGTGGTCGGCGGTGATGGAGCTCATGGATGGGTGGTTTCCTGATCGGTGTTTTGTACGGATCTGTGGTCTTGTGTCGAGGGTGTCGTGGGTGTCGTGACGGGGACAGGGAGCATCGAGCGATTGCCTCAGGCTTCCGGCTCTGGCGTCGTCGGCGCGTTGATCGGTTTGCCGAATGGCAGCCAGAGGTTGTCGGTAATCATCTGTGCGTGCCGGTGAGACCAGACGTATGGGCGTACGGTCGTGACCGTTGGGTGGTAATCGTCGGAGAACTGTACGTCCCATCGGTTGTTGCTGATGGCGATCGTCCTTCCTTCGCTGCTCGTCGGGATGAAGCTCACGAAGTAGGAACTGAACTCGCCAGGGTCTCCTTGGTTTGCGACCGGTAGCACAGCCGTGGTCGTCCATGGGCCCTCCGGTCGTGGCGCGACGTCGAAGTACACGGAGTTGCCCCACCAGTCGGCAGCCTTCGTGACAGCGATCCAGCGGTCTCCATCGCGCTCGATCTGCATCGGGTTGGCGCCGCGTTGTTCGCCGTCGGGGGCATGTACGGGCGCAATGTTCGAGGCGGCCCGGCTATTGCGTGTCCAGTCGTTGCCGTCCCAGTACTCGAGTGGCACGTTCGGTTGGTCGAGGGGTTGGCGCGCGATTTGAACGAGGTTCGCGCACTCGTCATGGCCGAGATAGCTGAAGCCGAACTGCCGGTGACATTGGCCGTACAGGTAGCGGTATTCGTCGTCGGTGGTCACCTCGAATCCGTAGAGGTCAGTTGTCGAGTTCGGTGCTCGGCCGAGCTCTCCAGCGGTCATGGTGTCGAGATCGATCTCGACGCTCCAGGTCGCGAGGGGCGTGGCGTTGTTGATGTACGC
>JASJHI010000030.1:0-15014 GCA_033791105.1 Acidimicrobiia bacterium | reverse complement strand
CGACATGGTCGCGATCCTGGCCGAGTACCCCTCGATCCACGTCACGGTCAATCTGACGCCGGTGCTCCTCACGCAGATCGAGGACCTGATCGAGGGCCACGACGCCGGGACGGGCCGTCCCGGGCCGGCCCAGCACCGGGCGTGCGGAGAACTCCAACGCGGTGAGGACGCCCCCGAGCGGTCCTTTCCCTGGGAAAAGATCCGCTACGACGGTGAGTCCGAGCGGCCGCAGCTCGCGGGCATCGCCGCCGACGACCACGACGTGCTCGCAGCCGCCGCGGCGCAGGGCATCTGCCACCCGCCGCGCCATCGGGATGCCCTCGATCTCGACGAGTGCCTTGGTCCGACCCATGCGGCGGCTGTCGCCACCTGCGAGGACGACGCCGAGCACAGCCGTGTGTCAGCTCTCGGGTACGCCCGACGGGTCGAGTTGCAGGAGAAACGTGTGGCAACGGTCGGCTTCGTCGGTCTCACCGATCACCGTCGCCATCTCCCCGAGTCCGCGCAGCGACCTCAGGAACCCCAGGTTGGTCGGCTCGGACCATCGGACGAACCCGCTGCCGCGCCAGCCGTTGGCGCGCAGCGCGTCGAGGCCGCGGTGATAGCCGACCCGATACGCGGCGTAGCGCTCGATCGTGTCGCGCCCGATATCTCCCAGCGCCGCCCAGGCGTCGAGACATTTCGGCGACGATGCGGCAACGGCGGCGACCGCCTCGCGCCGCTCGTGCTCCGGCTGCGCGAGCGCCGCGTCCAGACGCTCGGCTACCTCCGGTGCGAGCCGCGGCAGCACCGTCGTCGGAAGTCCTGTCGACATCTGCATCGGTTGATCGGTCACCCGGGTGATGGTACCGACCACAGTCCGCTGCGCTGCTCGTCGAGACCTGGTCGATACTGGGCTCGATCGTCCGCGCAACCCGTGGCATGTCCTCGCGGACCGCCGTCGCGTGCATCGCCGCCATCCCCCGTGCGACGGTGCCCGCACCCTAGGGTTCGGCCTGTGACCGGATGGTTGGGGTCGTGACCGGCCTGACGCTCGACAGCGCCAAGACCTACGGGGTCATCGTTGCCGTCGTGCTCGTCATCGGTGCGGTCCTCGCCGCCTGGATGCTGAAGAGCCTCGTCCAGAAGATCGTGGTCTTCGCTTTGCTCGGTGCACTTGCCTTCGCCGTGTGGACGCAGCGAACGGCCCTCGAGGATTGCGCCGACAAGGTCCAGGACAATCTGCTGCTCACCGACGGTGCGGTGCCGACGACCGACACGCAGTGCTCCTTCTTCGGCTTCACGATCACCGTCCCCGCCCCCTCGGGGTGACACCGGCACTCGTCCGCCTCACGGCGGCGAAGACGGTGGCGAACACGGCACTTCGCTGGATCCCGCCGTTCCTCCCTACGCTGGAGCGGGCGTTCGGGGCCACGACCACGCAGCTGACAACCGTGATCGGGCTCGGCGAGGCCGCCGGGCTGTCGACGATCGCGGTCGGCCGCCACCTCGATCGGCGCAGGGAGCGCCTGGTGATGGTCGGCGGCTTGCTCGCGATCTCCGCGTCCGCGTCGATCGCGCTGATCGGGACACTCGGGTCGTTCGCACTCTCCTTCGCGGTCCTCATCGTCGGCGTTTCGAACTTCACCGTCGCCGGCCACGCGTGGATCAGCCACCGCGTCGACTACCGCTGGCGGGCGCGTTCGATCGGCTTGTTCGAGACGTCCTGGGCATTGGCGCTGCTCGTCGGCGCACCCCTCATCGCCATTCTCATCAGCGTCGTCGGCTGGCGCGGGCCCTTCGGCGCAATCGCCGTCGCGTCGGCGGCGGCGGCGATCCTCCTGGTGTTCAGGCTCCCCGAGGAGTCCGAGACCAAGGGCGACGACACGGCCGCACCGACACCCGCCGAGAATGCCGGCGTCGAGCACGCCGGCACCGAGCAGGCGCGCTCCGAACGAATGTCCATGCGGGCATGGTTCGTCATCGCGGGTTCCTCGACGATGGCGATGGCCGGCCTCTCGGTCTTCGTGGTCTCGGGAACCTGGCTCCACGACTCGTTCGGTGTCTCGACGGGCGGGCTCGGCATGATCGCGATGACGTTCGGCGCGGTCGAGCTCGCGGCCAGCACCGGCACCGCTGCCTTCGCCGATCGACTCGGCAAGCTGCGGAGCACGCTCGCCGGCCTCGTCGTGCTGACGATCGGACTCGTGATCATGCTGAGTGCCGGTGACCGTCTGCTCGTCGGCGTCTGCGGGCTACTGATCTTCCTGCTCGGCTTCGAATTCGGCTTCGTGACCTCGCTCTCGCTGATCAGCGAGGCGGGTCCGACGGCCCGCGGGCGGACGTTGTCGATCGCCGCGGCCGTCGGGACCGTCGCCCGCGGCTCCGGAACGATCCTCAGCGGCTGGCTGTACGGGATTCACGGAATCTCGGGCACGGCCGCATTGTCGGCGGCGGCGGCGACGGTCGCGCTGGTCTCGTTCGCGCTCAGCCGTCGGGGTGCTCCCGTAGGAACCTGATGAGCGCATCCGCCGTACCGTCGGCGTGTGTGTGCGGGCCCGTGTGCCCGGCGCCCTCGATCTCGACGAGACGTCCGTCCGGCACGGCTCGTGACAGTTCTTCCATCGCCCGGCGATGGAAGAGACGGGCGTGTTCGCCGTGGATCGCGAGCACCGGTGCATCGATTCGGTCGCCGGCCCAAGGTGCCCGTGACCGCAGATCCTGGAGTTCGGCGACCATCGCCGGCCCCTCGAGCCGCCGCGACTCGCGAACTCGCTGGTGAACATCGCACCAGCGCTCGTCACCGACGACGGCGCGCATGAAGGCCTCGGCGGCGTCGCCGGCCGACCGGGTCGAGAGCGCGACCCCACCCGGCGACCCATCCGGCCACCAGTCGAGCCACGACATCGGTGATTCGTGCACCGCAACCGCGGAGACGAGATCGGGTCTGCGATCGGCCAGCGCAAGTGCGACGTTGCCCCCGAAGCTGTGCCCGAACAGTGCGACCGGCGCGACCTGATACTCCTCGATCACCGCGACGAGATCGGCCACCTGGTCGTCGAACGCGAAGGGCGGCCCGACCGCGAGTGACCGCGCGTAGCCGCGCCGGTCGTAGCGGATCACGTAGTACCTGTCGCGGAGCCTGCGGGCGAGTCGCAGGAGCCCCGCTGAACGGTCCATCGATCCGTGGACGAGCACGATCGGGGGCGCCGAGTCGTCGCCGCTCGTACTCGACCAGACCCGCCTCACTCCGGCGGGAACAGTGGCGTCGTTGCGGTTCACCCGACGCGCAGGATCCGGAGCACATCGGTGGCCGGGAGCGTGGGATCAGCTCGATCCGCTCCCGGCCGCAGGTCCGGCGCGCCGGCGAGCACGAGGACCGTGTCGCCATGATCGATCGCGCCGCTTTCGAGGGAGCGCTCGATGGCGAACCCCACCATTTCGTCCGTCGATCCGTATGTGTCGACATGCAGCGGGGTGACACCCCAGGTCAGCGCGAGCGCCCGTGCTGTGCGGGCATCGGGCGCGAGTCCCAGCAACTGCGACTCGGGCCGAAAGCGCGCCATCGCATTCGCGGTGCGACCGCTGCGCGTGCAGCACAGGATCGCCCGGGCGTCGACGTCGGAGGCGGCCTCGGAAGCGGCGTGCGTGATCGCTGCGGTGATCGCATCGTTGTCCGGGGCGTCGAGCCAGCCCGGGCCTCTCTGGACCCGGCTCAGATGTCGCGCCCATCGCCGGTAGCTCGCCTCGCTCTCGGCGCGCGTGGAGACCGTCGACATCACCTCGACGACGCCGACCGGATCCCGGCCGATCGCCGTCTCGCCGGACAGCATCAATGCGTCGGTGCCGTCGAAGACAGCATTGGCGACATCACTGACCTCGGCTCTCGTCGGCGACGGTGCCGAGATCATCGATTCGAGCATCTGGGTGGCGGTGATGACCGGCACTCCAACCTCGACGCAGTGACGGATGATCGTCTTCTGGAGGTGTGGCACGTCCTCGATCGGGCAGTCGATGCCCAGGTCACCGCGGGCGACCATCACCGCGTCGGACGCGGCAACGATTCCGTCGAGACTCGCTATCGCTGCACTCGTTTCGATCTTCGCGACCAGCCGCGCCCGATCGCCGACGACATCGCGTACCTCGCACATGTCGTTCGGCTCACGCACGAACGAAACGGCCATGAAGTCGGCGCCGGCTGCGGCCATCGCCTCCGCCAGCACGAGATCGTCGGCAGTCGGCGTGCGCAGGCGCAACCGCTCCGACGGCAGGTGCACCCCCGGGCGTCCATTGCAGTGCCCCCCGGTCTCGACCTGCGCTGTCGCTGCGTCCGCCGCGACGTCGTCGACGAGCATCGAGATCGCGCCGTCACCGAGGCGGATCCTGCTTCCGGCGCGGAGGTCATCGAGTAGCGCCGGGTAGTCGACGGTGAGCAGACCGTCCGAGCATGGTCCGCCACCGGGTACGAGACGCACGGAGCTCCCCGGCTCGAAAGCAAGCCCGTGCTCCGGCATTGGACCTGAACGGATCTTCGGACCGGGCAGATCGGCGAGCACCGCGACGAAGCGACCGACGTCTCGCGCGGCTGCTCGCACTCGGTCCATTCGCTCGAGATGTTCGTCGAGCGTGCCGTGACTGAGGTTGAGTCGTACGACGTCGACACCGGCGACGATCAACTGGCGGAGCACATGGGGCGTGTCGCTCGCCGGGCCGATCGTGGCCACGAACTTCGTTCGACGGGTCATTTCTGATTGTCTATCGGACGATGGAGTTGTTGCTGATCCGCCACGCGCTGCCAGTACGTCGAGAACTCGACGTCGGCGTCGCCGATCCCGAACTCTCAGCGAAGGGCGAGGCCCAGGCGCGTCTGCTCGGCTCATACCTCGCCACTGAGCGTCTCGACGCCATCTACAGCAGCCCGCTGCGCCGCGCCCGTGAGACCGCGGAGCCGGTCGCGGCCGAGCGCTCGCTGGGCATCGTCACGGCGGACGGCGTGGCGGAATGGGACCAGCACAGCTCCGAGTACGTGCCGGTCGAGGAGCTCAAGGCGGCCAACGACCCGCGCTGGCAGGAAATGCTCGACGGCGGGTGGAACGTCGAGGGAGAGTCCCAGGAGGAGTTCATCGAGCGGACCACCGGCACGATCGAGGAGATCATCGCGAGCCATCGCGGCCAGCGGGTCGCCGTCGTATGCCACGGAGGCGTGATCGGCAGCTACTTGAGCCTCATCCTCGGGCTCGGCTCCACTACGAATGGATTCTTCTACCCCAACTACACCTCGATCCACCGGGTGGCCGCCGCCTCCACTGGCGAGCGGTCGGTCGTGACGCTCAACGAGACCAGCCACCTGCGCGGGAGCGGGCTCCCGATGGGTCTGTTCCAGGAGGGTTGACGTGACCGATCAAGAGCCGACCCACACGGCACCTCTCGACGATCTCATCAGCTTTCTCGATGCGTCGCCGTCGCCCCGGCACGCGGTCGAGTCCGCGATCGGCCGCCTCGGCGGCTTCGACCGGCTCGACGAGGCCGCGGCCTGGGACGAACCACCCGCGGCCGGGTACGTCGTCCGCGGCGGTGCCCTCATCGCGTGGCGCATCCCCGACGGCGCAGCGCCGAACACCCCCTTCCGGATGGCTGGCGCACACACCGACTCACCCTGTCTGCGGATCAAGCCGAGGCCCGACGTCGCGAGCCACGGCTGGCAACAGCTCGGCATCGAGGTCTACGGCGGCATCCTCAACAATTCCTGGCTCGACCGCGACCTCGCGCTCGCCGGCTACGTCGTCGATATCGACGGTCACGAACATCTCGTCGACGTCCGCGAACCACTCGCCCGAGTTCCGCAACTCGCCATCCACCTCGACCGGGAGGTCAATTCGAAGGGGCTCGTTCTCGACGCACAGCGACACCTCACCCCGGTCTGGGGAATCGGGGAACCGGCCGGTGGATTCGCCGCGTGGCTGGCCGACCGGGCCGGCCTCGACCGGCCGCCGACCTGGTGGGAGCTCTGTCTGTACGACGTGCAGGGTGCGAGTGTCCTCGGACACAACGGTTCACTCCTCGCCTCCGGCCGCCTCGACAACCTGCTGTCGTGTTGGGCTGCGACCCGTGCGCTCGCCGACGCCGATCCCGTCGATCACATCGCGGTGATCGTTCTGAACGATCACGAGGAGGTCGGATCGTCGAGCACGACCGGTGCATCGGGGCCGTTCCTCGAATCGGTTCTCGCTCGGCTCGTTTCCGCTCGCGGGGGTAGTGACGACGACCGTTACATGGCATACGCCGGCTCGGCATGCATCTCCGCGGACAATGCTCACGCAGTGCACCCCAATTACGCGGAGCGCCACGAGCCGGCGCATGCGCCGGCGGTCAACGCCGGCCCAGCACTGAAGATCAACGCAAACCAGCGCTATGCGACGTCGGCGTCGACCGCGGCGATGTTCCAACGATCGTGTGAGGCGGCCGGCGTCCCGTGGCAGGTATTCGTCTCGCGGAACAACATGCCCTGCGGATCCACGATCGGCCCCCTGACCGCGACGCGCCTCGGCATCCCGACCGCCGACGTCGGTGTACCCCAACTCTCGATGCACTCAGCTCGCGAGCTGTGCGGTAGCCGCGATCCCGAGTATCTCCGACGCGCACTCATCGACTTCCTGAGCTGAGTCAGGGCAACGCCCCGCGACCGCGGCAGCGTGAGAACGTCAGCCGACGCGCGACTGCGCCTCGTCGAACAGTCGCTGCAGTTCATCGCGCAGCGATGCGCTCGCGGCGGTGATGTCGACGCGCGCCGCGCGACCGGAGGGATCGGCAGGAATCGTGATCGCCGGACCGATGACGACGTGCACCTTGCGCGGGTACAACATCTTCGCCGAGCGTGGCAGCACCCTGGCCGACCCACCGATGCCCACCGGCACGATCGGGACACCGGCGCGCGCGGCCACGAACGCCGCGCCGTCGAACAGCGGTTGGATCGTCGGGCCGTCCTTGCGCTCACCTTCCGGGAACAGCACGAGGGGCTCGCCGTCCTCGAGCACCGAGATCGCCCGCTTGAACGCTTCACGGTCGACTGTGCCCCGATGCACGGGAAACGCGCCCATCGTCGAGATCAGCCGTCCGAACCACCGCGTCTTCCACATCGTGTCCTTCGCCATGAAACGGACCCGACGACGGGTGACGCACGCTGCGATGGGTGTGTCGATGTAGCTGCGATGGACCGGAGCGATCACATATGCGCCCGACTCGGGGAGATGTTCACGACCGCGGATCGACATCCGCGTGTACAGCTGGGTCAGCCCACACACGACGAATCGCGCGGCCGCGTAGACGATGTGGCCGATGCGCGTGTTGCCGGCGAAATGTGTGTCGACCCGACCGGCGGTGGAGCCGGCTCCGCGACCGTTCTCTGTTGGTTTCTCCTGTGCGGTCTCGGTCACGGCAGCAACTCCAGCACATGGGCGACCACCTCGTCGATTCCCAACCCCGTTGTATCGACCGTGATGGCATCGGGTGTCTCGCGCAGCGGGCTGTCATCGCGGGTCGAGTCCTTCCGGTCGCGCTCGATGATCGAGAGCTCGACCTCATCGACGTCCCCGCCGATCTCGGCGACGCGGCGTTCGGCGCGGATCCTCGGCGAAGCCGTGATGTAGAGCTTGAGCGGCGCATCCGGAAAGACCACCGATCCGATGTCTCGACCCTCCACGACGCCACCGCCGTGTCCTGCGACCCAGCGTCGCTGACGGTCGACGAGGTCGGCGCGCACCCGGCTGTTCGCGGAGACCGCGCTGACGGCGGCGGTGACCTCGCGCCCACGGATCTCGATGCTCGCGTCGACTCCATCGACCACCGTCGTGTTGTCACCGATGTCGAGTTCGAGACCCGGCAGGATCGCGGCCACCGCCTCGTCGTCTCCGGGATCGAGCCCGCGGCGCAAGACACCGAACGTCACCGCGCGGTACATCGCGCCGGTGTCGAGATACTCGAGGCCGAGTCGAGCGGCGACCGCCCGACCGACCGTGCTCTTCCCCGCACCCGCTGGACCATCGATCGCGATCACGAGCCCGGTCGCGACCGTCTCGCCGGACGCGGGATCCGAGGCCTGCTGCGAATCGCTCTCCGACGCGTAGTGGATCGGAACGTGTTCGTCGTCGCTGCTCACCAGGACACTCCCTGCGGCCGTCCCTCGTCATAGCCCGCTGTGCTCTGGACGCCGACGACCGCCCGGTCCTGGAACTCCGGGATGGACACGGCACCTGCGTACGTGCAGGAGGAACGAAGGCCCGCCACGATCTGATCGATGATGTCCTCGACGCTCGGACGATCCGGGTCGAGGTACATCCGCGATGTGCTGATCCCTTCCTCGAAGAGCTCCATCCGTGCCCGCCCGAACGATGTCTCAGTGCGCGTGCGGTTCTTCACCGCCCGATTCGATGCCATTCCGAAACTCTCCTTGTACAGGCGGCCGTCCGGATCGCGGAGCGTGTCCGCAGCGGACTCGTAGGTGCCAGCCAGCCACGAGCCGAGCATCACGTTGGCGGCTCCCCCGGCGAGGGCGAGTGCCACGTCGCGCGGGAACCTGACACCGCCGTCGGCCCAGATGTGCTTGCCGAGTCGAGCCGCTTCGGCCGAGCACTCGAGGACCGCAGAGAACTGCGGCCGTCCGACACCCGTCATCATCCGGGTCGTACACATCGCGCCGGGCCCCACGCCGACCTTCACGATGTCGGCACCCGCCTCGACGAGCTGGCGGGTGCCCTCGACGGTGACCACATTGCCTGCGACGATCACTGCGTCCGGCACTGCCGCCCGGACCGCCTCGATCGTCGACAGTGTTCTGGTCTGGTGCCCGTGCGCGGTATCGATCACGAGAACGTCGGCGCCGAACGCGTCGAGTTCCTTCGCTCTGACCGACGGCGCGCCGTTGATCCCGACGGCCGCCCCGACCATCAACGCGTCGTGTGTGTCCAGCGCCGGACGATAGATCGTCGAGCGCAATGCACCCTTGCGGGTCACGACCCCGAGCAGCCGACCGTCGTCGCCGAGCACCGGCGCGACGTGCAGCCGTCTCTCGCCGAGTTCGTCGAACGCCGCCTCGGGGTCGAGGTCGGGATCGAGCAGACTCAGTTCGGTGCTCATCACGTTGGCGAGTTGGGTGAAACGGTCGAACCCCTCACCATCCTTCTCGGTGAACACACCGACCGGGACGCCGTCGTCGACGACGACCACCGCGCCGTGGGCACGCTTGTGGATCAGCGAGAGCGCCTCGCCGATCGTGTCGTCGGGAGCCAGAGTGATCGGCGTCTCGAACACGGGGTGGCAGCCCTTGACGTAGTGGATCACACGGCCGACGACGTCGACGGGGATGTCCTGGGGCAGGATCGCGATCCCGCCGCGGCGCGCAACGGTCTCGGCCATCCGCCGGCCGGCGACCGCGGTCATGTTCGACACGACGAGCGGAATGGTGGTTCCGATTCCGTCGGGTGTCGTGAGGTCGACGTTCATTCGCGACTGGACGTCGGAGAGGCTGGGCACCATGAAGACGTCGCTGTAGGTCAGGTCGAAACCAGGGTCGTCGTGAAGCAGCCGCATGTTGTGTTCTCCCATTGCCCGCACGGGCGTTCGAGGCGCCCAAATGATACGGCCCAAATCGCCAGGACATATCCTGCTCGTTTGATGACACTCGATACGCCGGTGCCGGTCGCCTTGGTTCACGGCTGGGGCGGCTCGTTCGAGGCGACCTGGCAGCGCTCGGGGTTCACAGCGCTGATGGAGGACGGCGGCAAGCCCGTCCTTGGCGTCGACCTGCTCGGCCACGGTGACGCGCCAAAGCCCCACGATCCGGACGAGTATGCGGACATGACGACCAGGATTGTCGACGCGCTGCCCGACGAACCGGTCGATGCGATCGGCTTCTCCCTCGGCGCGCTCACGCTGCTGCGGCTCGCGGTGCGTGAGCCGCACCGGTTCAACCGTCTGGTGCTCGCGGGGATCGGCCGGAACGTGTTCGAGCGCGACACGAGCGGCACCGATGCGATCGTGTCGGGGCTCGAACAGACGATGGCGGGCGGCGACCTCGGCGATCTCACGCTCCCGGTACGGCTCTTCGTGCAGTACGCCCAGCAGCCGGGAAACGACCTCGCAGCGCTGACCGCCGTGATGAAGCGCACCGGCACCGTGCCCCTCACGCCGGTGGATCTCTCCGTGGTCACTTGTCCCGTACTCGTCGTGGTCGGTACCGACGACTTCGTCCACCCGGCGGACGAGTTGGCCCGGGCATTTCCCGACGGGCGATGCGTCGAACTGGCCGGGGTCGACCACTTCGCCACACCCGAGTCGTTCGGTTTCTTCGATGCAGCACTCGAATTCGTCGACGCCATCTGACGCGTCGCGGCTGAGCGGTCCGCGCGACATGCCGTGAGCCGAATAGAGGACCTCATCACGACCGACGTCGACCGCGCCGTCGAGACAATTCGTTCCGGCGGTCTCGTCGCGGTCCCGACCGAGACGGTCTACGGGCTCGCCGCCGACGCGACCGATGTCGAAGCCGTCACCCGTATATTCGAAATCAAAGGGCGACCGGCGGATCACCCGCTCATCGTCCACGTCGCCAGGCCCGAGGACCTGGACCGCTGGTCGGACAACCCCGGCGACGACGCTCGGACACTCGCCGCCACCTCGTGGCCCGGGCCGCTGACGATCATCGTGCCACGCGCTCGAGAACTCCCCGACATGGTGGCGGGCGGCCGCGACACGGTCGGTCTACGAATGCCGGCGCATCCGACGGCCATCGATCTGCTCGCTCGCACCGGGCTGCCGCTCGCAGCTCCTTCGGCCAATCGCTTCGGCGGGGTGAGCCCCACGACGGCACAGCACGTCGTCGACGACCTGGGCATGTTGCTCGAACCTGGCCGCGACCTCATCCTCGACGGAGGTCCGTGCAGGATCGGCATCGAGAGCACGATCGTCGACTGCACGACGAGTCCACCGCAAGTGCTGCGCGCCGGCGCCGTCTCTGCCGATGAGGTCATGACGCTGCTCGGAACCGACGTCGCCGCCGCGTCCGGTCCCGCCCGTGCGAGTGGGATGCTTCCCTCGCACTACGCACCACGTTGCCAGATCCGGCTGACGGACTCCGGCGACGACGCGTCAGCATTGCGCGCCGGTACCCCGCACAGTGAGATCCTCGACCTCACCGACGACCTGGCTACCTACGCCCGCGAGCTGTATGCCAGCCTGCGCGACGCTGATGCCCGCGGGGTCGGGACCGTCATCGCGGTCCTTCCGTCGGCGAACGGGCTCGGGCACGCGATCCGCGACCGCCTGACGAAGGCTGCAGCGCCGAGGCCGGAGTGAGCAGGACGTCGAGCGCGAGCACCCGACGCATCGCTGGTCAGGGCACCTCGGGCCAATCGAGTGCGTTCAGTGCCTCGATCCACACGTCACGGATCACGTCGATCGGGGGCGGAACCAGGTCGTCGAAGGATCCGATCGACAAGCTGACGGTCGAGGCTCCGGCATCGGGCACCACGTCGAGCCGACACCAGCAGCGCAACGGCGCCTGGAGGGCGACGTCGAGCCGATAGGGCGGATCGTCGTCGACGAGTTCCCCGAGCCCGGCACCGACCACGACCAACGCCTCGAAGGTCTCGACCGGGAGTGCCTCCACGGTGAAGGATGGGACGTCACGGGACACGGCGGACCAGTCGCCACCCGGCTGGTGCGGTGCTGCCGGATGATTTTCCGTTTGGGCCGGATCAGCCGGGTGATTCACCTGTTCAGAATGCGCGGCGGCCGACCGCAGCGCATCAGCGGCGGCAGCGTTGACCGATCCCATCCGCGCGGCGTCGCCACCGATGTCGGGGTGGTGTTGCTTGGCGAGTCTGCGACGAGCCTCGCGGATCTCGGCGTCGCTCGCCTCCGACGTCAGGCCGAGTTCGGCGAACGGATCAGACTTCACCGACGCCCCCGGACGGCGTTCCGCCGGCGCCGACCGCCCAGGACGCGCGCTCTCCCCACCTTCCGTCGAAGGTGATTTCGTCCAGCGGCTTGCGTTTGACCGGGCCATGTGAGCCCTCCGGCACGCCGAGCGTGATGCACGCCGACAAGACGACGCCCTCGGGGATCGCGAGCAGCTCGCGCAGTTCGTGCTCGACGCCGAGATGCCACATCGTGAGCGCGCCCCCGTATCCCAGCGCCCGGGCCGCAAGCAACAGGTTCTGGCAGGCCGGGTAGACCGAGGCGCCCTCGACCGTGGACGGTTCCCGGTACCGCTCGAGACACACGAGAACGACCACCGGGGTGCGTTCGAAGTTGTCGACGTAACGCTGCATCGAGTCGGCGAACCGCGACGGACGGTACGAGTCGCCGACCCGCTTGGCCTCCCATCCGGCGCGGAAGGCCCGACCGAGCAAACCCTTCGCGGCCACCGACGACGGGCCGTCCCGCAACGTCAGGAACCGGAACGGCTGCCGGTTGGACCCAGACGGCGCCCGTCCGGCGTGCCACAGGATCGCGGCAAGGTCGTCGTCCGGAATCGGCTCGTCGGTGTACCGACGGATGGACCGGGTGGTTCGCAGCCCCTCCAACAGCGACACCGGCTGGGCCGCCGCCGACTGGGCCACCACGGGCTGGGCCGGCACCGCGCGTCAGCGTCCCGTGAACGTGGGATCGCGCTTCTCCATGAAGGCTGCGACACCCTCGCCGAAGTCGGCCGTTCGCAGTAACGGAAGCAGTTGGAGGTAGACGTGATGGACGTTCTGTTCGAACGTCTCTGTCTCGGCGGCGCGCATCATCCGCTTGATCGCCCGGACGGCGAGCGGTGCGTTCGCGGCGATCTCACCGGCCAGTTCTGCGGCGCGTTTGCCGAGTTCGTCGGCGGGCACTACGTGGTTGACGAGACCGAGCTCGAGTGCCTCATCGGCGGTGAGTGTGCGACCGGTGAAGGCGATCTCCGCGGCACGGGCGTAACCCACCATCCGCGGGAGCAGCCACGTGCCGCCACTCTCGGGCAGGATGCCGCGCTTGGCGAAGCCCGAGTTGAGCTTGGCCCGTTCGGAGGCGATGCGGATGTCGCAGCCAAGAGCGAGATCGAGACCGTAGCCCGCTGCTCCCCCGTTGAGCACACACAACGTCGGTGTATCGAGGTTGTGCAGCACGGTCGGCGGCGTGTTCCGCAGGTCGATCTCGCCGGTGAAGGACGATCCGTCACCGAGGTTGCCGAGGCCGCCCTTCGGTCCGGCCATCTGGGCCTGCAGGTCGAGCCCGGCGCAGAACGCCCGGCCGGCACCGGTGAGCACGATGCAGCGCGCGTCAGGATCCGCGTCTGCCTGCAACAACCGCGCGCTGATCGCCTCGAGCATCGGACCCGAAATCGTGTTCATGCGGTCAGGTGCGTTGAGGGTGAGTGTGGCGACGTGGTCGGCGACCGCGTACAGCACTTCGTCCGATTGGGGCTCACTCGGGGTGTTCATCATGTCGAAGGTAATGCTTGGTATGTGACATCGGCGACACGTAGGCTGGGGAGTCCTAAAGAGCGCGGGCATCCCGCCCGCGCCCAAACAGGGGGAGAACCCATTCACATGCAGAAATCACGCGTGACGCGCGTCGGTGCTGTGCTGGTCGGTCTTACGCTCGTCGCCGCAGCCTGCGGCTCCGACGACAGCGACGACTCCAGCTCCACCGATGCACCTGCCGACAGCGAAGCACCTGCGGACACCGAGGCCGCCCAAGAGAGCGACGCGGCCGCAGCCGGGGGTTGCAGCTCCGACGGCGTCCTCACGATCGGCACCATCTTGCCGGTGACCGGCGACCTCGCCTTCCTCGGCCCACCCGAGGTGGCAGGTGCCGACCTAGCTGTCGAAGACATCAATGCGGCCGGCGGCGTGCTCGGCGCCGACGTCGTGCTCGAACAGGGCGACTCCGGCGACACCACGACCGACACCGCGAACCTCGAGGTCGACCGCCTGCTGGCAGCCGGCGCAGACGCGATCATGGGTGCCGCCTCCTCGGCGGTCTCCAAGACGGTCATCGACAAGATCACCGGTTCGGGCATCATCCAGTTCAGCCCGGCGAACACCTCACCGGACTTCACGACCTATGACGACGGCGGGTTCTACTTCCGCACGGCGCCATCCGACCTCCTCCAGGGTCGTGTGCTCGCCAATGTTGTGCTCGAGGATGGCAACGAGACCGTTTCGGTGCTCTACCGCCAGGAGAGCTACGGCATCGGTCTGGCCGAGTCGTTCAAGGAGAACATAGAGGCCAACGGCGGCACCGTCGACGAGTTCCTCGCCTACGCGGTCGACACCGAGAGCTTCGACGCTGAAGTCGACTCCATGGTCGAGGCCGGCTCCGACGCGGTCGTCGTGATCGGCTTCGCCGAGTCGGCTGGCATCCTCACCACGATGCACGAGCGTGGCATCGGCGCCACGAGCGACACCGCCGTCTACGGCGTCGATGGCAACATCGGTGGCATCGGCGCTGAACTCGACGACCCGTCGATCATCGTCGGGATGAAGGGCACCGAGCCCTCGGTTGACCTCAGCACGATCACCGAGTTCACCGACCGCCTCGACGCGGCAGGTGATATGGGTGGCGTGTACGCCTACGGTGCGGAGACGTACGACTCGATCGTCATCGTCGCACTGGCCGCAGAGCAGGCCGGCTCGGATGACCCGTGTCTGGCTGCCCTCGAGATCAACAGCGTCACCAAGGACGGCGAGGTGTGCACCACGTTCGCCGACTGCAAGGCGCTCGTCGAGGCCGGTACCGACATCGACTACGACGGCCTCGGTGGCCCGTACGACTTCGTAGAGGCCGGTGAGCCCGCCGCTGCGAGCTTCCGTATCGCCACCTACGACGGCGGCGAGAACCCGAACACCGATTTGGACGTGTACGTCTTCGCCAGCTGAGCGACGACACACATTCAATTCATAGACGGAGCCCGTCGTTGCGATCTCACCATCGGGGGGGGGGCTGCGTCGCGGGCGGACTCCGTTGTGTGGCATCTCGGCCGCGCCGGCGGGGGGGGCGGGTGCGCG
>JASJHI010000029.1:0-5331 GCA_033791105.1 Acidimicrobiia bacterium | reverse complement strand
GCGAGCAACGCGTCGAGGACGAAAAGGAGTCGTCGGTCACCCGGTCGCCAAGACCGCCGTCGTCGCCAAGGCAGTCACTCCCGGGCCAGCACCCGTCGCCAAGACCGCGGTCGTGGCGGCAGCGGTAACTCCTGGACGCGGTCGCCGCCGCCGAATCTGAATCGACGCGATCACCGCTCGCAGAGGGCACTGTTGCGTTGGCGGATCGCAACGGATGGGTGTAGGGGCACACTGGTCTCATGTCCTCTGATCAGCGCTCGCGGTCCGCAGCTGACCCCTCGAGTTCGGTCAGGGTCACCGCCCTCGAGGGGCCGAACCAGCCACCGGCGAGCCCCGAGCTCGAACAGCTCTACCGACACTTCGAGGACGAGATGTTGGTCCCCTTGTGGACCGAGATCAACGGGTTGATGCCCCCATCGCCAACCTCGGATGCAGTCCCTCACCTCTGGCGATGGAAGCGGCTGTACGAGGCAGCGGCCAAGTCCGGTGAATTGGTCGAGGTGGGTCGGGGCGGGGAGCGACGAGCGATCGCGCTGGCAAACCCCGGGCTGGGCGGCAAGCCGTATGCGACTCCGACGCTATGGGCCGCCATCCAGTACTTGAATGCCGGTGAGGACGCGTCGGTTCATCGGCACAGCCAGCACGCGTTCCGGTTCGTGATCGAAGGCGAGGGCGTGGCGACCGTCGTCGAAGCCCGCCACGAACGTCTGCGACTCGCGGCCGCATTCGACGAACTCACTGCAGCAATCTGATCGATCGCGGGGACCGATGCGCTGACCTGCATCCCCGATCGCTCAACGCAACAGTGCCCTCGCAGAGCCCCTGTGTCGCGCCCGGGACATATCCGATCAACACAATCCCACCGTCAAATCCGAAGCGCCACAAAATCGGGGGGACTTCGACAAGATCTGTGCGACATGTCGAACGTCACAGGAATCGACTTCGAAGCCTCTTCCCTACGATTCCTCCTGGGACTAGATTGGTAGAGCGGCTGCAAACTGGCGCACTGTTATCGCGCGTGAGCCGAGCAACGATTTCGCTCCCACCAGTCCACCCGACAAGGAGGATTTGACTGGACGGAAGTGGTGGGAATGGTTCGGAGTCGGGTGGATGGATCTCCGAACAGGAGGGGTATTTGTCGATACGTGGAGTCAAACGAAGAGTTCGGGGCCGATGGGCGGCAGGCCGAACCGTGCGCCGAGGAACTCTCGCGTCCACCGACGGATACCACGCACCGCATCAGGGACGCGGAGGCGCTCCGGTCGGCGGCCGACAAGCGCTCGTGGACGGGCTCGGCCGACGACTTCGACCCTGCGACGGCCGCGGAAAGAATCGACGCCATCCGGACACGCGCAGAGCAGGAGTCCGACCGCGCGCTCAGCTCACTCGGCATCGCAGCAAAGGAGCTGCTGAAGCGCTGGGATGCGAGTCGGCTGCGTGTCCAGGACCGTGAAGCCGCCTACGCCGCGTCGCTCGTAGCCGAAGCGAACTCTCGCAGCGAGCTGGGAACCGTGCTGCGGGCCCTGGCGGAGATGGACGCGTTGAAGCGGCACGACGAGGCGCGAGACGAATCTGATGTCGGGATCCGGCCGGGGGCGTACGCGCCCGAGCGAACTGCACGCGGACGCGCGATCACCGACGTGCACCCATTCGCCGTGTACATGCTCGGTCCGTTCAGGATGTACGCCAACGGCCATCTCGTCGACGCGTGGCCCGGGACGAAGACCCCTCGCGTACTGTGGTACCTGCTCAGCAAGCGTGGACAGCCGATCGCACGGGACGTCCTGATCGAGACGTTCTGGGCCGGCATCGATCCGGAACACGGGAAGCGAAGCCTGCAGCAGAGCATCTACATGATTCGCAAGTCATTGCGAATCATCGCCGAGAGCGCACCGGTGATCGTGTACGAGAACGAAGCGTATGCCGTCGACCCGGCGTCGGTCTGGTGCGATGTCGACCAGTTCGACGACCACGTCCGAGCCGGCGACGCGACGCGACGCACGGACGCCAGCGAGGACGCCGAGCGGCAGTTCGCGGCAGCGATCGAACTGTATTCCGGTGACTTCTTGGAGCAGGCGCTGTACGAAGAATGGGCGCTGGCAGAACGCGAGCGGCTCCGCCAGTCCTACCTGCGCGTGGCCAACGAGCTCGCCGACATACGTCTCGAGCGAGGGGAGCTCTCAGCGGCGTCGACACTCTCGCAACAGATCCTCGCTCGTGAGTGCTGCGACGAGCAGTCCCACCGGCGCTTGTTCCGGGCCTACAACTCGCTCGATCAGCAGAGCCTGCTCGTGCGCCAGTACCAGGCGTGCGTGGATTCGCTCGGGCGCGAACTCGGGGTGCGCCCCAGCCACGAGACCGTGCGGCTCTTCGAAACACTCCGTGAATGACCAGTCGAAGAACGCCGAATGAGCCGAACATGATTCCAGCGTTTCAGTTGTCGATCGCTGCGTGAGTAACGACTGAGTGCACGGTTCGTTCGCCGCCGAATACTCGGTCAGTCTGAGAATATGCAGTGACCGCACGTTGAGCGGTTGGTGCTTCAGTGATGCTCGCCCGTTCTACCGACCCTGGGGCTCGGGCCATTCACATCAGGAGGAATCATGGATAATCAAACGTGCAAGCTCGACATTCACCAGGAAGTCTGGGATCTCGGCGGCACCCTCGAGGCAGCGTTTCTGACGCCCGACGGCGAGCCGTGCCAACTGCTCCACGAGGATCAGGCTGTCCGCATCCGCGTCCGGGTCCACCTGACCGGACGCATCCTCAACTACCTCTGCGACACTCAACTGTGCGTCACCGTCGCCTACGAGTCGATCGGAACCGGCCCGGAGGGTGAGGTCACCAGGGGGCATACCCTGACTCCCTGCCGCGACGGCGGCGACACCTACACCTTCGACTTCGACCTCCCGGGCGGCACGCTGTCGGCCGGCGAGTGCGGCAAGCAGTACGAGATCGGCATCACGCTCGGTTCCAAGGACTGCTGTGGCCAGGCGGGGTTCATTTTCGGCACGTGCAGGGACTTCAACATCACCGTCGTTCCTGCCGACGTGAACTGACCGAGAACCATTCTCCCTCCCGCGCATCCGCGGGGACTGCGTCCGTTGCCGGAGCGGCGACTGCGTGCCTCGTCGACGCACGCAGTCCCGAAGGAGTCCGACGTGGAGAACGACTCGGTCACGCCTGCCGACCAACCGGTCTCGGCGGGCGACGAAGGCGAACGGGCACCCGTCTCGACGGGTGGCGAGTGGCGTCAGCGGGCGGCGTTCTTCCTCTTCGTGGAGGCGTCACCGCCAGCCTTGGCGGAGGTTCGACAGACACGGATCTACCACGAGGAGTCCGGGGAGGAGGTCACGCTCGCGGGCTTCGATCAGGCCGCAGTGATCGGGTGGATCGCAGGCAGACTCAGAACCGAGTCCGGTCATTCCACCGCCGACGCGGATGAACTGCCGGGCGCGACCGGCCCCGAGCCGGCGACGCCGGCCTCGTTCCGCTCCCACCTGGTACGACTCGATCTCGTCTCGGTCGGACCCGCCGCAAGGAGTCCAGCGGCCCACGGTGACGAACAAGAGATACGCGTCGAGGCGGTGATGCGAGCATTCGGCCTGGGGCGACTCGCCACGTCGTTGGGCGAGCTCGTCGTCGGCGAGGTCTTCTCCGGCGAGACCGACTCCAGCGGTGACGACTGAACCGTCGGCAGGCATCTGTCGATGTGCAGCGCGAGACTGCTCATCGTGACCAAGGTCTTCATCAGCTACGCGCGCGGAGCGTTCCGCGATGGCTTGGCTTCGGCGCTCACGGCGCGGGGGATCGAGAGCTGGGGGCACTGTTGCGTTGGTCGATCGAGGGGCGCGTTTCATTGCGTTTGACCGTTGGCGTTCAGTCAGATCGCAGGCACTGTTGCATTGATCGATCGGGCGGCGCGGCCGAGCGTCGACTTGCCCGATGCGCGGTCAGATTGCTGCGGTCAGCTCGTCGAACGCCGCCGCTGCACGTAGACGCACATGGCGGGCTTCGACGCCGAGTTCGTAGTGACCGCGCCGCAGATTCTGAATGAAGGCGTGACCGCGGATCACTGTCGACGCGGTCCGGTCCGTGCGTAGACCGCGCATCGGCCGCAATCTTGCCTTGAGCCTGTGGGTGCCCGATATTCGGTCGTGGGTGCTGACCAGGCACGATGGGCTGCGATCCTCAAGCATCGTGCATCGCATGTTTTTCCGCTTTTCGCGACGCTGGCTCACCTGGCCGTCGGCTCAGGCCGTTCGCGAGAGGCACTGTTGCGTTGATCGATCGTACGGCGCGGCCGGCCGATGGCGTGTGGCCTGTCCGGTCAGATTGTTGCGGTCAGTTCGTCGAACGTAGCCGCGATACGGAGACGCTCATGGCGAGCTTCGACGCCAAGTTCGTAGTGTCCGCGTCGCAGGTTCTGGACGAACGCGTGGCCGCGGATCACCGTCGACGCGGTCCGGTCAGTTCGCAGGCCGCGCATCGGTCTGAGCCTCGCCTTGAGTCGGCCGTGGTCCCACTCGATCCGGTTGTTCGCATACTGGGTCGTGTCGTGCAGCACCTCCGGGAGCAACTCGTCGACGACGCGCAGCAGTGGAGCCGCTAGATCGGTGGTGACCTCCCGTGGCCGGTCACGGCCCGCCAACATCATCTCGAAGAACCTGGTAGCGGCAGCGACGTTGCGTCGCTTCGACACCCAGACGTCGATGACCCGGCCGTGTTGGTCGACCGCCCGGTACACGTAGCGCCACTCACCGGCGACCTTCACGTAGGTCTCATCGACGAACCAGCGATCACCGACGCTGTGTCGGCACGGACGTGCGGCCTCGATGACCAGCGGGGTGAAGCGTTGCACCCATCGGTAGATGGTGACGTGGTCGACATCCACGCCACGCTCCGCGAGCAGCTCTTCGACATCGCGATACGACAGGCCATCGCGCAGGTACCAGCGCACAGCCAGCAAGATCACGTCAGGCGGGAACCGGAACCCAGCGAATGAGGGCGACTCAGTACGGGGACGGCGAAACACCCGGGCACGCTACGGGCCCGCCCGATCGCCCAACGCAACAGCGCCGTTGTCGGTGAACAAGGTCGCCGCCGCCAAAGCCGGATCAAAGAAGCCGCGTCGGAGCGAGCGGGATCGTCGTGTGCCGAAGTCGACGTTCGTCGAACAACGCGAAGTCACTATCGGCGATGGCAGCACCGAGATCGTGGATCTGTTTGCCCGCGATGGGGCGATTGGCATCACCACGCTGACCGACACCGGCGAACAACACTTCGTCGAGTTGCGACGGGCGCGTACACATCGCAACGAAGACAAGAACG
>JASJHI010000028.1:0-2736 GCA_033791105.1 Acidimicrobiia bacterium | reverse complement strand
CGTCACAAGCCGTTCTTCGCTGGGTATCAGCCGCAGTTCTATTTCCGGACCACTGATGTGACCGGGAAGGTGACGTTGCCGGAGGGCACTGAGATGTGTATGCCGGGTGACAACACCGAGATGAGTGTGGTGTTGGGCGCGCCGATCGCGATGGATGAGGGTTTGCGGTTCGCCATCCGTGAGGGTGGTCGTACTGTGGGCGCCGGTCGAGTCACGAAGATCACCAAGTAATGGCCGCCAACCAGAAGATCCGTATCCGTCTCAAGGCCTACGACCACGAGGTCATCGACCAGTCGACGAAGAAGATCGTCGAGACGGTGACCCGTACCGACGCCACCGTTCGGGGCCCGATCCCGCTGCCGACCGACAAGCACCGCTACACGGTCATCCGTGGCCCACACGTCGACAAGGATTCTCGCGAGCACTTCGAGATGCGTATTCACAAGCGCCTGATCGACATCGTCGGCCCGAACGCCAAGACGATCGACAGCCTGCAGCGGATCGAACTGCCCGCCGGCGTCGACATCGAGATCAAGATCCAGGACGCGTAGCGCGAACTGGCGACCAGTGCGACGGGCGTGCCTTCGGGCCCGCCCGTCGTCGCGTTCGCACCCGTTCGCGCAAGTTGTGAACCTGTTGTGAAAACGGTCGCCGGCGAACCGCACCGTCCGGACGGACGCTAGACACAGACCATGGCCACTCTGCCGCCCCCCGCCTCGGGACCCCCCGGCTTCCCCCAGCCGGAGGGCCCACCGTTCGAAGACCCAGCCACGGTCGCTTTCGCCGCATCGCAGCCGGAGTCGCCCCCCAGCCGTCCGCGGATGTGGGCGTGGGCGCTTGTCATCGGGATGATCGCATGGGTAGCCGGCTTCACCGGTGCGCTGTTCGGCGATCAGATCGCCGACTGGATCGACGAACCTCCGAGCCGCGCGTCCGACGAGCCACTCGATGTCGCCGCGCCCCGCGATCCGGTCGACAAGCGTGTCGACGTTGCAGCGGTCGCGAGCTACATCGCCCCGTCGGTCGTCACGATCAGCGCCGACGTCGAGGGCGGGACGTCGGTCGGTACCGGCGTGATCATCTCGAGCGACGGTGAGATCGTGACCAACGCTCACGTGGTCGAAGGAGCCGACAAGATCCGCGTCCGTCTCGCGGGCGAGACCGAACCACGCGAGGTCAACCTGCTCGCCGCGGACCGAGGCAATGACCTCGCATTGCTTCGCATGAGTGGCGACGGCTTCGAAGCGGCCACGTTCGCCGACCCTTCGAGTGTCCGACTGGGCGATCAGGTTGTCGCGGTGGGCTTCGCTCTCGGGCTCGACGGCGAACCGTCGGTCACGCTCGGCATCGTCTCGGCGATCGACCGCACGATCCGCGGGTCACAGGATGTCTACCTCGATGGTCTGATCCAGACCGATGCGGCGATCTCATCCGGTAACTCCGGTGGGCCGCTCGTCAATGTCGCCGGCGAGGTCGTCGGCATCAACACCGCCGTCATCCGCGATACAGCGACAACAGCGGCGTCGAATGTCGGTTTCGCAATCTCTGTCGACGAAGCCCTCCCGATCATCAACGGTCTGCGGGAGCGGGCGAGCGGTGAGTCCGGCGCCCGCGACGAGGCCTACCTCGGCGTCGAGCTGGCCGAGCGCCTCGACGGCGGCCAGGGTGTACTCGTGGCCGGTGTGCAGGACGGCACTCCCGCCGCAGACGCGGGCCTACGCGGCGGCGACCTCGTCGTCGCGGTCGACGACGCGGTCATCGACGGAGCGGCGGGTCTGATCGCCGCGATCCGCGACCACGCCCCGGGCGACGCGGTCGCGGTGATCGTCGTCCGGGACGGCGAACGCACGACGATCGAGGTCACGCTCACGTCACGCCCCGACTCCTGACTCCTCGCCGGGGTGCCCGTCTGACGGTGACATCGGACGAGCCCGTCTGCTGACACCCGCTCCGGACATCCGGGAAACCGATCCGCTGGCGTACTGTCGGCGGATGGAGCAACTCGACGCCATGCTCGGCGGATCGCGGCCGTTCGGACTCGGCTACTGGCCGCTGGCCGAGGACGATCCTGGAGTCGCGGTGCAGCGTGAACCCGTCCGTCTCGTGTCGCCCGACGGCGCGTTGGTGCGCGGTGTCCTGTGGACGCCACCCGCCGGCCGGCCATGGAAGACGGCGGTCATCCTCTCGCACCCGCGCGGCGACTTCAGCGTGCACTACGCCTGCCCGCTCCTGGCCGCCGCCGGCTACGCCGTCTTCGGCTTCTCGACCCGTTACATCAACAACGACATCGACTGCTTGCACGAGAACTGCATTGTCGACGTGCAGACCGCACACGACGAGATGGTCCGTCGGGGAGCCGAGGCGGTCGTGTTGCTCGGCAACTCTGGAGGCGCGTCGCTGATGGCGATGGCCAATGTCGAGTTGGGGGTCGGTGACGGCTGGGTGGGGATGGCCGGCCACCCGGGCGAGGGGGTGTTCATGTTGCAGGTGATCGATCCGTCGATCGGTGACGAGTCCGATCCGTTCTCCACCGTCCCCGAACTCGACATGTACAACCCGGACAACGGTTGGCGGCCGTGGCCGGAACCGGCTTCCTACGACCCGGCGTGGGTCGAGCGGTACCGCGTGGCGCAGATCGCTCGGGTTGCCCGCATCGATGCGGTGGCGAAGGCATCGATCGACGACGCGCACGGCGTCATTGCGGGACTGAAGACCGTGGATGCTCAGGCCGATCCC
>JASJHI010000027.1:0-6077 GCA_033791105.1 Acidimicrobiia bacterium | reverse complement strand
CCTCCGTGTTGGACCTGACCGAGGCGTCGGAGGATGAGGGCGGCTGCGAGGCCGACCTCGGCGATGAGGACGATGAGTCCGAAGAACAGGGCGCGGTTCCACTCCCAACGGTTGAGCGAGACGATCATGTACGCCGCACCGACGACCAGGGTGGCGATTCCCGCAAGCCATGCGATCATCTTCATTCCGAGACCTCCTCGTGGGTGACATTCCCACTCTCGCCGTCGACGTGCACGATCGCGCCATCGACGAATTCGTCCGATGCGCCCGCGTATCCGACGATCGTGGCCACGTTGGATTCCCTGGCCAGGATCGCGAGGTGCGAGAGCACCGACCCGGTTTCGGCAATGATGCCCGACAGGCGCGGCAACAGCGGACCGAGACCCGGTGTGAGTGTCGTCGTGACGAGCACTGAGCCAGGCGGCGGATCATCGATGTCGTGTGTCACCGGCCCAGAGCCCCCTCCACCCCCCGCGCCGGTACCCCCACCGAACTCGTCGGCACGGCGAGCCGAGATGGGAAATCCGAGGTCGGAGAGCTGGAATCGCGCCGGGAGCGGCTCTCCGAACGCATGAACATGGTCGGCCTGTAGCTCGGATCGCGGCACTTCGCGCCTGGTCGCAAGCGCCTCGACCGTATTGAGCCTGAGGTGTCGAATGGTCTCCACCGAGGCGAGCACTCCCGCCGCCGCGAGACGCTCACCAAGTTCGAACGCAGCACGCGCGGTCGCCTCTTGGAGCCACCGAGCCCTGAGCCGGAGCGCCTCGCGCAGGACTCCGTTGTCGGTTCCTCCGGAGGTCCCCGAGCCGAGATCCGGCGTGAGCGCGTCGGGTGGAAGGTCGGCGCATGCGCAGATCTTCGGGCTGGTGAGCGCGAGGACGATCGGGCTGCGGGTGAGAATCTCGGCATCGGAGAGGCCGTCCTGGCGTGCTTCGGACAACACGCGGAGCGCAACCGAGGCTCCCGTCAACCGGTTCCCCCCTGTGTTGGTGAGCATCCCCATCAGGATCTCGTGTGCGTGTACGGCGCGCAGCACCGACTGGCCCCGTTGGATGAGCGCGATCAACTGACGGCTCGACAGTTCGCCAAGCGGCGGCACAGCCTCGAGATCAGCGTCGACGCGATCGAGCAGGTTCTCGGCCAGCCGCGGCAGCGCGGACCGCAGTCGACCGACCCTCCACGCGCCCTGCAAGCGACGGGCACCGGGCACCGGGTTGATGCGCTGCAGGATCGACGGCTTGGGCTTGGCATCACCGGCCAGGTTCAGATCGATCGCCACGTGGCCGTTGACGATGACCACGATCTCACTCTCTGCGATCTCCGCCTTCGTCGCCGCGCCTGCGAGAACGAGCGCATGTCGAACGCCGTCTCGCAACGGCGGAACCCAGAGGTCGTCCTCGAGTTCGGTCAGCGGTTCAGGAAACGTCTCCGCGACAGGCCCCGGACCGTAGATCGGCCCCGAGGGCACGCCACGAACCAACGTGGTGACAGGACGCGACTGCAGAAGCCACAACTGGTCGTCCTGGCCGATCGCCCACTCGACGTCCTGCGGGCCGCCGAACACATCGGCGACCTGCACCGAGAGCGCAACGAGCCGGCGCAGAACGGACCGCGGCAGCTTGGGTCCGTCGTTCGCCGCGAACTCGAGGGTGTTCACGCCGGCATCGAGCAGATACCGCGATCCGTCGATCTCGCCGCTCACGAGCGGTTCCGGCCCGCCATCGACCGCACTGACGACGAGGTGATCGCTGCGGCCCGAAACCGGGTCGACGCCGAACAGCACGCCACCGAAGCGGGGTTCGATGAGCGGCTGCACGAGGACGCCGATCGGATGCTCCGATGCGTTGGCTCGCGCTCGGGAATCCAACACCTCGCGGACCGCAGCTACGAACTCGTCGAAGCCGTCGATGCCGATCACCGACGCGAATTGGCCCGCCATCGACGACGTCGCAGAGTCCTCGACCACCGATGACGAGCGGGCCACGAGACTGCGTGTCGCACCTTCTGCTCGTTCGAACGCGTCGGCCAATGCCGGGCTCGATGCAATGTCCGCGCCGGCGTCGATCTCGTCGGAGAACACCGTCGTCAGCACGACCCCGCCGAGCGTCGGCACGCCGGCCGCTGCCGCACCGGCGAGCGCGGCAGCCTTGCCGCCGGTGAGCGCAACGTCGGTCGCCTGAGCGCTGTCGAGCCCCACGACTGCCAGAGCGGTCGTCATCGTCATCGGTTACATCCCATCTGGTGACACGCAACCGCTCGCCGGGACGCAGAATTCCCGAGGCGGGAGCATGACGTCGCGGTTACTCACCCCCGCTTGCATCGTAGGTCGGGGGATGGAGCCGTCCGGTCAGACAGGTCGAAGTGAGAGTTGGCCCCGCCACTCCGGCCCTGCGAACACGAGCTGCTGCACGGTGCAGTACCGTTCGCGGAACGCCGCCTCACAGTACGCGAGGTACATCCGCCAGAGCCGCTGGAATCGAGAATCCAAGCCGAGCTCCTCGACAGCATCCAGCGAGTTGTCGAAGCTCGTTCGCCAACGACGGAGCGTCTCGGCGTAGTGCGCGGAGATGTCCTCGACGTCGATCAGCTGTAGCCGACCCTTGGTGCACGCAGCATCGACCAGGGCGCCCGTCGAAGGAAGAAATCCGCCGGGGAACACGAAGCTACGAATGAAGTCGTTGCGGAACTTCGCTGCCTGATACCGGCGGTCGGGGAAGCAGATCGCCTGGACGCCGACCATCCCGTCCGGTGCGAGGCACCGTTCGATCGTCGAGAAGTACGAGCGGTAGTCGCGCCAGTCGACTGCCTCGATCATCTCAATCGACACCACGCGGTCGAAACTACGGCCGAGCGAGGGGAGATCGCGCCAGTCGAGCTGCAGCGGCGTGACGTCCTCCGAGATGCCCTCACGAGCCATGCGAGCGACGAGCGTGCGGTGCTGCTCGTCGGAGATCGTCGTGGTGGTCACGCTGCACCCGGCCTCGCGAACCGCGTGGGAAGCGAAGCCGCCCCAGCCCGAGCCGATCTCCAGCAGTTCGTGGTGGGCGCCAACGTCGAGCTTGTCGAGCAGGCGCTGGTATTTGCGCCGGCTCGCCATGGCGAGGGGCTCGTCAGCGGTCGCAAAGATGGCTGAGGAGTAGGTCATGGTCTCATCGAGGAACTGGGCGTAGAAGGCATTGCTGATGTCGTAGTGAGTCGCGATGTCGTCGCGATTACTCCTGCGGGTCGTGCGAGGTGCCAGCCTCGCGATCGCGTCGCGAGGTGCGCGCGTGACGCGCGCCCACGAGTTCCGGACTTCGTCGAGACGATGCAGGTTGCCGATGATGACCCGGGTGACGGTCATCGGGTCGTCGCTGTGCCACCAGCCTTCGACGAAACCGCGTCCGAACCCCGCTGACCCACCGGTCAGCAGCGATCGCCAAGCGCGGTCGTCGCGGACCTCCACTCGCGCCCGCGGCTCGCCCCGTTCCGGCCCGAACCGGCGAACGGATCCGTCGAGGTCGACCACCTCGAGGTTGCCATGGTCGAAACGGTCGAGCAGGGCGACCACCAAACGCCGTGCAAGTCCCGACGGCGCCGCGCCCGCCCGACGATGAAGCGGTGCGCGTTCGAGAAGTCGGTCACCACGAGCCGGCCGACTTCCCTCGCGTTCCACCGCCCAATCCGGAAACGGCGCGCGGCCATTCGTCTCTGTCTGGTGTTGTGCTTTTCGGCGGGTGGTCAAGAGCGACTCCGATCGTCCGCGACCACTGGGTCGAGCCTGGTGAACGCTCTCCGAGGGTGTGCCACGAGCGGAACACCTTTGGCCCACAACTTTGCGGCCTCGACGTGAATCGCGGCGCTGACCCGATGGGTGGGAAACGGCTGGCGGAGCATCGCCCTCGAGAGTACGCGTGTCGTCCCGGGTTCTCTGCCAAGGTCGAGGAACGTCCGCAGGATCGGGACGTCCGATGCATCGCTCTCGGCCTCGTGCTCGACAACGTCGACTGCGATCTGAAGTCGATTCCGGCTCGCAGCGATTCGTAGGTCGTAGCGCATCCCGAGCCCGAGGAACGGTGAGACGTGCATCACCTTCTCGAAGCTGCTCTCGAGCGAACCATCCAGTGCTACCGGGTACCTGTGGCGTTCCTTCCAGGGTGTGTTGGACACCTCCGCGACGACGCCGACCGGGTCGGAGGTGGCGTCGCGACCCCACACGAAATAGAGGGTCAGCGGATTGAACAGCCAGCCGTAGCTTCTCGGTTGAGTCAGCATCCGGACAGGACCGACCGGTGCATCACCGACGAGCGGCGCCAGATCGCACCGCGCCTGAAGCGCGAGGGAGCGGTCGTCGAAGGGAGCGCCGTAGTCGGAACGGTCGAACCGGACCGGCGCTCGTCGATGCGCTGACCACAGCGCATGTCGGCCGAAGAGGTCGTCCGGCCGGTCAGGGTCGATCCAGATCATCGTCACGGGACGCTCGAAGCGGTGCACGGTCGGACGCGCCCGCTCATGTTGGACTGTGCCGGAGCACACCGCTGCGAGGTCTGGTGTCAGCGGCCGCGTTTGTGCGACGTCGGGCGAGGCCGTGGTCGGACCGAGCAGATCGGTCACCACTCCACTCCGAGCTGCGTGCACACATCGAGAGCCGCTGCCATCCCGTCCTCGTGGAAACCGTTACGAGCCCAGGCGCCGCAATAGTGAATCCGGTCGAGTCCGTTGATCTCGGGAAGGCGCGGCTTCGCCAGAACGGCGCCGACATCGAAGTACGGGTGTGAGTAGTCGAACGTACGGATGATGGTCGACGGGTCGATGCGATCCTCCATGTTCAAGCTCACGAGGTATCGCTGAGCTCCAGGGAGCTGCTGCAGGGTCGTGAGGTCGTAGGTGACTCCGGGGGCACTGGCCTCGGGCTCGACCTCGTAGTTCCAGGCTGCCCACGCCCTCGGGTTCGGCGACAACCGAGTCGAGTCGGTGTGCAGTACCGCGCGGTTGGGCAGGTACCGAATTGCGCCGAGGATCTCACGCTCTGTCGCCGTGGGATGTTCGAGGAGACGCAGGATCTGATCGGTGTGACAGGCGAAGACGACCTCGTCGAAGAGGTATTTCCCGTTCGATGTCACGACCTCCACGCCGTCGGTCTCGAGTCGTCGCACCGCAGTGACCGGGGACGAGAGATGGACCTTCCCATCGAACCGTCGCTCGATCCCGGCGACGTATTCTCGGCTGCCGCCAACGATGGTTCGCCACTGTGGGCGTCGACCGAACCCGATGAGCCCGTGGTTGTCGATGAACCCGAGAAAGGCGAGCGCAGACGCCTCCTCGAGCGTGCGCGGGTCCGCCGACCAGACAGCGGCGAAAAGTGGCCGTAAGTGCCATTCCACGAACCCCTCGGAGAATGATCCGCCGGCGAGGAACTGTCCGAGCGTCAGCCGTTCCGACGACGTCGGATCTTCCAGCAAGTGGCGAGCAGATCGCCAGAGTCGCGTGATGTCATAGAGCATCCGCCACAGCTCCGGACGGGCGATGTTGCGACGGTCGGCAAAGATCGTGCTCGGATTCGTCGCACGATACGTCAGCTGCCGTCGTCGATCCGTGACGGCGAAGCTCATCTCCGTCGGCTGAGTGCGCACACCGAGCTCGTCGACGAGACGGGAGAAGTTGGGGTAGTTGGGGCGGTTGTGAACGATGAAGCCGGTATCGACGGCCAGCTCGCCGGCGATCGGATCGTCGACCGTCACGGTGTTCGCGTGGCCTCCCAGTCGGTCGTCGGCCTCGAACAGCTCGACGTCTCGGTGAGGTCCGAGAACGTGAGCGCAGGTCAATCCTGCGATGCCCGATCCAATGATCGCAACTCGTCGATTGGGATTATGTGGAGCCCGCATGAACGGCTCTACGCAGCGATACGGCGTGGCGGATGCAGTCAGCGTTCGACGCGCGCCTTGAGGCCGCCCAGATTGCGGCGCCAGACCCACCGGAGTATCGGCGAGGCGACCCAAGCACCGAAACGCGAGCCGAAGTACCACGGAAACCGCAGATGCTCCCGCCAGCGGAATTCGGTCTGATCGTCGCCGACCGCGGTGAGCGTGAAGTCACCC
>JASJHI010000026.1:0-15902 GCA_033791105.1 Acidimicrobiia bacterium | reverse complement strand
GGCGACATCCATCTCGACGGTGAAGAAGTCGACTTCGAGTCGCCGCGTGAGGCGCTCGACAGCGGGATCGCGACCGTGTACCAGGACCTCGCGATGGTCCCGCTGATGTCGGTGTGGCGGAACTTCTTCCTCGGCTCCGAGCCGACCAAGGGCGTCTGGCCGCTCCGCAGCGTCGACATCACGAAGGCGAAGACCATCTGCAAGGAAGAGATGGGCAAGATGGGCATCGACATCCGCGACACCGACCAGCCGGTCGGGACACTGTCGGGTGGCGAACGCCAATCGGTGGCCATCGCCCGTGCGGTCTACTTCGGCGCCAAGGTGCTGATCCTCGACGAGCCGACGTCGGCGCTGGGTGTCAAGCAGTCCGGTGTGGTCCTGAAGTACATCGTCGCAGCTCGCGACCGCGGTCTCGGTGTGATCTTCATCACCCACAACCCACACCACGCCTACCCGGTCGGTGACCGCTTCATGATCCTCAATCGCGGTCACTCGATGGGGAACTTCGCCAAGGAAGATCTGCCGCGCGACGAGCTGATCCAGATGATGGCCGGCGGCGCGGAACTCGAGGCGCTCGAGCACGAACTCGAATCGAGTGAGCACTGATCCGTCCAGACAGCGGAACCCTGTGATGGGGCCACCATTCGACCTCGCCGAGCTCGAGGTGCTGACATTCGGACGGTCCTCGGTCGATCTGTACCCCGAACAGCACAACGTTCCGCTCGCCGACGTACAGACATTCCGCAAGTCGATCGGGGGAAGCCCGACCAACGTCGCTGTGGCAGCCGCGCGCCTCGGTCGTCGCTCCGCCGTGATCAACCGCGTCGGCGATGACGCGTTCGGTCTGTTCATTCGTCAAGGACTCAGGGAGTTCGGTGTGCACGACGCGTTCGTCAGCACGGACGACGAACTGCTCACGCCGGTGGTGTTCTGCGAGTTGATGCCACCGGAGGAGCCATCGCTGTTCTTCTACCGCGCGCCCCGCGGTCCCGAAATGAACATCGGCGTCGACGACCTACCGCTCGATGCGATTCGGGCCGCTCCCGTCTTCTGGCTCACCGGCTCACGATTTGCGGAGGAGCCGAGCCGCTCAGCGGCGATGGCTGCACTCACGGCGCGCGACCGATCCGAACACACGGTGATCGATCTGGACTACCGCCCGATGTTCTGGTCCTCACCGGAGGACGCCAGCCGATACATCTCACCGGTGATCGAGCACTGCACGGTAGCGGTGGGCAACCGCGACGAATGCGAGATCGCCGTGGGAACGCGCGTGCCCGACGAGGCCGCCGACCGACTGCTCGAACGTGGCGTGTCGATCGCGATCGTGAAACAAGGCGGCGACGGCGTGCTCGTGGCGACCGCAGACGAGCGCACGGTCGTGCCACCGATCCCGGTCGATGTCGTCTGTGGGTTGGGGGCCGGCGATGCGTTCGGCGGATCGTTGTGCGACGGCCTCCTCGCCGGACGGAGCCCGGCGGAGATCGTTCACCGCGCGAACGCGGCCGGCTCGATCGTGGCCGGCCGTCTCATGTGTTCCGACGCGATGCCAACCACGGCCGAACTCGACGAGGTGCTGGTGTGATCATCTCCGACGAACGATGGACTCAGCTCCTGGAGACGCGAGCACGGAATCCGCAGGCGATCGGCGAGGCGTTGGCGACTCGCTCTCGCCGTCCTCTGCTCGCCGAGGACGGTGCCACCTTCATCATCGCCGTCGACCACACCGCTCGACGCATGACCGGTGTCGGAGCGGACTCCTTCGCGATGGCCGACCGCCGGGGGTTGCTCGACCGGACGATGACGGCGCTCGCCGACCCAGGCGTCGACGGCGTGATGGGGACGCCTGACGTGCTCGACGACCTCGCGGTGCTGGGCGCGCTCGACGACAAGGTCGCAATCGGTTCGATGAATCGCGGCGGCCTGCAGGGTTCGGCGTGGGAACTCGACGACCAACTCACCGGGCACGACGTCGCGGCGATCGTCGAACAGGGGCTCGACGGCGGCAAGATGCTGCTGCGAATCGACCCGAACGACCCGAACAGCAAGCCGACGATCGAGGCGTGCGCTGAGTTCGTCACCGGCCTCGCCATGGCCGGCTTGGTCGCGATGGTCGAGCCTCTGCCGTACACGCGACGCGACGGTCGGGCCGTCCTCGACGAACGCACCGACGAACTGGTGCGTTGCATCGGCGTTGCCTCCGCGCTCGGGTCGACCTCCGCATACACCTGGCTCAAGTTGCCGGCGTCCGACGACATCGAACGCGTGATGGCCGCCACCTCCCTGCCCGCGCTGATCCTCGGCGGCACCCCTGGACCTGATCCGGCAACCGCCTTCGACGAATGGCGGCAAGCGATGGCCGTCCCCAACGTCCGTGGGCTGATCGTCGGGCGCTCGCTGCTCTATCCACCCGACGGCGATGTCGGTGCCGCCGTCGCGACCGCGGCGCAGATCGTTCACCCGTCGTGACGTCGCTCACAGATCTCCTGCGACCTGCGGGCTCGCTGGCCGACGACGCGCACGACGTCAACCTCTCGCCTGAACACGCCGGGTGGGCGTACTCCGGCCTGCGCGTCATCTCGCTGCACGCGTCGAAACCTGTCACGTTCGACACCGGCCACGACGAGATGGTCGTGCTGCCGCTGTCCGGCTCGTGCACGGTCAGTTGCGACGGCCACGACTTCGACCTCGAGGGCCGGCGGTCGGTCTTCGAGCGTGTCACCGACTTCGCGTACGTTCCACGCGACACGGTGGTCACGCTGGCCAGCGAATCAGGTGGCCAGTTCGCGCTCTGCACCGCCCGAGCCACACGCAAGCTCACGCCGAAGTACGGACCGGTCGAAGGTGTGCAGATCGAGACTCGCGGTGCCGGCCCAGCGACACGCCAGGTCAACAACTTCCTCAGCCCCGAGGTGTGGGACCACGCCGACAGGCTGATGTGCGTCGAACTGCTGACACCAGATGGCAACTGGTCGTCGTACCCGCCCCACAAGCACGACGAATCACCCGAGTGTGAGGTGAACAACGAGGAGATCTACTACTTCCGCATCGGGCGCGCGGGCACGATCGACCACGCGCCCGAGGGATTCGGTATGCACCGCAACTACGTCCCGGCCGGCGACCCGGGCGACCCCTACGAGATCGACACCGCGGTCCGCGACGGCGACGTCTTCCTCATCCCCCGCGGCTACCACGGGCCGTGCATCGCCGCCCCCGGCTATCCGATGTACTACCTCAACGTGCTGGCCGGCCCCGGCGGCGAGCGGTCGATGGCGTTCTGTGACGACCCGGCACACCACTGGGTCCGCGACGAATGGGCCGGCATGCCAACCGACCCGCGCTGTCCGATGACCGACGCGAACGGGGTCGTCGCATGACCCGCACCAGGATCGGCGTCGCGGTCGTCGGCTTCGGATGGATGGGCCAGGCGCACACGCGCTCGTACATCCGTATCCCGACGCTGTTCCCCGACCGGAGCTATGACCCCGAGCTCGTCGTCATCAGCGACAACGTGCAGGAACGGCTCGACACGGCAGTCGACTCGTTCGGCTTTCGAACCAGCACGCTCGACTGGCAGGAAGCGATCGACCACCCCGACGTCGATGTCGTGTGCATCTGCGCGCCGAACATGCTCCACGAACCCGTCGCCGTCGCAGCCGCAGCCGCCGGTAAGCACGTCTTCTGCGAGAAACCAGTCGGTGGCACGCCCGAACAGACGGTACGCATCGAGGCGGCCGCCCGACAGGCCGGTGTGATCACCGGGGTCGGCTACAACTACCGCTGGGCACCGCTCGTGCAGTACGCCAGGCAGTTGATCGCGAACGGTGATCTCGGCGAGATCACCAACTATCGCGGCCGCTTCTTCTCGATGTACGGCGCCGATCCAATGGGCTTTCTGTCCTGGCGGTTCATGCTCGACGAGGCGGGACACGGGGTGTCATCGGACATCCTCAGCCACTCGATCGACCTCGCGCACATGCTCGTCGGGCCGATCAACCGGGTCGTCGGCACCGGCCATACCTACATCACCGAGCGCCCACTGCCGCTGGCCGGTGGCACCCACTACGACCGCGGACGACCGGACGACCCGACGGGCGCCGTCGAGAACGAGGACTACTTCGGCTGCATGGTCGAGTTCGAGAACGGCGCCCGCGGTGTCTTCGAATCGTCGCGGGCAATCATGGGTCCGGAGAGCCAGAATGCGTTCGAGATCTACGGAACCAAGGGTTCTCTGATGTGGAACCTCGAGACGATGAACGAGCTCCAGTTGTTCCTCGCTGACGACCGCGCCCGCGGCTACACGACGGTCTACGCGGGTGATCGGTACCCACACCACGGCAACTTCGTGCCCGGCGACGCGAACGCGATCGGCTACGAGGACATGAAGGTCATCGAGGACTACGAGTTCCTCGACTCGGTCGCCGCCGGACGTCAGCACGAGCCAGGGTTTGCCGAGGCGATCGACTACGTGAGCGTGCAGGACGCGCTGTTGCGTTCATGGCGCAACGAGCGCTGGGAGACCGTCGAGCGATTGTCACCCCGATGAACACTCCCTGTATCCCGCCGAGAGGAACACCGTCATGGCAACTCATCGTCTGACCGTTGCGCAAGCGATCGTCGGACACCTCGTCGCCCAGCGAACCGAACTCGGCGACGGCACCGAGGCACCGCTGTTTCCCGGGGTCTACGCGATCTTCGGACACGGCAACGTCACCTGCCTCGGTCACGCACTGCAGGAAGCCTCCCACGATCTCCCCACCTGGCGCGGCCAGAACGAGCAGGGGATGGCGCTCGCTGCAACCGCCTACGCCAAAGCGATGCGCCGACGCCAGATCATGGTGGCGACGTCGTCGATCGGTCCAGGTGCCACCAACATGGTCACCGCGGCCGGTGTCGCGCACTCGAATCGGCTGCCCCTGCTGTTGTTGTCCGGCGACACGTTCGCCAGCCGCACCCCGGATCCCGTACTGCAGCAGGTCGAGCACTTCGGTACGCCGTCCGTCACTGTGAACGATGCATTCCGGGCGGTGACGCGCTACTGGGACCGCATCGTCGTGCCCGACCAGATCCTCACCTCGCTCCCCCAGGCGATCGCGACGATGCTCGACCCCGCCGAATGCGGGCCCGCATTCTTCGGTCTGCCCCAGGACGTGCAGGCGCAGGCATTCGACGTACCCGACGAGTTCCTCGCCCCGCGTATGCATCGCATCGTTCGGCCACGTCCCGACGCGGGCCAAGTCGCGGTAGCCGCGGACGCCCTCCGCGGCGCATCCAGGCCGCTGATCATCGCCGGCGGCGGCGTGCACTACTCGTTCGCCGAGGCGCAGCTGCTCGCCTTCGCCGAACGGCACGAGATTCCAGTCGTCGAGACTGTCGCCGGCAAGGCGAGCCTCGTCGCAGCGCACCGGCTGAACGCCGGACCGATCGGGGTCACCGGCTGCGAATCGGCTAACCAGCTGGCCAACGCGGCCGACGTCGTCCTAGCGGTCGGTAGCCGGCTCGAGGACTTCACCACAGGCTCGTGGACCGTCTTCCAGGATCCGGCGGTGCAGATCATCGGCCTCAACGCAGCGCGGTTCGACGCCGTCAAGCGCAGGTCGCTGCCGCTCGTGGCCGATGCGCGCGAAGGACTCGTCGAACTCGGCGAGCGTCTCGGCGATCACCGGTTCGACGAGGGCTGGACCGAACGTGCGACATCGCTGACCGCCGGCTATCACCGCTACATCGACAAGATCGCCGCGCCGAGCGATGCGACCCCGATCACATACGCCCAGGTGGTCGGCGCGGTCGACCGCAACAAGCGGCCCGGTGACTATGCATTGGCCGCCGCCGGCGGCTTCCCCGGTGAGGTCAACAACGGCTGGCGTGCGGACGAGATCAACAGCTTCGACTGCGAGTACGGGTTTTCGTGCATGGGCTACGAGATCGCCGGCGGCTGGGGCGCGAAGATGGCAATGCCCGATCGCGAGGTGATCGTGTTCGTCGGCGACGGCTCGACGATGATGATGAACTCCGACCTGTACAGCTCGGTGTTGTCGGGCCACAAGCTCATCGTGATCGTCTGTGACAACGGCGGGTACGCCGTGATCAATCGGCTCCAGACCAACCAGGGCGGCGTCCCATTCAACAACCTGCTCGAGGACTGCCGCGGCGACGAGGGCGTGCGTGTCGACTTCGCGCAGCTGGCGGCAGCGCAAGGGTGTGCGAGCGAGACGGTCACGTCGGTCGACGAACTCGAGGGCGCACTCGAGCGAGCGCGGGGGTCCGACCGCACATTTGTCATCGCGCTGCAGACGGATCCCTACGAATGGACCGAGGGCGGCACGTACTGGGAGGTCGGCGTCCCCGAGGTGTCCGCGCGGGCCGAAGTGGCCGCCGCGCGGAGCGAGGTCGTCGCCGGAAAAGCGCAACAGCGGCGGGCGTGACCGGCATGTCGGTGACGATCGCGAACGTCCTCGAAGGGCAGCCTTCGCGGGACTACTCCCTGGTCGGACCGGAATCCGAACGTGCGGTCGAACGCGGACTCGCCGACGCCGAGTGGTTCCGGCCCCATGTCGACCCCGCGCGGGTCGCGGAACTGATGGAACGCACCAACGCCCGCGCGATCGCCGACGCGGCACTGTGGTTCGCGCTGCTGATCGGACTCGGTGTCGCCGCCGTACTGTCGATCGGTGCCTGGTTCGCGATCCCACTCTTCCTCGCCTACGGCGCGCTGTACGGGGGCTCCGCCGACGCCCGCTGGCACGAGTACGGCCATGGCACGGCTGCGCGGTCCAACGCCGTCAACAACACGGTCTATTACCTGTCATCGTTCTTCCTGCTGCGCGGGCCGACGCTCTGGCGATGGTCACACTTTCGCCATCACAGCGACACGATCATCGTGGGTCGCGATCGCGAGATCCAGGTACCGCGCCCGTCGACGATCCGCAGATTCCTGCTCAACTACACGAACCTGGTCAATGCTCCCCGTGCGCTCGCGCAGTTCGGTCGGCACGCGACTGGTCGTATCGATCCTGAAACGCGCGACTTCGTTCCGGAACAAGAACTGCGCAAGGTGGTGTGGGAAGCACGTGTCTTCCTCGCGATCCTCGCGGCGGTCGTCGCCGTCTCGCTCGCGCTCGGCAGCATCGTCCCGCTGTTGCTGATCGGACTGCCGTCGATCTACGGCACGTGGTTGATGGTCTTCTTCGGTGCAACCCAACACCTCGGCCTCCAAGAGGACGTGCTCGACCATCGGGCCAACACGCGCACGGTGTACATGAACCCGGTCTTCCGGTTCCTGTACCTGAACATGAACTACCACATCGAACACCACATGTTCCCGGCCGTCCCTTACTACCGGCTGCCCGCGCTCCACGCCGAGATCAAGGACGCCTTGCCCGAGCCCAACCCGTCGATGTGGAGCGCCTACCGTGAGCTGGTCGGCGAGATGTGGCGTCAGCGACGCGACCCGACCGACGAGTTGCAGGGTCGAACGATTCCCGACGTGCCGGCTGCAACCGGCCAGGGGATCAATCACGCTGTCGGCACTCCGATCGCGGACGGACGATTCGATCTTGGCTCGCTCGACGGTTTGGCGCCGGGAATGATCAGGAGCGCCGAGATCGACGGGCTGGACCTTGTTCTGGTGCGTGACCTCGGCGGGAACGTGTTCGTCCTCGACGGCATCTGCACCCACGGCCACGCCCACCTCGCGCACGGCGCATTGGTCGATGCCTGCATCGAGTGCCCCAAGCACAATGGCCGCTTCGACCTGGCCACGGGCGCCCCGGTGCGGCGTCCCGTGCGGATGCCCCTGGGCACCTACGACGTCGCCATCGACGGCGGACGCATCATCACCACACTCACGCTGCAGCGACCGCCCGGCACAACACCCGAGCGAATTCTGGATACGACGAGAGGAACCCCGCCATGACACCCCTCCGATTCGCCGTCCTCGGCTGCGGCCGGATCGGCCGAATGCACGCCGACCTCCTGCACCGTCAGGTGCGCGGAACCGACGTCACGGTGGTGTACGACGTCGTACCCGAGGCTGCCGACGAGACCGCCGCGAGCACCGAGGCTCGGGTCGCATCATCCCTTGCCGACGCCGTCAGCGACGATGATGTCGACGCCGTCGCCATCTGCACGACGACCGACACGCACGTCGATGCCATCGTCGCTGCGGCGGGCGCCGGACGGGCGATCTTCTGCGAAAAGCCACTATCGCTCGATCTCAGCGAGGTCGACCGTGGCCTCGAGGCCGTGGACACGGCCGGCGTGACGCTCCAGGTCGGGTTCAACCGCCGGTTCGATCCGAGCCACAAGGCGGTCGCTGACGCAGTTGCACATGGCGCGATCGGTGACGTTCATCTCTGCAATATCACCAGCCGCGATCCGAATCCTCCCCCGATCGACTACATCTCGACATCGGGTGGGATCTTCTGTGACATGACGATCCACGACTTCGACATGGCCCGCTACGTCACCGGCAGTGAGGTCGTCGAGGTCTTCGCCACCGGTGCGGTCCGGGTCGACCCGGCGATCGGCGAGGCGGGAGACCTCGACACAGCGGTTGTCGTTCTCACCCATGAGAACGGTGCGATCACCACCATCGACAACAGCCGCAGGGCGACCTACGGCTACGACCAGCGCGTCGAGGTGTTCGGGTCCGGTGGCAAAGCAGCCTCGGACAACTTCCACCAATTCAACAGCGTGCTCGCGACCGAAGACGGGTTCCGCCACCCACCCCTCGAGAACTTCTTTCTTCAGCGCTACACCCGTAGCTACATCGACCAGTGGGATGCGTTCGTCGACGCAACAACCGAGGGCAGCGACCATCCAGTCGTCGGAGCCGACGGTCGAGCTGCACTCGTCATGGGGCTCGCCGCTTGGCGTTCTGTACGCGAGGAACGCAGCGTTCGAATCGAGGAGATCGGATGAACGAAAAGCACCACCGCAGGCCCTCGCCGGACGGAACCGTCCGTCTTTCGGTCACGCCCGACGACGCGGGATGGGAGTACCTGTCGTTCGCCGTCGTCGAACTCACCGCCGACGACATCCACCGACACCTACTCACCGATCGCGAGACCGCGATCGTCCCGCTGTCCGGCGCGGGCACGGTGCGGGCCGGGGACAGTACCTTCCCCTTGGCGCGCACATCGGTGTTCACCCAGATGCCCCATGTGGTCTACGCCCCGCCCGGCACCCCGATCGAGGTGTCCGCCACAGGACGCTTCGAATTCGCCATCGGATCGGCCCCGGCGGAGGGGAAATACCCCACTCGACTCTTCGCGCCCGACGAGATGACCTCGGAGATTCGCGGTGGGGGGGCTGCATATCGCCAGGTCAACCACGTGCTCGCACCGCCGCTCCCGGCCGAACGCCTCATCTTGTACGAGGTGTACGTACCGCGCGGGACGTGGTCGGGATGGGCGCCCCATTGCCACGACGGTCGGGACGGATCTCCGTATCTCGAGGAGACCTACTACTTCCGTCTCGATCCGGACGACGGCTTCGCGATGCACCGCAACTGGCGTGCCGATGAAGACTTCGAGGAACACTTCACAGCCCACGACCGAGACGTCGTGCTGGTGACGAAGGGGTACCACTCCAGCGTCGCGTGTCCGAGTTCGCACATGTTCTTCCTCAACTTCCTGGCAGGCGAACTGCTCGACGACGAGCGCCGCACGCCGCCCTGTTTCCACGACGCCTACACGTGGATCCAAGATGATTGGGAACGCGGAGCCTGGAACCTGCCCGTCGTTTCGCCGTGAACGGACCGGGGCTGGCGGGGGTCACCGACGACGCCGATCGCTTCGCGGTCCTCGCGATCGACCATCGCGACTCACTACGGCAATATCTCGCTCCCGACGATCCCGGGGCCCTGACGGCGGAGCACATCACCAAACTGAAGATCGAACTCGCCGCGGGGGTCGCGGATCTCGCGTCCGGCGTGATGCTCGAGCCGGAGTATTCGATTCCGCAGGTGCCCGACGCCGGCGTGCTCCCCGACGGCGTCGGCTTCTTCGCCGCGCTCGAGTCGCAGGGCTACCTCGGCGATCCGGGCGCAGCCCCGACCACTGTGCTCGATGGTTGGTCGGTCGCGCTGGCAAAGGCGTCCGGTGCCGCGGTGGCGAAGCTGCTGCTGCCATACCATCCCGACCGTCCGCTCGCATCCGCGCAAGAGGAAGTCGCCCGGGTGATCGTCGAAGAATGTCGTCGCGAGGGTCTCCCGCTCGCACTCGAACCACTCTTCTACGACCTGGACTCGCCGTCCGACCGGTCGCGGGTCGTCATCGAGACCACTCGGCGATTCGCGGCGATGCGCCCGGCCCTCTTGAAATTGCCCTACCCCGGATCGCTCGAGGCATGTGAAACCGTCACCGTGATCGCCGGTGGGCCGTGGGCAATGCTGTCCGGCGGCGGCAGCTTCTCGGATTTCGTCGAGGACTTCACCGTCGCGGTGTCCGCCGGGTGTTCCGGATTCATGATCGGCAGAGCGCTGTGGGGCGAGGCAGCCCGCGCGGCGGAAGTCGAGCGGGCAACGATCATCCGCGACGTTGTGCGGCCACGATTCGAACAGCTCGTCGCGATCAACGCAAGGGGTTGAGAAGTCAGGCGCCCGCGGGGTTCGGCTCGTCGGCGTCGATGCCGTCTGCGAAGCGCCGGTAGTCGGAGCTGTCAGCGGCAAAGTCGCCGACCAGGCGAGTCTTCTCGTCCGTGCCGCGCAGGAACGCCAGGGGGTCCTGCTGGTCGCCGACGTACCCGAGCGCGAATGCGCCCTGCTGGTAGCCCATCATCCGCAGCAGATCGTCGTCGAGCGTTCGCGCGACGTCGGGGGGACAGGCGAGGAACTGGTTCTCCTCTTGGCGGACCCAGCCGATCGAATACGTCAAATTGACACCTTGGCGAGGCCCTGTGCTGCGGTTTGCACCGCCACCGTGGAGGACCTTGCCGTCGTAGAGGAACACACTGCCGCGCTCCATCTCGGCCTGCAGGGATTGCACCTCGGCCGCGGCATCATCGGACATCGCCGAGGTACCTGGGCAGACGTGTGTCGCTCCGTTCTCGACTGTGAAGTCGGTGAGCGCCCACAGCGTGTTGCACTGCACGTGGTAGTCCGCCGGGAACGGGAAGAGGTCGAACGCCATCTGATCGCGATGGAGATGTTGCTGCGTCTCGCCCGGCTCGATCGTGATGATCTGGGTGAGGTGAAGCTGCACGGCAGAGGCATGCGACAGAAACCGACCGACGCTCGCCACGACAAGGGGATTCATCACCAGCTCCCGCGCGGCCGGGCACCGCGCGATCAACGCGCCCGTCCGTCTGGTGCGGCGGCCGTCGTAGTCGTCACGCCCAGCTGCGGATGCGGCGATGAGCGGCGAAGCTTCGTCGGCGAGGCGGTCGAGCAGTGCCCCGTCGGCCAGGTGGTCGATGATCGCGTAGCCGTGTTCGGCGAGGTGGTTCGCGACCGCGGCGGGGTCGGCGGACGGTTCGAAGTGGTGGAGCTCGTTCATCGAGATGACTGGAAAGCTAGTCGCCTAGAGTCGCTGGGATGCGTAGCGAAGGAGGCCGTTTCCTCGACCGGGTCGCAGTGGTGACGGGTTCGACACAAGGTCTCGGTGAAGCACTGTTGCACCGGATGGTCGCCGAGGGTCTCGCCGGCGCAATCGTGACAGGCCGTTCCGAAGAACGCGGGCGCGGTGTCGCCGACGCCCTCACCGCGAAAGGCTGTGATGCGATCTTCGTCGGCGCCGACCTGGCGGATGCAGCAAGCGTCGCCACGCTGGTTCCGGCTGCCCGCGAACACTTCGGACGTGTCGATCACCTGGCCAATTGCGGGGCGCTCACCGCCCGTGGGGACATCTGGGACACAACGCCCGAACTTTTCGACGAAATGATGGCGGTCAACGTTCGGGCCCCATTCCAGTTGGTTCAAGCCGTGGCAGGACTGGCTCGATCAAACAACACACCGGCGAGCATCGTCAACGTCGGCAGTATGGCGGCGCATGGTGGTGCGCCGTTCATCACCCCGTACAGCATCTCGAAGGGTGCGCTCGCGATCATGACGCGCACGGCTGCCTTTCAGTTGGCCGGCGACGGCGTACGAGTCGTGCAGGTCAACCCGGGCTGGATGGACACTCCAGGCGAAGACGCCATCCAACGCAAGTACCACAGGGCTGTCGACGGCTGGCTGGAGCGAGCGGAAGCGTCACGACCGTTCGGTCGGTTGATCAAAGCCGACGAGCTGGCGGCGACTCTCGCCTTCGTACTCAGCGACGAGGCCGGGATGATGACCGGTGCAATCATCGACTATGACCAGACCGTTCTGGGCGCCGGCGACGCCGACACGGCGTGACGTACGCCGCGGCGTTGTGTGGCGAGCGCCCTCAGGCGAACGCCTCGAAGAGCTCCTGGAACGCCTTCGCCTGACCTCCCGACGTCGACGACGGCACGACGATCGGTGCGGTGACGCCGGCAGCGAACCAGGCCTCGATCCCAGCGCGAACGCGGTGGGCGGGTCCCGACAGCGTGCAGTCGTCCAGCCATCGATCGCTCATCGCGGCGAGCACACCATCTGAGTCGCGGACGTCGAGCGCCGCCATCTCCGCGGACATCTCCTCCCCGTAGCCGGCGTCGATCCAGTAGTTCCGATAGTTCGGAAGTGCGACGTACCCGCTCAGCGTCTTGCGGTTCCGCGCCCGCGCCGCCTCGATGTCGTCGTCGATCACTGTCGGGATCATGTTGCCGATCCAGAACCCGCTGCCGCGAGCGTCATCGGGCACCAATGACAGTGAGTGCGCCATGCGGCTGCGAGACGCATTCGCCCAGACGGCGCCATCGCCGAGCTCCACCGCGAGCCCGAGCATCTTGTCGCGGAGTGCGGCGAGCACCAATGGCGGAAGGCCGCCCATCGATTCCGCTGCCGCGCGCATCGTCGAGACATACTCACGCATGTCACTCAACGGTTTGCCCGTCTCTACGCCCAGTCGTTTGACCACCGGCCCGTGGGTGACGCCGATGCCCAGTCGGAACCTCCCCTCGGCGACCTCATGAAGGTAGCTGGCCGAGGTCGCGAGCGCCGCCGGATGTTGGAGGTAGATCGGCTGGATCGAAGTGCCGAACTCGATTCGGCTGGTGACATGGGCGATCGACAAGCAGAGGCCCAGCGCGTCGCCGAAACTCGGGCAGTAGATCCCGGAGAACCCGCGATCTTCGATCTCGGTCACCAGTTCGAGCGTGCGCGTCCGGCGTCCCGGACTCGCGGCGAGGGAAAGGGCGGGCAGCCGATCGGTCATGCCCGGAACCTACGCGTCGGGGAGGCTCGCGCTACGAACCAGTCGTCGATGTGGCGACCATGGACGACCGATCGGGACCGTGTCGTCGACGGATTCAGCTCGGCGGCGCCGGCGGGGGCGGTGGCGGCGTCGGCGGGATGGTCGGAGCGACCGGCGCCGGGTTCGTCGGCGGCAGGCCCGCAGCGGCGCGGCGCGCTTCGAGTTCTGCGCTCGCGCGCTCGTACTCCTTGCGCTGTGCCTCGGCGCGCTGGTCGCGGTCGATCAGGTCCATTCGATGTGTGAGCCATTGAATCGCGGCGTGCAACAGGAGAGCGATGATCCCGTAGATGACCATCGCGAACAGCACCGATGTCTCGAACACCGCCGGTACATCGTTGCCGGTCTCACCGATCTCGATCGGCGAGAAGATGCCGCGGAACGGCTCCATCACCCGGTCGAGGTTGCGGTAGGCCCAGTCGACGAACCCTGAATTCGGGTTGGCGCCGAACAGCAACAAGACGAAGCCGAGCAGCAGGATGATCTCGACCAGCATGACGTAGAAGTAGACGACGTAGCTGATCAGGCGGGTCACCCACACGACCACACGTTTCGGGTCCCACTTGTCGATGACGTCGTCGGTGTTGGTCATGGCCCTCTCACTCTCGGTTTCCCCAGGTCACATTCGGCGTGTCCCGGTCGATCTGTGCCGGTCGGCGGTGCGCCGAGCCTAGTGCGCCACCGTCTCGGCGCGCCGTCCATCGGAGTGTGTCGCGAACCGTGACGGCGCGCGATGCCTCGGACCCGGAGCCTGATTCCCTGACGCGTCCGGTCAGTCGTCCTTCAACGCGACCGCATTCGGCGTGACATTCATCTTCGGCTCGTACTCCGCGAGATCGACCACGCGACCTTCGAGCTGGTACTTCGCACGCAGGTCACCCCGACAGGACTCGCATGGCCCGTACAGCTCGTCGACGGTCGCCGCGGCGCATCGGGGGCAGGTGAACTCCACCCCACCGACGCTAGCGCTCTACGATCTGCACGTCATGTCCGATGCACCGCAGTCGTTCGGTGACGGCGGCGACGGTGGGTCGCGACCCAACTTCCTCGTTCGTCGACTTGCGTTCACCGCGCTGATCGTCGCGGCGGTCGCCGTCCTGGCGATCGTCGCCGGCCGGCTGATCGGCGACGCTGACGCCGAGCGAACGACTGTTGACGTCGACACGGCCTGGGACACCGTGGTGACGGTCAACCAGCACACCGGCCGCGTCACGATGTCGGACCCCGACGGCTCGGGAACCGAGGGCCTCAGTACGAACACCGGGCGGGTCACCGACGCGGCCATGATCGACGACACCGTATTCGTCGCCGGAGCCCGCGCATCGGTCGCCGTGTCGCTGGCCGGCGACCGCCCGCGCGTCGAGATCTCCGACCTCCTCGACGGGGACATCACGATCGCGCGGCCGTCCGGCACGAACGAACTCGTGATGTTCTCGAACGGAACCAACGCCGTCTTCATGGGCAGCGACCCCGAACGGCTCATCAGCACTTCGGTCGCAGTGGCCGCTCCCGGCGTCCAACTGTCGCTCGACCAGGCACGAGCAAACGTCGACGGAACCGCCGTTCTCCTGCCGGATCCCGGCAACTTCCAAAGCGTGATGCTGCGATTCGACGAGCTCCCTGCCACCTACCTGGCAGGTGTGCCGATCGCGGTCGACGGAGAACGAGTGGCGACTGTGCAGAACGTCGGAGGGAACGCCACAATCACAGTGTCGGATCACGACGGGGAACGGCTGGCCGAGTTCACGACGCAGCCCGTCCTCGCGGCGATGCTGATCGATGGCGGGATCGTGACCGTCGATCGCGACGGCGCCATCCACCTGATCTACCCGAGCGGTGACGAACTCATCGGGACGGTCGACGCCGCACCCGTCGACAGTTGGGTCGCGACGACCGGGGACCGCCTCGTCGTGGCGACCGCTGCGGGCGTCGCTGTGATCGATGCGAACGGTGTGGTCCGCTCGTCGACCGACGGGGCCGGCACCGCTACGACCGGGCCCGCACCAGCGTCCACAACACCGCTACGACCCGGTTGCCTGCCGCTGGTCGAAGGCGAGAACACCGTGCTGCTCAGCAATCTCCGCAACGGTGACCCCCTCGCCGATACGTCGACCGCGGGCACCGCCGTGTTCACGAGCGCGGACGGCTGTACGGCGATCACCAGCGGGTCAGCGACCGTCGTCCTCACCGCCGATGGACGTCGAGTGTTGACGAACGACCTCGACGCATTGCTCGCGTTGTCGCCCGACGGGAGCACGATCGCGGTCGACCAGGGTGGGAGGCTCGCCGTCGAGTCGGTGACGACGATCGACCCCGATGCCGATGCCGGTACCGAGGCCGATCCCGGTACCGATCCCGATGCCGATGCCGTGGAGAACGACGCCGACGACGATGAGGCCGAGTCCGAGGCGCCGGCCGATGCCCTCGGCGCTGCCACCCCGTACGTCTTCTTCGCCGACCTGTGAGCGAACGATCGACCGAGGGCCCGAACATGGACGCCAACGATCCGACCGGAGCGACCGACGACTTCGTCGAGGTCGAGCGACCCGGCGTCACGTGGCGTTTCGAGCGAGGATTCCTCGAGTC
>JASJHI010000025.1:0-40553 GCA_033791105.1 Acidimicrobiia bacterium | reverse complement strand
CTTTGACGACGACACCGTCGATCTCGTAGTCGAGGTCGTGGCGGTGTTCCTGCCAGTACAGGCAGTGGGCAACCACATCGTCGAACGCGGTGTGGGCTGCGACGTGGTCGTCGACGGGAAAGTCGAGTTCGCGGACGTAGTCGAGCGTGGCGATGTGGCTCGTGAATGTGGGACCACCGACCACTTCGCCGAGTTGGTAGCTCCAGAACGAGAGCTCACGACTCGCGGTCACGGTCGGGTCCTTCTGGCGCAGACTTCCCGCCGCGGAGTTACGGGGATTGACGAACGGATTCTCGCCGGCGGCGGCCGTGCGCTCGTTGAGCCGATCGAAGCTGGACCTGGTCATGTAGACCTCGCCGCGTACCTCGAGCACCGCCGGCGCCTGGCCTGCAGGAAGCTGACCGGGAACGTCGGCGATCGTCGCGACGTTCGCGGTGACGTCCTCGCCCACGCGTCCATCGCCGCGGGTCGCCGCCCGGACGAATGCCCCGCCCTCGTAACGAAGGCTCATCGCCAATCCATCGAACTTCAGCTCGCAGACGTACGTCGCAGCCTCACCGGCGAGGCCTTTGCCGACCCTTTCGTGCCACGCTCGGAGTTCGTCGACGTCCATCGCGTTGTCGAGGCTCATCATCGGCACGCTGTGTTCGACGGGATCGAAGGTTGCACTGATCGCCCCGCCGACCCGGCCGGTCGGTGACGACTCCGCGGCCAATTCGGGATACTCGGCCTCGAGGTCGCGTAATTCACGTACGAGCAGGTCGTAGTCGGCATCGCTGATCTCGGGATCGTCGAGCGTGTGGTATCGCTCGTTGTGATGTGCGATCTGATGCCGGAGCCACCCGGCGCGTTCGGCGCGGTCGGCGGTGTCGGACATGCGCCCCTGTGTACTAGGCGCCGAGCGCGAATCTGGTCGCGTCAGCCTGATCACCGACGCGCTTGCCGACCTCGGCCGTCAGTTCGGCGATGCGCAGGGCAACCGGAACCGAGTGGGAACCGAGACCGCACGTCGGGCTGACCAGACTCTGTCGACGCAGCTTGACCGGGTCGCAACCGCGCTGCACCAGCGAGCACCACAGGTCGCTCAATGCGCGCCAGTACCGCTCCGACGACGCCGGGAGCGGGCCGTCGCTCGGGATGACACCCCAGGCGATGACACCGCCGTCGTCGAGAAAACGGGCCAGGTAGCCGGCCCAGTCGAGAAGAGCCTCCCCGACCGGGATCGAGATCGCGCGCGGGCCGGTTGCGAGGAGCGTCGCGAGGTCGACGTCGGCGCAGCAATGCAGTCCGACGACGGTGTCGTTGCCGAGCACGGCCATCCCGCTGGACATCAGATCGATCGCTCGGTCGGGCGGGACAGGGAAGTCGGGCCGCATCAGATCGGTGAGCCACGGCTCGTCGAGGAACATCATCTGCGGCGAGTTCGGGAGCGCGCCGGCAATGGCATCGGCGAGCGCCGCCAGGTGCGACCTGACTGCGCGGAGCGCGACGTCGAACGCAAGGTCGGTGTCGAGACCGGCGCGATGCAGTGCCACGCCGAGCGTGACCGGCCCCACGAACTGCCACTTCACCGGTGCGCCGTCGAGGCCGAATCGGCCCGCACGGTCCAGGAAAGTGCGCATGCCGACGAACGCGTCCTGGGCGAGATCGGTACGGATGGCGGTTGTGTCGTCGACACGGGCAGGGTCGATCGCGATACTGCCGTAGGGCCCGAGCGAGACGCCAGGCAGTCCCACGACCGCCTGCGCAACCATCGCTTCTGCAGGCGATCGCTTCGGGAGGGTCGGGATCGTGGCGATGCCGAACTCGGTGATCGAGAAGTCGGCTGCGGCTGCCGCATCGCGGTGCGGCAATGCGCCGATACCGACGACAGCGCCATCGGCGAACGACGCTGCCGGAGCGGTGGCGACCGCCGTGTCACGCGGTGTGTAGTTTCCGTCCACGACGGTCATCTCCTCGCCACGTCGATCGTCGTGCCCCACTGTGCCACTTCCGTCCCGCGACCCGACCGGATGCCGGAGCCGATGATGGCATCGTCGCACGACGGTCACCCTGCCGCCGAATCGGCCGTGATCGGGAGGCAAATGCCGTCACGGCTGCGGGGGCGGATAGGGAGAAGCCCGCCGAATCGGGCACGCTGGTGCGGTGCAGGAACCGACGACGAGCGCAGCTCGAGCCGAGGGTGCGAGATCGCATCGGGTCGCCGGCTGGACCGTCTGGGCCGCCCGGCTCGCCTGGCTGCTCGTCGCGCTGCTCGGCGGTGAGGCGGTCGAAGCCGCCATCGACGGCCGATCGTCCGCGGTCCGCTGGGTATCTGCGATCGGAGCCTGGACGATCTGGGCGGTCGTGGCGTTGGCACTCGCCATCCCGTCCGTCCGCTCGCTCACGGTCGTTCGCGTGTTCGCACCGGTCGCCGTCGCTGCCGGTATCGCCGCAGCACTCGCCGGAGCACCGGCCACCGATCTCGTGCTCTATGGCATCCCCGCGTTCGGCGCCGTTGCCGCGGCCTACACCCCGGAGTTCGGGATCGCCTACGCACAGGCTTCCGCGTACGGCGACGAGCACCGGTTCCCGTTGCGCGCGCCGGCTGCGACGGGCGCGGTGGCGATCGTGCTGTGGCTCGGCTGGGTCCCGCTGCTACTGGCCGGACCCTTGTTGCTGGCCGCGACGATGTGGCTCGTCGGAGGGCTGGTGAGCGCGGGCGCGATCGCGGGCGCGGTTTTCTTGCTGCCACGATGGCACCGGCTCGCCCAACGGTGGCTCGTACTCGTGCCGGCCGGCCTCGTCGTGCGCGATCCAATCGTTCTCGCCGAAACGTTGATGCTCCGCTCACGGGAGGTCCGGACGATCTCGCTCGCGCTCGCCGACACTGGTGCCGCCGACCTCACGGGCCCGGCGAGTGGCTATGCGCTCGAAGTTGCGACCACAGCGACCGTCACGGCCGTGTTCGCCGGGTCACCCTCGAGTCCGGAGGGTCGAGCGGTTCACCTCACCGCGTTCCTGGTCGCGCCGTCGCGGCCGGGCCGGGCGCTGGAAGTCGCCCGAGCGCGCGGACTGACGGTCGCCTGAAGCGGTCGGTGTGCGAGCTTGGTCAGCGAGCGATGCCGCCGCCGAGCACAAGCCGGTCGGTGAGGTCGTAGAACACAACGCTCTGACCAGGAGCGACCACACGTTGTTCGCTGTCCCAAAGGACGTTCAGACCTTCGCCCGCGGCGGTGATCTTGGCCGCGTGCGGCGTGCCATGTGCGCTGGTCTGCACGAGTACCCGGTCGGCCGGCCGCCGCTCGGCTGTCGGCCCGTCAACTTGCGGAGCGTCGACCCAGGTGATGTTCGCGACGTCGAGCTCTGTGCGCAGGAGGTCGGTCTCCGATCCGACGGTGACGACGGCGGCGTCGACGTCGACGCCGATCGCGTAACGCTTCGGCCCACCGCCGGGAAGGCCGAGGCGTTTACGCTGTCCGACGGTCACCAATTCGACGGCTTCGACCTCGCCGAGCCTGTCGCCGTCCCCGTCGACGACCGTCGCCGGGCGGAACGGAATGCGGTCACCGAGGAACGTTGCCCGACCACCGGTCGACGTGATGAAACAGACATCCTGGCTGTCGGGTTTGGTCGCCGTTCGCAGACCGATCGCCGCGGCGATCGAACGCAGCTCCGTCTTCTGCATCCGGCCGACCGGGAACATCGTGCGGGCCAGCTGTGCCTGGTCGAGCATGTGGACGACATAGCTCTGGTCCTTTCCCGCGTCGGCGCCGCGCTCGATGGTGTACGCGCCAGTAGCGGTGCGCCCGATGATCGCGTGATGACCGGTGGCGACGGCATCGAAGCCCAACAGATCGGCACGCTCGGCGAGACGGGCGAACTTGATCGACCGATTGCACTCGATGCACGGATTCGGCGTGATTCCCTGCGAGTGGGCAGCGACGTACGGCTCGACGACGTGCTCGTTGAAGTCATCGCCGAAGTTGAACACGAGGTGGTCGATGTCGAGCTGTTGCGCGACCCGGCGGGCATCGTCGACGTCGGAGACCGAACAGCAGCCGGTGTCGGACTCGCCGCCCCACAACTTCATCGTGACACCGACAACGTCGTGGCCGGCCTCCTTGAGAAGGAGCGCGGCGACCGAGGAGTCGACACCACCGCTCATCGCGCACATCACCCGCATCGCGACGCCGCTACCTGCGCAACTTCGCCACCGCCGCGACGATCACGTCAGCGGCGCGGTCGATGTGGTCATCGCTCGTCTCGTGGCCGAGCGTGAGGCGCAGCGCGCCCACCGCCCGCTCGCGCGGCACGCCCATCGCGGCGAGCACGTGCGAAGGGTCCATCGCACCGCTGGCGCACGACGACGCTGCGGAGGCGCAGATCCCGTCCTCGTCGAGCAGGAAGAGCAGCGCCTCGGACTCGAGACCGTCGAAGCAGACGTGCGCGGACCCGGCGACCTTGTATTCGGCCGGGACGGTCTCGATGCAGTCGTCGACTTCGGTGGTGAGTCGACCGACGAGACGATCGCGGATCGGCGTGAGGCGCACCGCTTCCGCGACGCGTTCGGCATCGGTGAGCTCGAGCGCGACCGCCGTGGCGACGATTCCGCCGGTGTTCTGTGTTCCGCTGCGGCGTTGACGCTCCTGGCCTCCACCGACGATCAGCGGGTCGACACGCGCGCCGCCCCGCTCGACCAGCACGCCCACACCCTTCGGACCACCGAACTTGTGTGCACTGAGCGACATCAGATCGACGTGACGCGTGACGTCGCGCAGATCGAGCCAGCAAGCTGCCTGCACGGCGTCGGAGTGCAGCAGAGCGTGTGGCGCATGGCGGCGCACGATGCGCGCGACAGCCTCGATGTCATTGATCGTGCCGACCTCGTTGTTGACGGCCATCACGCTCACGATGGCGACCTCAGGACCGCGCTCTTCGAGCACCGCTGTCAGTTCGTCGAGATCGACGCGACCGACGTGATCGACCCCGACGACAACACCTCCGTGGAGTTCGACGACCTCGAGCACCGCGGGATGTTCGACCGCCGTACAGACGGCGGCACCGCCGGTTCGACGCACCGCACCGACCACCGCCATGTTGTCGCTCTCGGTGCCGCCACCGGTGAACACGACCTCGCCGGGTTGGCACCCGACGATGGCGGCAACGACGTCGCGCGACTCGTCGATCGCCCGGCGTGCCCGGCGTGCGAAGCGGTGCGACCCTGATGGATTGGCGTAGTCCTCGCGCAAGTACGGCAACATCGCCTCGATCGCGGCCGGGCGCATCGGGTTCGTGGCCGCGCAGTCGAGATAGGTGATGGTCACCGGGTCCAGACTATCTACCCTCATCGACAGGATGGAGGGGTTCGACGACAGCACATACGGCGATGCGTTCGCCGATGTCTACGACGACTGGTACGCGGATGTCACCGACGTCGACGCGACCGTTGCTTGCACGCTCGACCTCGCCGGCACGGGCGGTCGCGTGCTCGAACTCGGAGTCGGAACGGGACGACTCGCGCTGCCGATGGCGATGGCCGGGCTCACCGTCACCGGCATCGACTCGAGTGCGGCGATGCTCGCCGTGCTCGCCGAGGCCGATTCGGCCCGCGCGGTCGATGCCCACCTCGGCGACATGGTCGACGATCTCCCCGGTGCCGATTTCGATGTCGCACTGGCGGCGTACAACACGTTCTTCAACCTGCTCGATGCCGAGCGTCAGCAGGCATGTTTCAGGAGCGTTGCAGATCGGCTGCGGCCGGGCGGGCGGTTCATCGTGGAGGCGTACGTGCCCGAACTCGCGATCTCGGTCGGTTCGAATGTGAGCGTGCGCTCGATGACGACCGATCGTGTGGTGTTGTCCGTCTCGCAGCACGATCCCGACGAACAGCGTGCCTCGGGACAGTTCGTCGAGATCACCGAAGCAGGTGGTGTCAGGCTGCGCCCCTGGGCAATCCGCTGGGCGACACCGGGACAGCTCGACGAGATGGGCGAACGCGCCGGGTTGCGGCTCGAGGCGCGGTGGGCGGACATGGCGGGCGCGACGTTCGACGCCGACGCCGCGCAGCACGTGAGTGTCTACGTGCGCTGAACCGCGCGCGTCAGAACGAGTGGTAACCGCCGTCGATCGTGATGACGTCGCCGGTGTGGTAGCTCGATGCGGGACTGGCGAGATAGACCGCGAGGCCGGCGAAGTCGTCCGCCTTGCCCCACCGCCGCATCGGCACCCGCGGCAGTACCCGATCGACGAACCGTTCGTATTCGAACAGCGACTCGGTCATGTCGCTCTCGATCCAGCCCGGCAGGATCGCGTTGGCCCGGATGCCGTCGCGCGCATGCTGCACGGCGATCGCCCGCATCATCGAGATGACTCCGGCCTTGGAGGCGCCATAGTGCTGGCCGGACTGCTGCCCGAAGTAGGCAGACCCCGACGTGGTCACCACGATCGAACCGCCCGACTCGTCGCCGCCGGCCCGACGCGCGGCCATGTGCTTGGTGGCCTCACGGCACGTGTAGAACGCACCGTCCAGGTTGACTCTCATCACCCTGCGCCACTCGTCATCGCTCATGTCGACGAAACTGCTGGCCCGGCCACCGACGCCCGCATTGACGAACGCCGCGTCGATTCGCCCGAGTTCGTCGACCGTGTCGCTCATCGCCTGCACGACGGCCTGCTCGTCGCCGACATCGCACACGATGGAGAGCAATTCGACGTCGTGACGGCCGAGCCGCTCGATCGCGGCGTCGTTCTTGTCGGGGTTCGTGCCCCAGATCGCGATGTCGGCACCGTGCGCGGCGAGGCCCTCGGCCATTCCGAGTCCGATGCCACCGTTTCCACCGGTGATCAGTGCGACACGTCCGGAGAGATCGAAGGGCGAACCGGCAGGGAGTGTCATGGCCGCACCCTAGGACGCGTGCAAGACCCGGCCGCCCACCGCGGGTAGCGTCGCGACCGCATGTATCTGGAACGGGTCCGCGAGCCCGACGATCTTCGCGGGCTCTCCTACGACGAATTGCGCGAACTCTCCGGTGAGATCCGCGACTTCGTCGTCTCGGCCGTGTCGGAGAACGCCGGTCACCTGGGCTCGAACCTCGGTGCGGTGGAACTCACGCTGGCCCTGCACCGGGTCTTCGACTCGCCGACCGATGCGCTCGTGTGGGACACCGGACACCAGGCCTACGTCCACAAGATCGTGACCGGCCGCCAAGCTCACTTCGAGGGGTTGCGGCAAGCGGGCGGCCTATCCGGGTACCCGAGCCGCGAGGAATCCGAACACGACCACGTCGAGAACAGCCACGCCTCGACGAGCCTCTCGTACGCCTACGGGATGGCCGTCGCCCGTGATCTCGGTGTCGATCCCCACCGACACATCGTCGCCGTGATCGGCGACGGTTCGATGACGGGGGGCATGGCGTACGAGGCGCTGAACAACATCGGCCACAGTGGCAAGCGCGTCATCATCGTGCTCAACGACAACGGTCGCTCGTACGCGCCGACCGTCTCGAACCTGGCAGCGGACACCGTCGACCTCTGGTCGACCGTCGATGCAGAGGCAGAGGCGGACGGCGATGCGCCACCGAGCATCCCTGATCGCGTCACCGACCGCCTCGCGCACGCACTCACCGACATCCGCCTCAACCCGATCTACGTGCGCCGCCAGCGGCGCCTCGAGGAGATGCTGCAGCATCTCCCCGTCGTCGGGCAGCAAGCCGGGTCGGCGATGGACGCATTCAAGGCCGGGGTGCGCGAGTTCCTCCAGCCGCCATCGTTCTTCGAGGCGCTCGGCGTGCGCTATGTCGGCCCGATCGACGGCCACGACGTCGAGGCGATGGAGCACGCGTTCCAGAACGCGATCGAGCTGTCGGCAGAGGGTCCGATCCTCGTCCACGTACTCACCCAGAAGGGCCGCGGATACTCGCCCGCCGAGGACGACGACGAAAAGCACCTCCACGACGCACCGGTCTTCGACCCGGCGATCGGCCCGCCGACGGCGGTCGCCACCGGCTACACGCAGACGTTCGCCGAGGCGATCATCAAGGAGGCCGAAGCCGACGAGCGCATCGTCGCCATCACCGCAGCGATGCCGGGGCCGACCGGCCTGCTGCCGTTCCAGGGACGGTTCCCCGATCGGTTCTTCGATGTCGGCATCGCCGAGCAGCACGCGGTCACCGGCGCCGCGGGAATGGCGATGGGCGGCCTGCGACCGGTCGTCGCGATCTACTCGACGTTCCTCAATCGCGCCTGGGACCAGGTCGTCTACGACGTGGCGCTCCATCGCCTCCCCGTGATCTTCTGCCTCGACCGTGCCGGGGTGACCGGCCCGGACGGCGCGAGCCATCACGGCGTGTACGACATGGCGTTACTCGCCAAGGTTCCCGGAATGAGGGTGCTCGCTCCGTCGAGCGCGCAGGAACTCGCCCAGATGTTGCACGACGCCACCAGCCTCACCGATGAGGGGCCGGTCGCGATCCGCTACCCGCGCGGTGCGGCCCGGCAGGTCGGCGAGCACGAGGTCGGTTCCGGACTCGCCGCTCGCCGCGTTCGCGGCGGGGAGTCCGCCACCACAGGCGACCGGCAGACCGTGTGCGTGATCGCCATCGGCAGAATGCTCGAGACCGCCGAACAGGCGGCCGGTCGACTCAGCGACGAAGGCCGTTCGATCACGTTGTGGGATGCGCGGTCGTGCGCACCCCTCGACGACGAAATGCTCGCCGACGCGGCCTCTCACGATCGGGTGATCACGATCGAGGACGGCGTTCGCAACGGCGGCATCGGAATGACCATCGCCGATCGGATCTGCGCGCTCGATCCGTCGACGGCGGTCGAGGTGCTCGGACTGCCGACCAAGTTCATGCCGCACGACCCGAAGCCCGAGCATCTGCTCTCCCGCTTCGGACTCGACACCGACCACCTCATCGCGCTCGTCCGCCGCTGAGCCGGTCGACTCGCGCGAGCACCCTCCGGGTGTGACATGTGCGACCCCTCGCCGGACAGTTCGATCCGTAGGGTCGACTCTTCGTGTCAAGAACCGAGTGGTTGTCGAATCCGCGAGCCGATCTGCTGTCGGCGCTCGTCGTCGCGCTCGCGCTGATCCCCGAGGCGATCTCGTTCTCGATCATCGCGGGCGTCGACCCGAAGGTCGGGCTCTACGCATCATTCTCGATCGCGATCATCATCTCGATCGCCGGCGGGCGGCCCGGCATGATCTCGGCCGCGACGGGCGCGATGGCACTGGTCATCGTGCCCTTGGTCGAGGAGCACGGCGTCGCCTACCTCTTCGCCGCGACCATCCTCGCCGGCCTCATCCAAATGGGTTTCGGCTATCTCGGCGTCGGCAGCCTCATGCGGTTCGTCCCGAGAACGGTGATGCTCGGCTTCGTCAACGCCCTGGCGATCCTGATCCTCCTCGCCCAGGTACCGCACATCTTGTTGACCGACGAAGCGGACAAGGGCGCGTTCTGGCTCAACCTCGCATTCATCGTCGGTGGCCTGGTCGTCATCTATGTACTGCCGCGGCTCCGATTCCTGCCGTTTGCCCGAATCATCCCGTCACCACTCGTCGCGATCGTCGCGCTCACCGCGCTCGCCATCGCCTTCGATCTGCAACTTCCGACCGTCGGCGACATGGGCGAGCTGCCGAGCTCGCTGCCCATCCCCGGACTGCCCGACGTTCCGTTCGGACTGGAGACGCTGCGGATCATCCTGCCGTTCTCGATCACCCTGGCACTCGTCGGTCTGCTCGAGTCGTTGCTCACCGCGCAGCTGCTCGACGATCTCACCGACACCGACTCCGACAAGAACCGCGAGTCGCGGGGCCAGGGGATCGCCAACGTCGCCACAGGTTTCCTCGGAGGGATGGCCGGCTGCGCGATGATCGGCCAGTCGATGATCAACTACCGGTCCGGCGGACGGACGCGACTCTCGACGCTCGCGTCGGGTGTGTTCCTCCTCGTGCTGATTCTCGGCCTCGGCGATCTCGTTGCGCTCATTCCGATGGCCGCGCTCATCGCGGTGATGGTGATGGTGGCGGTCAGCACGTTCAATTGGACCAGCGTCCGACTCGAGACACTGCGTTCTGTCCCGCGGCCCGAGACGACGGTCATGCTCGTCACCGTCGGTGTTGTCGTCCTCACCCACAACCTCGCCTACGGCGTCGCCGCGGGTGTGCTGCTGTCGGCGGTGTTCTTCGTCCGCCACGTTTCGCACCTCGTGCGCGTCACGAGCGTCGTCGACCCGGACAACGTCGAGCGCCTCTACGCCGTGTCCGGGGAGTTGTTCTTCGCGTCGACCAACGATCTCGTCCATTCCTTCGACTACGACGCGGTCAAGGTCCGACGCGTCGAGATCGACCTGAGCAACGCAAGAATCTGGGACACATCGGCGGTCGGTGCACTCGACGCCGTCGTCGAGAAGTTCGCCGAGCGCGACATCGACGCCGAACTCGTCGGCCTCAATCGACACGCCGAACAACTCCACCGCAACACGAGCGGCAAGGTCTCTCCCGGGCACTGAGCGCGTCGAGTCGGCAGACGTAGGGTGCACGCGTGACCGACGAACCCTCTGGCGACCTCTACGCCCCGTTCACCCGGCTCCGCTTCGAGCGACCGTCCGACGGCGTGCTGCTCATCACGCTCGACGACCCCGCGAAGTTGAACGCCACGGACGGTGAGATGCACTTCCAGCTCTCGCGCGTCTTCCGCACGATCGACGACGACCCGTCGGTGCGAGCGGTCGTGGTCACCGGTGCCGGCCGGGCGTTCTCGGCGGGCGGCGACCTCGACTGGATCAGCGAGCAGGTCGGCAATTACGACCAGACGATCCGCGTGATGCGCGAGGCCGGCGACATCGTCCGCACGATGATCGAGTGCGACACGCCGATCGTGTCGGCCATCAATGGCATCGCGGTCGGAGCAGGACTCGCGGTCGCACTGATGGCCGATGTGAGTGTCATCGACGAGGACGCGCGACTGACCGATGGACACATCCGACTGGGTGTGGCCGGCGGCGATCACGCTGTTGCGATCTGGCCGCTCCTGTGCGGAATGGCCAAGGCAAAGTACTACCTGCTCACAGCCGATTTTCTCGACGGGCGTGAGGCCGAGCGGATCGGGCTCGTGTCGAAGGCGGTGCCCGCCGACGAGGTGATGAGCACAGCGCTCGGCGTCGCCGACAAGCTCGCTGCCGGGCCCGTCGACGCGACGCGGATGACCAAGCGTGCGCTCAACCACTGGTTGCGAACCTCGTTGCCGAATTTCGAGGCGTCACTCGCCTACGAGATGCTCAATTTCCTCGGCCCGGACGCCGCCGAGGGACTCGACGCGCTGCGCGAGAAACGTCCCGCGACGTTTCGCCCCACGCAACGATGACCGATCTCGACGCCGAGTTGGCGCTCGCTCTCGGCGTGGCCGATGCAGCCGATGCGCTCACACTGCCGCATTTCCTCGCCCGCGATTTCGATGTCGACTGGAAGGAGAATCGCACGGAGGTCACCCGCGTCGACCGCGATGCTGAGGAGCTGATCGTCGACCGGTTGAAGGCGGCCCGGCCCGAGTACGGCGTGTACGGCGAGGAGCACGGGCGACACCCTGGCGCGGCCGACTCTCCCTGGGAGTGGGTGATCGATCCGATCGACGGCACATCGGGCTTCGTTCGCGGCATCCCCGTGTGGGCCACGTTGATCGCGCTCAGCCACGTGACCGACGGGCCGGTGCTGGGTGTGGTGTCAGCACCCGCTCTGCAACGCCGCTGGTGGGGCGGCGTCGATCTCGGTGCACACGTGGCTGCGCTCGGCGTCGAGCGCGAACTCCACGTCTCCATGGTCACCGCGATCGAGGATGCGCAGATCTGCGTCACCCACAACGAAGGCTGGGACGATCTCGGTCTCACCGGCGAATTGGTCCGTCTGCAGCAGCGGGCACGACGATCCCGCGGGCTCGGCGACTTCTGGCAGCACATGCTCGTAGCGGAAGGAGCGATGGACGCCGCGATCGACGCCGTCGGCGTCGCTCCGTACGATCTCGGCGCCCTGTTGCCGATCGTCGAGGCGGCGGGGGGCACATTCACCGATCGTGACGGCGAACGGACGCACCTCCACGACACGGCGATCTCGACCAACGGCCAGCTGCACCAGGAAGTGATCGGCATCATCGGGGGTTGATCGGGATACGCCCGGTCGTACCGGACACCGCCACCGGTACGGTGCCGACATGGATTCGTCTGACAGGGCGGCCGAAACGCGGGCGATCGAGGCCGGACGGGCTGCGAGCGGCACGTCGCTGGCGCCCGCGCTCTGGGCCTCGAGTACGTGGGAGTCCGAGGGCCTGGACGACGCCGAGCGGCGCGCCACAGCAGTCCGTCACGGCGACTTCTACAGCCGGTACGCCAATCCCACGGTCCGCTCCTTCGAGGAGGCGATCGCCGACCTGGAGGGTGCCGAAGATGCGCTCGCCTTCGCCTCGGGGATGGGTGCCATCTCGTCGACCGTGTTCGCGCTCTGTTCCTCGGGTGACCACATCGTGGCGCAGCGGCAGCTGTACGCAGGCACGTTGGCGTTCCTCCAGGGGCCGTGCCGACGATTCGGCATCGACGTCACGTTCGTCGATGTCGCCGCGCCCCGAGCGTTCTCGGACGCTGTCCGGCCGGGCAAGACGATGCTCGTGCTCGCCGAAAGCCCATCGAATCCGCGCCTCGAGTTGGCCGACCTCGATGAGCTGGGCACGATCCGCGGTCCGCTCACCGTGGTCGATTCCACGTTCGCAACCCCGCTCGGCCAGCAACCACTCGCCCACGGCGTCGACATCTCGTTGCATTCCGCTACCAAGGGAATCGCGGGTCACAACGACGCCACGCTCGGCGTCATCGCCGGCGATGAGGACGTGCTCGAGGAGATCTGGGCCTACGCGGTGCTCCATGGTGCGACGCCATCACCGTTCGATGCGCTCAACGCGCTGCGTGGACTGCGCACGCTCGGCGTGCGCACACGGCACCAGAACGCGGCGGCGCGCTCGCTTGCGGTCATGCTCGCCGACCATCCCACGGTCTCCGCCATTCACTATCCCGGACTCTCCGAGCACCCCCAGCACGAACTCGCCGGCGCGCAGCTAGGCCAGTACGGCACGGTGCTGTCGTTCGAGGTCGCCGATCGCGCTGCTGCGGCGCGGTTCCTCGATCGGATCGAGCTGGCCCGCGTGGCGACATCGCTCGGTGGGCCCGAAACCCTGGTGTGTCATCCTGCGACCTCGACCCACGCCGGCCTCACCCCGGCCGAGCAGTGCGCAACCGGTGTGACTGCCGGCTTGCTCCGGGTGTCACTGGGCCTCGAGGAGGTCGCCGACGTGCTCGCCGACTTCGAGCAGGCGTTGTCCGACCTGACCTGCTGACGCAATACGGTCTCCACACTCAGAGGCAGTCGTCGACCCCGCACTCGTGACACTCCAGCTGCAGCGTCGCGTGGGCGATGTCGTGCTCGGTCAACAGCACACCGCTGAGATCGTCGAGCGTCTGCTGTGCATCGTGGACGCTCCGTGCTCCGTCGACCACGACGTGTGCCGTCACGCTGACCGTTCCGCCGCCGAGCGGCCGGAGGTGGACGTGATGGACCTGATCGACACCCGGCTGATCGGCGAGCAGACCCACGACCTCGCTCGACGTGAGCCGCTCCGGGACGCGGTCGAGCAGGACGCCGACGCTGGCGCGGGCGATTCTCCAGGTCGACCACAGAACTGCGATCGACAGGATCAGCGACGAGACGGGATCGATCCACGCCGGCCCACCCGCCACGAGCAGGACACCCGCGACGACGACGATCACCGAGCCGAGGAGATCGGTGATGAGGTGGAGGCGCGCAGCGCGCAGCGACATCGCATCGTCGCCGTGACCGTGTCCGACGAGCAGGACGCCGAGTCCGTTCACGGCGACCGCGATCAACCCGATGACGATGATCGCGCCGCCCGCGACCGGCTCGGGTTCGAACAGACGACGGACCGACTCGAACACGATCCACAGCACGGAGCCGATCAGCAGCAGGGCCGAGACGAACCCTCCGAGCGCATCGGCCTTGCCGTAACCGAATGTCCACGTGCGGTTTGCCGGTCGACGCGCCACGCTGAGCGCGGCGAGCGCGGTGAGAAGTCCGAGCGCATCGACCGCCTGATGCGCAGCGTCGGCCAGTACGACGACCGAGCCGATCAGGACGCCGACGATGACCTGGACGACACCGAATCCCACGTTGAGTACCGTCGCCGCTCCGAGCCGGAGCGTGGCGCGGCCGGCAGGAACGGGATCGTGCTCGTGGGTGCTCATCGCATCACATATCGATCGAGCAGCTTCATTCTCATTCAATGAGAATACAGCGAGCGATCACGAAGCACCACCCGCGACGAGACGCCGCACGGCGCCCGCCGCGGCAATCGTCGAGAGCGCTACCTGCTGGTCGGGACTCATGCAGCGGATGACGACCTCGTCGAATCCGAGGTCCGCGAAGACGGACAGTTCCTCGGCAACCTGCTCCGCCGTGCCGTAGCTCACCTGTTGCCGGCTGAGCCCGCGGTATCCGCGCTCGATGAGTTCGTCGCCGAGCCGCTTCGCTTCTCGCCCGTCGTCGGTGATCAGCACGTCGCGCCGAAGCGCCGCGCGAGGCTGTCGACCGACATCGGCGCACGCTTCCCGGTACACCTCGAGTGAATGCTCGGCCTGCGCTCCAGTTGCGCCGGGCGGCCCGTACCAGACGGTCCCCGCCCGGGCCGCTCGACGCAGGGCGATCTCCGTGTGCCCCGCGGCGATCCACCACTCGACCGGACACGCCGGTCCCGGGACCACGGCCGCACCCTCGATGCCGAACGCCTCGCTGTCGACCGTGTCCCCTGCGAGCAGCGCGTCGATGACGCGGATCGACTCGTCGAGCATCCGCCCCCGACTCGACGTCTCGGCCCCCATCGCCGCGAATTGCGGCTGCCCGGCCCCGATCGCCGCCTGCAACACGAACGGTCCGTGCATCATGCCCGACAGCGTGACGACGTGTTCCGCGACGAGCACGGGATTCCACAACGGGAGGAGGAACAAACAGCCCGCGGGGCGCTCACCCCAATCGGCGAGCGCTCGCGCGAGAATCGGGGTGTTCTGGACGTAGCCCGGCTGAACGTGGTGGTCACCGAAACTCAACGAATCGAGCGCCGCCCCATCCGCGGCGGCGACCCGTTCGATCATCCTTCCGACACCGGTCCTCGCGTCGGTTCCGTATGTCGAGTTGACCGAGATGCCGAGTCGCATGACCGAACGCTACGCGAGCCGGCCGCCACGGGAAACGGACCGGCGCGAAACGAGCAATGATGGAGCGATGTGCCGCAACATCACAACGCTGCGCGGGCTCGAACCCACGGCCACCGCTGAAGAGATCGAGGCCGGCGCGCGCCAGTACGTCCGCAAGATCAGCGGGGTGCAGAAGACCTCGGCCGCGACCGAGGAACCATTCGAACGGGCGGTCGCAGAAATCACCGAGATCACCACGCGCCTCCTCGCCGAACTCCCACCGCGCAAGCAGCCGCCGAAGACGGAGCCACCCCTCCGACGGCTGGCCCGCGCGGGGCGAATGTAAGTCACTACTTACCAACCCTGGTACGCTCCACGTCGTGGAGACCGCCATCCGCGCACTCGCCGAACCGCATCGGCGGCAGATTCTCCGGCTGGTCCGCGACGACGAACTGACGGTCGGCGAGATCGCCGGTCATTTCCCGATCAGCCGACCGGCGGTCTCACAGCACCTGCGCACTCTCGAGGAGGCCGACCTGGTCACCGTGCGGCCCGCCGGAAATCGGCGCTACTACCGAGCGCGCCCTGCCGGGCTCGTGGAGTTGCGCGAGTGGCTCGACGACTTCTGGCGCGACCGGCTCGTCGATCTCAAACAGGCTGCCGAAGAGCACCACCGAGCCTCGACCCGCACCGTCTCGACCCGCACTGTCTCGAAGGGAGACCAACCATGAGCACACACACCGAACCCGCGACGGCCGCCGGCGACATCGTCGATCGGCGACAGCCCGGGTCGATCGACATCGACCTCGAGATCGCCATCGACGCACCGATCGATTCCGTCTTCGATTTCTTCATCGTCCCCGAGAAGCTGTTCAGCTGGATCGGAAGCGGCGGCGAGATCGATCCGAACCCGGGTGGCATCTTCCGGGTGACGTATCCCACCGGAGACGTCGCAGTCGGCGAGTTCCTCGATATCTCCGCGCCCGACCGAATCTCGGTGACGTGGGGATGGGAGGGCAGTGACGAACTCCCGCCGGGAGCGTCGACCGTCGCGTTCGACCTCGCGTCGACCGGCGACCGCACCATCGTGCGCGTCACCCACACCGGACTCCCGACAGCGGAACTCGGCGATCGCCATGTCGAGGGCTGGTCGTGGTTCCTGCCGCAGCTCTCCCACGTTGCGGCGCGCGCCGAACTCCGGGCGGCAGAACGCGACCTGATGCTCCAACGCGAACGCGTCGCCGCGATGCGACGCCGGCTCCCGCTCGGGCCAGGCGGAGCCGACTACGAATTCGAGGAGTTCGTCGACGGTGCGAGTCGGAGGATCGGCTTGGCAGATCTCTTCAGCGACCCGGATCAGCCGCTCATCGTGTACCACTTCATGTTCGGCAAGCAGCAGCCGGACCCCTGCCCCATGTGCTCGATGTGGATGGACGGCTGGAACGCCGTGGCCCATCACCTCACCGAGAACGTGAACTTCGTCGTCGCGTCGTCCGCGGAGGCAGCCGACTGGTCGGCGCTGGCAGATGACCGAGGATGGGGCAACGTGCGCCTCGTCAGCGCCGCCGCCTCGTCCTTCAAGCTCGACATCGGCGGCGAGGATGCCGACGGATACCAGGAGCCGATGATCAGCGTGTGGGAACTCGTCGACGGTGTGCCCCGGCTGACCTACTCCGGCGGTGCGTACATCGAAGGTGACCACTGGCGCGGCGTCGACCTGCTGTCACCGGTGTGGCATCTGCTCGACCTCACCCGCGCCGGACGTGGCGACTGGATGCCGTCGAGCTGATCGGCTGATCAGCCGTAGAAGGGGTTTTCGCCGGTCGAGTGATCGGTGAGGTCCCGGACCTGCTGGATCTCGTCGATCGCATCGGCGAGCATTGTCTGCACGCCGTCGAGCATCGTCATCTTGCTCATCGAGCAGCCGTGGCAACCGCCACCCATCGTGAGGTACGCGGTGCCCTCGCCGTCATGACCGACGTAGGTGACGAACCCGCCATGAGCGGCCAGCGCCGGGTTGACCTCACCCGACACCATCGCTTCGACCTCGGCCGAGAGCGCGTCGTCGCTGGTGAGCCCATCGACGACCGGCGCGGCGGGCCGGTTGGGGTTGCGGATCACGAGCCCCTGGGTCGACGTGAAGTCGAGCGTTGCACCAGCGAGCAACTCGACGTGGTCACCGGGAATGATGACCTTGAGCCCGTCGTGGGTGCGCACCTCGTCGGTGAACGCGGCTTTGAGGAATTCGTCGAAGGACAGGTCGTAGCGGAACTCGTCGCCGGGATCGGAGGCGATCGCGACGCGCAGGCCGAGGGACTCGGTGTCGGGCTCGTCGTCGCGCATCTCGAGGAGTTGCTCGATCGCTTCCGGCGTGATCGTGATGATCGGCTCACTCGGCGCAGCCTCATCGGTTCGACCGGCCGCCATGGCTTCGAGGGGACTCATGCGCGAAGGCTACCGCCGGGCCCGAGATCGGCGGCGAGATCGGTGGCGCGTAGACCCCGATGCACCCGTACGGGTACGGGCGCGAGCGCTACTTCTGGGCATTCGCGGTCGCGCTCGTGCTGTTCTCGATGGGCGGATTGTTCGCGCTCTACGAGGGGATCCAGAAGTTCCGGCACCCCCACGAAATCGACAACCTCGGGGTAGCGGTCGCCATCCTCTTGGCGGCCGTGGCCCTCGAGAGCTATTCGCTGCACACCGCGATCAAGGAATCCCGTCATGTCAAGGGTCCGGCCGTCAGCTGGTGGAAGTTCGTTCGCACCACCAAACAACCCGAGCTGCCCGTCGTGCTGCTCGAAGACGTCGGCGCCGAGATCGGGCTGGTGCTGGCACTCTGCGGCGTTCTGCTCGCCGAGAACACCGGCGCCCCGCGCTGGGACGCCGTCGGCTCGATCAGCATCGGCGTGCTCCTCATCGTCAGCGCGATCTTCCTCATCATCGAGATGAAGGGACTGCTGATCGGCGAAGCGGCCGGTCGGGAGGCAAAGGCGAAGATCGTCACGGCGATCGAGTCCGGTCCGGGCGTCGATCGGCTGATCCACATGCGAACCCAGCACATCGGCCCCGATGAGATCCTCGTCACGGCCAAGGTCGAGTACTCCTCGACGATGGGCTTCGAGCAAGTCGTCGCCGCGATCGACGAGACCGAAGACCACATCCGCGAAGCGGTGCCGGAAGCAACGATCATCTACCTCGAGCCCGATCTCCATCGCGACGATCATCCCGACGGCCCGCCGCGTACGTGACGAGTCGTGGCAGGATGCCCGGATGCGCATCCTCGTGACCAACGACGACGGGATCGACTCCGTCGGCCTCCACCGCCTCGCCGCGGCGGTGTGCGAGATCGACGGCGACCACGAGGTCGTCGTGGCCGCTCCGGACTCCGAGTATTCCGGAGCAGGCGCGGCGATCGGTGCGCTGCACCTGATCCAGCCGGTCGTGCGAAAGACCACCCACGACGACTGTGGCGACGCATCCGTGTGGACGGTGAGCGGGCCTCCCGCGCTGTGCGTCATGTTCGCCCGTCTGAGCGCGTTCGGCCCACCACCGGATCTCATCGTGTCCGGCATCAATCCGGGTGCCAACGTCGGCCGCGCCGTGTATCACTCCGGTACGGTCGGCGCCGCGCTCACCGGCCGCAACGGCAACATCTCCGGGGTCGCGGTCAGCCAGTCGGTGACCGGATTCGGCGTCGAGGGCCAGGGGTGGGACGAGATGCTGGTACATCAGAAGTGGGACACCGCGGCCACCGTGGCGCAAACGTTCGTGCGCGCCCTGATCGACGATCTGCCCGCCGAGCCCGTGGTCGCCAACATCAACGTGCCGAACGTCGAACTCGCCGACATCGCCGGATGGCGCCACGCCGTCGTGGGCCAGGCGCCACCGAGGTCGATGAACAAAGCGACGCTCGAGCCGATTGCCGGCTCCGTCGACGCCTTCACAGTGTCGATGAAGTGGGGGGACGCGCTCGCGCTGCCGCCCGACACCGACACCGGTACGGTCGAACGCAACGAGGTCGCAGTCAGCTACCTCTCGCGCCTCGACCACGAGGCGCGAGACGACCTCGGCGCGACCGACGCGGCGCTCGACGCACTCATCAGCTGAGCGATGAGCTCTGTCGACGTCGCTCGGCGCTACCTCCAGACGCTGAGTGGCGACGACCCGGACGCGGTCGCCGCGCTCGTCGCTGACGATTTCCGCAACGAACACCTCAGCGCGCTCGGATCGAACTCGATCGGCCGCGACGAGTACCGACGGCGCCTACCCGGGTTCATGGAGACACTCGCCGGCCGCCGCTACGACGTCATCGACGTCATGCACGAGGACCGCGACGACGGGTCGGCGGAGGTGGTCGTGCGATACCGCCTCACAGCGACTGCCGAGGGCACCGCGATCGACATTCCCGGGATGATGTGGATCACTGTCGCCGACGGCGCGATCAGCCGCCGCGTCGACTGCTGGGACTCGCAGACATTCCTCCGCCAGACCGGCGCCGCGCCCTGACCGCTGAGGTGTGGGATCGGATCATGGTCGCCAGAGGTCGGTGTCCGGGTGAAATTGGCTCCACGCGAACCAGAACGCCTCGTGCGCGGTGAGTTCTTCGCCGGAGGCGACATCGATCGCCCGCAGTCCATCGCCGTCGGCGACGAGAGCGACGCCGTCGAGTTCGACGTCGTCACCCGCGTCGAGTGCAGCGCTCGCCGCCGCGGACGCGAACGCGGTCGTCCGACCGTCGGCGGTGGTGACCCCGACGACCAGCTCCTGAACGGGCAGGCGATCGTCCACCGATCCGATCGGAAAGATCGGCCCGCCGGCATCGCGGTCACCCAGCGGGCGGAGGTCGTATGACCGACCGATCCCACCGTCCTGGGCGATGATCTCGGTGTCCGGGTGGGCGGCTCGCCACTCGGCCCACGTCGAACTGACGACGGTGACCTCTTCCAGAGCGACGCCGGCGTCCTGCAGCGGTCCCGACACGGCCTCGCCGGTGAAGGTGTCGAAGACCGACAATGACGCCAAGTCGTACATGACCTTGTTCGAACGCGAGAGCAGACCGGAGGTGCGGAGCACGAGCGGCGAATCGAAGGTTGGATCGTCGGTGCGGTATGCCTGCGCCGACCCGCAGAGAGTGCAATACGGAATACCGAAGCGGCGACCACCCAAGGTGAGGTTGAACATCTCGTGGACCTCGGCGATGTTCTTCGGGATCGCCAGCGCCTCGCCTCCCTCGACGAGGCCGAACACGACCCGGTCGTCGGGATACCAGTCACCCTCGTCCGCGCCGGTGGTGACGGGATCGTCGAGTGCAGGGATGCAGCCGTCGAGGCACGGGCCGCTGTCGCCGAGCGGGCGATCGTCGATCCGCACGCCGCCCCACCCCAGGTAGCGCCAGTCAATCGCTGCGTCGCCGTCGGCGAAGAAGGGTGCCCACGCCGGTTCGATCAACAGAAACAGGCGCGACTTGTCGACGCGATGACCGGGATAGTCCGGCGTGTCCCAGGCGATGAGGTGGTTGGCGCTGCTCAGCGACGGTCTGATCTCGAAGTCCGGATCAGCGGAGAGATCGGTGCCGGTCAATTCCTCGAACGTCAGGACGAGCCGGTCTCCATCGAAGCCGCCGAAGAAGTGCAACAGATCCGAGACGAGCCAGGCGTGACGCGCGTCGCCGGCCTCGCGTAGATCGTCGACCGATGACAAATCGAGACGTCCCTCCTCGAGCCCGGTCATCAGCCGATCGATGGCCTGATCGGCGCCTTCCGGGCTGCCCTCCTCCGCCGCCGGCGCGGAAGGAGCGGTCGGATACCGGAACGGCGTCGCACGCCCCGCCGCCGTCACCCCATCGGCCGCGTCGCTCTGTCCAGGCGGATCTGCGACATCGGTCGGCGGCACGGTTTCGGCTCCGCCGTCCAACTCGTCCGACTCGCCTGACCCGCCCGACCCGCACGCCGCCAGCAGCAACATTCCGACGAGCACGACCACGGCGCGATGGCGTTTGGCCATGGAGCAGAGGCTAGAGAGCCGCCGGTGTCCCTATGCGGCCTCGCCGCTGAACAGGGCGGAAACTCCACTTTCCGCTGGCGCGCGACCATCTCGGACCGGCAGGCTGTGTGCATGACTGACCGAGTGGTCCACACCGACGACGAGCTCCGCACGCGGCTGACGCCGACGCAGTACGACGTAACGCAGAACGCGGGCACCGAACGTGCCTTCACCGGCATCTACTGCGACACCAAGGACGACGGCACCTACCACTGCGTGGTCTGCGACGAAGCCCTGTTCTCGTCCGACGCGAAGTACGACTCGCGCTCCGGATGGCCGAGCTTCTCCGAGGCGATCGACTCCGACAAGGTCACGGTGAACGAGGACCGCTCACACGGCATGGTCCGCGTCGAGGCACTCTGCGCCAACTGCGACGCCCACCTCGGCCACGTCTTCCCCGACGGCCCCCAGCCGACCGGCGACCGGTTCTGCATGAACTCTGCGTCGCTCGACCTCAAGCGCAGCGACGACGAGGGGTCGTGACGCGCGCGTCGGACCTTCGCCGACGATTCCTCGAGCTCCACACCGATCCGCCAGGGGAACCGACTCCGGGCATCCTGGTGATGCCGAATCCGTGGGACGTCGGCTCGGCACGCCTGCTCGAGGCGTCGGGCTGTCGCGCGCTCGCCACCACGAGCGCGGGCTTCGCCGGGTCGATCGGTCGGCACGACCAGGACATCTCGCGCGACGACCTGATCGACCACGTCGACCTGATCTCGGGCGCGGTAGATGTCCCCCTCAACGTCGACGCCGAGGATTGCTTCGGGCGAGATGCCGCTGGCGTCGTCGAGACGGTCAGGCTGCTCGCCGCGACCGACGCAGCCGGCTTCTCGATCGAGGACTACGACCCACGTACCGACACCGTTCGTGACGTCGGCGATGCGACGGAACGGGTGGCTGCCGCCTGCTCGGTCGACGGCGACCTCGTGGTCACGGCGCGCTGCGAGAACCTGCTGCACGGCATCGCTGATCTCGACGACACGATCGCCCGACTCATCGCGTACCGCGACGCGGGCGCCCATGTCGTCTACGCACCCGGTCTCGGTGACCTCGGCGCGATCGCGCAAGTCGTCGAGGCCGTCGAGGTGCCGGTGAACGTGCTCGCGTTGCCGAACGCGCCGACCGTGCCCGAGCTGGCGTCGGTCGGCGTCGCCCGGGTCTCCCTCGGCAGCCTCCTCGCGTGGGCCGCCTACGGCGCGCTGATCGATGCGGCAGAGGAACTACTCGGACCGGGCACGAGCTCGTACGCCTCGCAGTTGCTGTCGACCCGTCTCCGCAACGCCGCGTTCGATGAGCCGCGCCATGACGCCGATGCCCGTGAGGAAGGCCGGTAGTGTCCCGCCGGTGATCGCCGACTGGGGCACCGACCAACGCCGACTCAGCGACTCGGTGAGCGTGCTCGTCGGGGTCGAGGAGGGCAAGTATCCGTCCGCCAACTCGCTCGTCGTAGAAGGCGCCGGCGAGACGGTGATCATCGATCCGTCGGTCAAGGTCGTCGATCTCGGTGGTGCGCCCGTTCCCGTCGATGCCGTCATCAACAGCCACGGACACGAGGACCACATCGCCGGGAACGGCCTGTTCGCCGATGCCCGCATTCACGTCCACGATGCGGATCTCGAGGCGGTGCGGACACTCGACGGCCTGATGGCGGTCTACGGCTACGAGGGTGAAGCCGGCGCCGAGTTCGAGCGAATGGTGATCGACGAGTTCCACTTCGAGCCGCGCCCGGACGCGCAGGGTTTCGGCGACGGTCACATTTTCGATCTGGGCGGCGTCACGGTCGAAGCGGTACACCTGCCTGGCCACACCCGTGGCCACAGTGGCTTTCGGATCGACGGCGTGTTCTTCCTCTCCGACATCGACCTCACGGGATTCGGTCCCTACTACGGCGACATGTGGAGCGACCTCGACGACTTCGAGGACAGCCTCGCGAGAGTCCGCGACGAGGAGGCCGACTACTACGTCACCTCACACCACAAGGGTGTGATCGAAGGACGGACACAGTTCCTCGAGATGCTCGACGCATACACCGCCGTGATCGCGCGCCGAGATACGGAGATGCTCGAGTTCCTCTCCGAACCCCGCACGCTCGACGACATGGTGGCCCATCGGTTCATCTACCGTCCCGACGTCGACATGCCGATCGTGTCCCCGGTCGAACACCGCAGCGCGGACCTCCACGTCCGGCGCATGCTTCGCCGCGGCCAGGCCGTCGCGGTCGTCCCCGGCCGCTTCCAGCGCACCTGACCACGTCCCTCCACCGCGAGCGGCACCGAGGACCCGCGCTCCGCGCGTACCGCTGTCAGCCGCCGCGCAGGAGCCGGCCGGGAAGCTCGCCGGTGTGTTCACCGCCGGCCATGAACGGCACGCCGTTGACGATCGTGTGATCGATGCCCGTCGATCGCTGGACGAAACGGGGCACGTCGCCAGGAAAATCGTGCACGATTTCGGGGATCGGGAGACTCAGCGCATCGAGATCGATGACGTTCACGTCGGCGAACGACCCGGGTTCGAGGGTGCCCCTGTCGGTGTAGCCGATGAAGTCGGCTGTGTCGCCCGAGACAGCCCTCACTCCCTCCTCCAGGGTCAACACCTCGCGATCCCGAACCCAATGGCTCAGCAGATACGTCTGCTGCGACGCATCCATGATCTGTGTCGCATGAGCACCCGCGTCGGCGAGACCGAGGATCGTCACCGGCGAGGTCAGCTGTTCCTCGATCGCAGCCGAATCGTCGTTCATGACCGGCCAGTTCACGATCGCGGCACCGTCGGATTCCACGAGCGTGTCGATGTACGCCTCGACGGGCGAAACGCCGCGGCGCCGCGCGAGCGCAGCGATCGAGTCGTCGTCGGTGTAGTCGTACCGCGCCGGCTGGTCAGCACGCATCAGGAACATGCGCTCGTACAGACCGCCACCGTCACCACCCTCCTCGACAAGTCGTGCCTGCAGCTGCGGGTCGCGCAGGCCTGCCAGCCGTCCGGCGAGATCCTCTGTCTTCAATGGTTGATAGGACGGGAGATCGTCGATCAGCGTGTTCGCCGCCAGCGAGAACAACACGCCGACCGAGCGGGGCGTGATCTGCGGCCGCAGCCGCGCTCCGTCCCGGTTTGCTGCCTCGGACAGCGAGATGACGTCGCGGTAGTGGGTCCCCAGCGACGTGATCTGTTGCAGGTTGAAGCAGAAGGGGCGGCCCGTGGCGCGGCTGAGACCGGCCATCCACCCGAGCTCGTCGGCGACCCTCGACTCGCCCGTCTGCTCGTCGTTGTAGCGAGGCGCCGACTCGATGACGCCGCGCCCCAGCCGCCCGAGCGGTTCGGCGACCGCGAAGAACTCTGAGGGCGGCGCCCAGGTGCCCGGCACGTTGCGTCCGTCGGGCACCCGATGGAAGAGGCTGCGGGAGATCGAGTAGCCGAGTGCGCCGGCGCGCATCGCGTCCTCGACGAGCTGCGCCATCTCGGCGAGCTCTTCTGGCGTCGCCTCGAAGTCCGGTTCGCACGCCGCCTCGCCGCACACGTAGAGACGGATCGCGACGTCACCGACGAAGCCACCGGCGTTGATCCCGAGCGGCATCGACGCGACCGCGTCGAGGTAGCCGCCATAGCCCTCCCAGTTCCACGGCAGGCCGTCGAGGATGCACGACGCGGGAATGTCCTCCACAGTCTCCATGCACTGTGCGAGGAATTCGGCCTGGCCGGGCCGCACCGGCGCGAAGGTCATCCCACAGTTACCCATCACCACCGAGGTCACGCCGTGATAGCACGACGACGACATCAACGGATCCCACGCGATCTGGGCATCGAGATGACTGTGGATGTCGACGAATCCCGGCGTCACGATGCGCCCGTCGGCGTCGATCACGCGACGCGCGCCGGACGGGTCGACATCGCCGATCGCGGTGATGCGATCCCCGTCGATGCCGATGGCCGCCGGAAATGCCGGCGCTCCCGTGCCGTCGACCACGATTCCACCGGCGATGACCAGTTCATGTCCCATCGAAACCTCCCGAGGTACCCGGGCCCAACCTAGAGTTCGCGCGAGAACGATCGTGCAATCTTGGCCCGGTCGCCGTGAGACGGGAGATGTGATGACGAGCTGGCTGGAACATCCGTTGACGACGATGTCCGACGTGGAACGGTTCGAGGCGGAGATGCCGCTCACCGACCGGCTGCCTGGCGACAGTGTCTACGACGTCCTCGCCCACGCGGCGCAGGCCTACGGCGAACGTACCGCGCTGACGATGATCATGACGGGCGATGAAGACGAGCAGCCGCGCAGCGTCAGCTACCCCGAACTGCTGGGTCTCGTCCGCCGGACGGCGAACCTGTTCTCCGATCTGGGCGGTGCGCAACCGGGCGTCGCATTCATGTTGCCGACGCTCATCGAGACGCACGCCGTCCTCTGGGCGGCCGAGACCGTCGGATACGCGGTACCGATCAATTTCCTCCTGCAACCGGATCACATCCGCGGTCTGCTGGAAGCATCCGAAGCAAAGATTCTCGTCACCTTCGGGCCGCACCCACAGCTGGACATCTGGGAAAAGGCGCTCGAGCTCGCACGCGAGATGCCGGATTTGACGCTGATCCGGGTGTCGCCGCCGGGCACACCGTCGGTCGACGGCGTCATCGACTTCTTCGACGCGGTCGGCCGCCAACCGGACGATCACCTCGTCTTCGGAGCCCCCAGGCACGGCGACGATGTCGCCGCGTACTTCCACACCGGTGGCACGACGGGCGTCCCGAAGCTTGCCGCCCACACCCACATCGGCCAGCTGACCGCGGCATACGGTTGCGCCGCACTGATGAACCTCGGGCCGGACGACATCGTGACCGGCACGTTGCCGATGTTCCACGTCGCCGGCACGATCCTGCTCGGTCTCAGCACGTTCCTCGTCGGATCCGAGCTCGTGCTGATGTCACCTTCGGGACTGAGAAACCCCGCGATGGTTGCCAATTTCTGGAAGATCTGCGCGCGTCGGCGAGTGACGCTCGCCGGTGGAGTTCCAACCTCGATCGGTGCGATCGCCGAGGTCCCACTCGGCGATGCCGACCTCAGCTCGATCCGAGGTGCCCTGACCGGTGCTTCATCGCTTCCCGTCGCCGTGCGCGAGAGGTTCGAGGAGGTGACCGGCACGCGGCTCAATGAGATCTACGGTATGACCGAGGCATCCGGCCTCATCTCCTGCAACCCGTTCGAGGGCGAAGGCGGCACGGGTTCGGTCGGTCTGCGACTCCCGTACACGGGGGTGACCATCCGTCGGCTCACGGCAGACGGCGGTCTCGGGGACCCGTGCGAGGTCGGCGAGGTCGGGGTGCTCACGATCAGCGGGCCGACGGTCTCGCCCGGCTACCGCGACAGCGGACAGAACGCCGGGACCTTCGTCGAGGGCGACCTGAACAGCGGCGATCTCGCGTACGTGGATGCCGAGGGAAGGATCTACATCGCGGGGCGGTCCAAGGATCTCATCATCCGCAGCGGGCACAACATCGACCCGTTGATGATCGAGAACGCGCTGCAACGACACCCGTCCGTCGCGGTCGCGGCCGCGATCGGAGCGCCCGACGCCTATGCCGGAGAACTCCCGGTCTGTTACGTGCAACTCCTTCCGGGCACCACCGCCACAGAAGATGAGCTCCGCGCATTCGCCGAAAGCGAGATCGGTGAACGACCGGCGTGGCCCAAGCACATCCTCATCGTCGACACGATCCCGATGACCGCCGTCGGCAAGATCTTCAAGCCGATCCTCCGCGAGGATGCCGTGGAGCGTGTGGTGCGTGCGATGCTCGATGAACGCCACCTGTCAGGGGACGTGAAGGCCACCGCGGGCGGTCCCCGCGGGATGCGCGTGACCGTCACTCTTGCCGACAGCGATGACGCCGCCACCTCTGATCTCCGGGACCTGTTGGAGGGATACCTCTTCGCGGCCACGGTCACGAACTGACGCTCCAGCGGCGCCGCTCCGACACACCGCCGACCGCTACGCTGCGGCACATGGCCGGGGGAAGCCGCGCACGCGACCTGATCGAGGGAAACCCCGTTCTGATCGTGATCGACATCCAGGGCGGTGCCGCGACCGCTTCAGGAGCGTCGACGATGCCCTTCATGGAGGGCTACCAACAGCGGATGGACGGTGCACCGCGCCTCGTCGAAGCCGCCCGCCGATCAGGTGTTCCGATCATCTTCTTCCAGGAGGCCCACCGCCGCGACCTGGTCGACTTCGGGCGTGAGCTCGACGGAATGGAGGGCATCCACCTGCTGGCCGCGGATCCGGACGCCCTCGCCCCCGCGACGACCCGATGACTGATCCACGGCCCGGCGCGCTCGCAGGGATCGGCAACACCCCGGTCGTCAAGCTCTCGACACTCCCCGGACCAGGCGCCGCGGAGGTCTGGGTGAAGCTCGAGGCGGCCAACCCGACCGGCTCGTACAAGGACCGGATGGCGCTCGCCATGATCGAAGCAGCGGAGGCGCGCGGGGAACTCCGACCGGGCCAGACGGTGGTGGAATACACCGGCGGGTCGACCGGGAGCTCGCTCGCTCTGGTCTGCAGCGTCAAGGGATATCCGTTGCGCATCGTTTCCTCCAACGTGTTTTCCGACGAGAAGCTGCGCACCATGCGGGCCTTCGGCGCCGAACTCGAGTTGATCCACAGCGACGACGGCATCCATCCCGAATTGATCCCGCAGATGCAAGCGCGGGCGGCCGAGATCGTGGCGAAGGAGGGCGCGTTTCCGACCGATCAGTTCCACAATCTCGATCTGCTCGACGGCTACCTCGGCATCGGTCGCGAACTCCTCGAGCAGATCGACGGCGAGATCCACGGACTGGCCGCGTACGTCGGTGTCGGTGGCGCCTACACCGGCACATCCCGCCCGATCAGACAGCGGTGGCCGGACGTCATCCGAACGATCGTCGAACCCGCCGAGTCCGCAGTGATCGCCGGGCGGCCAGCGGGCACCCACATGATCGAGGGTGGCGGCGTCGGCTTCGTCCCCCGGCTGATCACGCCCGACTCATACGACCGACTCGACGCGGTGAGCACCGCCGACGCCTTCGAATCGGCCCGGGAGTTGGCCCGCACAGAGGGCGTCTGGACCGGGCCGAGCGGTGGCGCCAGCGCGCTCGCCGCATTGCGCCTCGCCCGCGAGCTCGGACCAGGCCACCGGGTCGTCACGCTCCAACCCGACTCCGGCCTGAAGTACCTCAGCGGCGACCTCTACGCCTGACAGCACAGCTCGGCCCGCTCCACGTACCTGACGATGTGCTGTCCGCACGTCGCAGTGAATTCGGGGGTGGGTCGCCAGAAGGCGAGGAGCGTGCGGAGCATCCACCCGAACGGTCGTCGTTGCCATGGCCGTAGTCACCTCCAGTGTTCTGGCAGGATCGGGAGATGCCCGACTTCAAGACCCTGCGCGTCGAGGTGGACGGCCGGATCGGCCGGCTCACGCTCACGCAACCCGGCAAACTCAACCCGCTCGGCACGGTGCCGCTCGCCGAGATCGCGGAGGCCGCGGCGTGGTTCGACACGACCGACGCCTCGATCGTGATCGTCACCGGCGAGGGACGAGCATTCTCGTCGGGATTCGACCTGCGCGAGTTCGCCGACACAGGACCCGAATCCGCCGATCTCGGACGGGTGATGGCCGACTCGATGGAGCGCATGCGGGCGCTCAGCATCGCCGCGATCAAGGGGCCGTGTGTCGGTGGCGGCATCGTGCTCGCCGCTGTCTGCGACCTCCGCGTCGCGGCCGACGACACCGTGTTCTCGATCCCCGAGGTCGATCTCGGAATCCCGCTCGCATGGGGCGGTATCCCGCGGCTGACCCGCGAGATCGGGCCTGCCCTCACCCGCGAGCTCGTGCTCACGTGCCGCCCGTTCGACGCAGAGGAGGCACGCTCGATCGGATTCGTCAATCGGGTGGTGCCACGGGCCGAGCTCGAATCGGTCGTCGACGAGCTCGCCGAGCAGCTCGCCCGCAAGGCCCCCGCGGTCGTGGCGGCGACGAAGCGGCAGGTCCACGAGGCGCTCGAGGACATAGCACCGACCGCGGGGTCGTGGGCAGACGCGATCCTGCTCGGTGCGGCGCTCCGCGACCCCGACGCGCGCGCGTCCGCCCGGGAGTACCTCGACGCCAGAAAGTAGCGACGCTGCGCTACGCGTGGAGTTGATTCTCGGACCGCCCGGTCGCGACGACATCCGTGACGTTGGCCAGCGTGGTCGCCGCGATCGCGGCCAACGCCTCGCGTGTCAGGAATGCCTGATGAGCCGTGATGAGCACATTGTGGAAGGTGAGCAGCCGCGCGAAGACATCATCGTCGAGCACCTCGGTGCTGCGATCCTCGAAGAACAGCGGGCCTTCTTCTTCGTAGACATCGAGCGCGAGCGATCCGATGTGGCCCGATTTGAGTCCGTCAATCACGGCGGCCGTATCGACCAGCGCACCACGGCCCGTGTTGACGAGCATCACGCCCGCACGCATCCGCGCGATCGCCGCACGATCGATCAGATGAAGCGTGCTCTCGACGAGTGGACAGTTCAGCGAGATCACGTCGCTCTCGGACAGCAGTTGGTCGAGATCGACGTACTCGACACCGAGTTCGACGAGGTGTTCGTCCGGATGCGGGTCGACGACGAGCACCCGACAGCGCAGATGCCACAGCAGACGGGCGACGATCGCGCCGATCTGACCCGCCCCGATCACACCCGCCGTCTTGCCGGCCATGTCGAAGCCGACCAACCCGTCGAGCGCGAAATTCCCGTCACGTACCCGGTTGAACGCGCGAGGGATACGACGATTGAGGGCGAGGATCAGCGCCAGGGTGTGCTCGGCGACGGCGTTCGGCGAGTAGGCGGGCACGTGCACGACGGCGATCCCCGCACGGTCGGCCGCCGCGAGGTCGACGTTGTTGAACCCCGCGCAGCGCAGCGCGATACACGTGGTCCCACCGTCTGCGAGCGCCTCGACGACCGGCGCCGACAGGTCGTCGTTCACGAAGGCACAGACCGTGGTCGCACGCTCGGACAATCCGACGGTCGAAGGCTCGAGCCGATTCTCGACGTAGACCAGTTCATGCCGGCCGTCGGTGTTCGCGGCGTCGAACGCGAGCTGGTCGTACGGCTTAGCGGAGAACATCGCGATTCGGGCCATCGCGTACAGCCTGCCCGACGCGATGTTCGGCGTCGACCCTCAGCCGAGGAGGTCGACTGCGACGTCGTGCCACAGCCGGGTGGTGAGGGAGAGCGACTCGACGTCGATGCGTTCGTTGTGACCGTGGAAGCGTGACCCGAATTCGCCCGCATTGAGCGATGGGCTGAAGAGCCCAGCCCCGTACGCGACCGCGCCCATCTCGCGATAGATGCGCGCATCGGTGAAGCCGACGACCATCTGCGGCGTCAGGCGCGCGGTCGGGAACGGCGTGTTCACCGCGCGCCCGATCGCATCCCACAGTGGGGTGTCGGCGCGGCTGATCGACGCCTCGTCGTTCATCAGCGACTCGACCTCGACGTGATCGGCCAGATCGCCGAGAGCGTCGCGCAGGTGCGCCTCGACTTCCTCGGGACCTTCTCCGGGCAACGTGCGGATGTCGACATCGACGACGACCGTGTCGGGGATGACATTCACCTTCATCGAGCCGCCGTCGACGAGGTTCGGCGAAAGCGTCGTGTGCGTACACGAGTAGAGGTGCGACGCCGCCGGGACGCTCGGCAGCTGGTCCAGCGCCTCATCGATCCGCTCAGGATCGAGCAACACATCCCGCAGCTCGTCGGGCAATCCGAGGGTTTCGACCCGGGTCCGCCAGAGTTCGGTGAATTTCGGCGCGGGCCGGTAGTCGGCGAGTCGTTGGACGACACCGGCAGCCTTCACGAGCGCGTTGTCCCTGCGGAACGGCATCGATCCGTGACCCGGCACGCCACGCAACGTGAGTCGCCGCCACGCGACTCCCCGCTCGGCCACGTTGACCCCGACGTACGGGGCCTCGTCGGGTCCGCTGTGGAGCCCGCCGTTCTCGGTGAGGACGTAGTCGGCACGAATCGCGGCGGGGTGATTGTCGGCCATCCACCGCGCCCCGTGTGTGCTGCCCGCCTCCTCGTCGGCGACGCCGAAGTAGATGAGGTCACCGCGCGGCCGGAATCCGCGGGCGCCGAGGTTGCGGAAGGCGACCGCCATCGACGACGTGAGGTTGAGCATGTCGACCGCACCGCGACCCCAGACCTCACCGTCGATGAGCTCGCCGCCGAACGGATCGTTGACCCAACCCTCAGGGTGGACCGGCACGACATCGGTGTGACCCATCAGGCACAGACTCGGCGCCTCCGGATCCGACCCCTCGATGCGTCCGACGATCGAGACCCGTCCGGGGGTCGGCTCGAACCGCTCGACGGCGACACCCGGACCCTCGATCACCTGTTGCAGTACATCGGCATTGCGAACTTCCCCACCCGACTCGGGAGTGCCGTCGTTGACGCACTCGTTGCGGATGAGCGTCTGGAGCAGCTCGACCGTCTCGTTCGTCAGGGCATCGAGCCGTTGGCCATCGAGTGTCATCGTCGGAGTGTCGCACACCCGTCGAATGTGCTCGAATCAGATGTCCTCGAGACCGGTGAGGTCGCGTCGGAGCCGTTTCGCGCTCACCTGACCGCGCGCTCCGAGCGGCTGGGCGAACACGGAAATCCGGAACTCCTCGAGTGCGCGACCGACGTCGAGCATCTCCGGAGTGGGAGCACGCCCGGAATCGAGCGTGACGAGCAGTCGGTCGAAGCGCCTTTCGAGCTGCCGCACCTCCTCCATCCGTCGGCCATCGCGATCGACTGCGCCGGCGAGGTGATCGAGCCGATACTCGATGCCGTCGACGTAGCGCTCGACGTCGTCAAGACGGTCGAGGCCCGCACTCGACACGAAACCCGGACGGACCAGCCGCCCGAGATGACGGTTGGCGTCGTCGACGGTGTCGGCCAAGGCGCTCGCCCGCATGTTCCCCAGGCGCTGCTGAACGCGCACGGCGGCCGCGACCACGGACGCCGCCTTCGTCAACGCCTGCCGCGTGAGGGCCGGCGTCTCGGCCCGCACCTCCGTTCGGAGTGCGGTCCAGTCGTCGGCATTCCACGGCAATTCCCGGCCGCGCATGGCTGCATCGACAGCGGCGCCGATGCAGTCGTCGACGATCGTCTCGACGGGGATGTCCGCTCCAGCGAGCGCGAGACGCCCGGCCGACGTCAGTAGTCGCTCGACCGCCGCCCTGGTCGGCGCCGCGTTGAGTATGAGGAGACGCCGAACGCCGCCGCGCATCGCGCGCGCCTGGAGCTCGGGCGAGCTGACGACACGCAGTGCCACGCTGGCACCGACATCGAGGAGTGTCGGGTACCCGACCACACCGAGTCCGGACTCGAAGCTCTCTACGACGAGCGGCAGCTCACCGAGATCCCAGTCGACGATCCCTCGCCGCTCCTCGATCGCGGATGCCGCGGCGATCGACTCACGGACGTTTGGCGCGAGACGACGTTTGATCTCGGACAGGTCGGTGCCGACGTCCATCACCTCACCGTCATGATCGCTGACGACGAAGTGCATCGTCAGTTCGTCGGGCAGCAACCCACCGTCGAACCAGCCGGGACGGACCTCGACATCGGACGTCTCGGCGAGCGCCTCGGCGAGCGCCTCGACGAGCGGGCGTGACTGCACTCCGTCGTCCAATCGGCCGAGCGCTCGCTCGGTGCTCTCAGCGAGTGGGATGAGTGCGCGGCGGACCGACTTGGGCAACGACCGCACCATCGCCTCGGCACGGTCACGACGAAAGCCGGGTATCTGCCAATCGAAGCCCTCGTTGCGGATCTGATTCAAGGCGGCGAGCGGGATGTGCACGGTGACCCCGTCGAGTGGCTCGCCGGGAGCGAACCGGTACGTGAGCGGCAGTTCGATGTCACCCTGACGCCAGACGTCGGGATAGTCGCCCGGCCGAATGTGCAGGTGGTCTTCCAGGATGTTCTCGGTGAGATCGAGGAGTTGCGGCTGCGCGGTCGACGCGTCCTTCCACCAGCGGTCGAAGTGGCGCCCGGACGTGACCTCGTCGGGCACGCGTTCGTCGTAGAAGTCGAACAACAACTCGTCGTCGATCAAATCCGCAGCCCGGACCCGATCGGTCATCCGCCGCAACCGCTCGAGAAATTCGGCGTTGCGGCGTAGGAACTGGTGCCGCGAGTCCCATTCACGCTCGACGAGCGCCTTGGTGACGAACCATGCCCGAGCCGCCGGTTCGTCCGCTCTGTCGTACCCGACCGCACGGTCGCTGACGAGCGGCAACCCATACAACGTGACGCGTTCGGTCGCGAGCGCACGTCCCTGTTCGCGGTCCCAGCGGGGATCGCCGTACGACCGCTTGACGAGATCCTTCCCGAGTTGCTCGGCCCACTCCGGCTCGATCGCGGCACAGCGGCGGGCGTACAACCGGTTCGTCTCGACCAACTCTGCAGCCATCACCCACTCGGGTGGCCGCTTGGTGAGCACCGAACCCGGCGCGATCACGAAACGTGCATTGCGGGCACCCTGAAAGTCGCGTGTGCGGCGGTCGCGAACACCGATGTGCGAGAGCAGTCCCGTGAGCACGGCCCGGTGCAGATCCTCGGGCCGTGCGTCCCCTCCCCCAGCTGACTTCGAAGGCCGGAGCCCGAGATCGCCGGCGACGCGTCGCAGCTGGCTGTAGAGATCGACCCATTCGCGAACCCGCAGGTAGTTGATGTACTCAGTCCGACAGAGCCGCCGGAACGCGTTGCCGGACAACTCCCGCTGGCGGTCGCGAAGGTGATCCCACAACGCCACGATCGACAACAGATCCGAACCCGGGACGTCGAAACGTCGGTGCAGCTCGTCAGCCTGCTCACGCCGGTCGGCGGGACGCTCGCGCACGTCCTGCATCGACAGTGCGGCGGCGATGACGAGCACCTCGCGCACGCACCCCAGGCGCCCCGATTCGAGAATCATCCGGCCGAGCCGTGGATCGATCGGCAGACGGGCGAGGCGCCGGCCGGTCTTCGTCAGCCGCTTCGCCGGGGTGATCGCCGACAGCTCCTCGAGCAGTGCGTAGCCGTCACGGATCGAGCCTGCGTCAGGCGGCTCGAGGAACGGGAAGCGTGCGACATCACCGAGCCCGATGGCGGTCATCTGCAGGATGACCGCTGCGAGGTTCGTCCGCAGGATCTCTGGCTCGGTGAACTCGTCGCGCGCCTCGAAATCCTCCTCCGTATACAGCCGAATGCAGATGCCCGGCGCAACACGGCCACAGCGGCCGGCGCGCTGGTTGGCGGACGCCTGCGACACGGGCTCGATCGGGAGTCGTTGCACCTTGAGGCGACGCGAATAACGCGAGATCCGGGCGGTGCCGGCGTCGACGACGTAGCGGATTCCCGGAACGGTCACCGAGGTCTCTGCGACGTTGGTCGACAGTACGACCCGACGCGGACCGCCACGACTCTGTCGGAAGATGCGATGCTGCTCGGGCGCGGACAACCGCGCGTAGAGCGGGAGGACCTCGATGCTGCGTCCCGACTCGCGCAGTGCGTCTGCTGCGTCATGGATCTCGCGCTCACCCGACAGGAAGACGAGAACGTCGCCCGGTCCCTCGTCGGCGAGCTCGTCGACCGCGTCGAGGATCGCCTGCACCTGGTCGCGAGCGTCGGCCACATCGAATTCGCGGCCGAACGGGCGGTAGCGCAACTCGACGGGATGCGTGCGGCCCGTCACCTCGACGACGGGTGCGGGCACTCCCCCGGTCGCAAAATGGCGAGCGAAACGGCCCGTGTCGATGGTCGCCGAGGTGACGATCACCTTCAGGTCGGGTCGCTCCGGGAGCAACTCGCGCAGATACCCGAGGATGAAGTCGATGTTGAGGCTGCGCTCGTGCGCCTCGTCGATGATCAGCGTGTCGTACCGACGGAGCATCCGGTCGCGCTGGATCTCCGCCAGGAGGATGCCATCGGTCATCACCCTGACCAGCGTCGAGTCGCTCATCTTGTCGGTGAAACGAACGGTGTAGCCGACGTCGGTGCCGAGCGGCGACCCGACCTCCTCCGCGACACGTTCGGCGATCGTGCGGGCCGCGACCCGGCGCGGCTGCGTGTGCCCGATCACACCGGCGACGCCTCGCCCGGCCTCGAGGCACAACTTCGGGAGCTGGGTGCTCTTGCCCGAACCGGTCTCGCCGGCGACGATCACCACCTGGTTGTCGCGGATCGTGGCGAGTAGTTCATCGTGCCGTTCGCTGATCGGCAGCGAATCCGGGTACGACAGGCGCGACGACTCAATCATCGCCCGATGTGCGCTGCGGCGTTCCTCCCCCGACATCAGCCGCCCAGCATCGCAGTCATCGTGCTCACTGCCACCTCGGATTCGCTCGTCGCGTAGGTTCGCCGGAGTGTTCCCGCCCCTCGACTGCGGGCTCCGATGAGCCACATGCAGTACCGCACCAAGGTGATGGTCGTCTACATCATGGTCGTCTTCATGACCGTGATCGACGGCACGATGGTGAACGTCGCGCTGCCGACGCTCGCCGACGAGTTCGGCGTGGCCAGTACCGACATCGAGTGGATCGCGGTCGGTTATCTCCTCAGCTTCGCCGCGATCATTCCGGTCGCGGGATGGCTGGGCGACCGGTTCGGCACCCGACGCATCTTCATCCTCGCCCTCATTCTCTTCGTCGGCGTCTCGATCATGTGCGGGCTCTCCCAATCGCTCGAGCAACTCGTCGCGCTGCGGGTCGTGCAAGGGCTGGGCGGGGGGCTCCTGACCCCGATCGGCAGCGCGATGCTCTTCCGGGCGTTCCCCCTCGAAGACCGGGCGACCGCCGCGATCGGCGTGCTCAGCGTGGCGGTCATTGCACCCGCGACCGGACCGCTGATCGGCGGCATCCTCGTCGACGAAGCTTCCTGGCGCTGGATCTTCTTCATCAACGGTCCGATCGGGGTAGCCGCCCTCGTGCTCGCGGTGATCTGGTTGAAGGAGGAAGTGCACGAACGCCCCGGCAGGTTCGACGTTGCCGGATTCGTGCTCTCGGTCGTCGCCGTCACCGTGCTGCTGTACACGCTGTCGACAGCACCGGAGCGGGGCTGGCTGGCGACGGGAACCATCGCGCTCACCGCCATCAGCCTGGGCGCCGGGATCGCGCTGATCGTCGTCGAACTCCACGTGCCGGATCCGATGCTCGCGCTGCGCCTGTACAGGGACCGCCTCTTCCGCACGATCAACCTCGCGTCGACAACGATGTATGCGGGCTTCTTCGGGCTGATCTTCGTCCTCCCGCTCTACATGCAGACCCTGCGCGGCTTCTCCGCGTTCGAGAGCGGACTCGCCCTGTCACCCCAAGCGGTCGGCGTCTTCCTGGTGGCGAACCTGTTCGGACACCGGCTGTACCGCACGATCGGGCCTCGCCGCTTGATGATTGTCGGCTCGACACTCACGGCGATCATCACCTGCTCGTATGCCCTCACGGGACTCGACACGCCGCTCTGGGTGATCGGCCTGATCTCGTTGGCCCGCGGCCTGAGCGTGGGCCTGGTCTTCGTGTCGATCCAGACCGCCGTCTACGCGACGACTTCGCTCGCCGATACGGGTCGGGCGACGTCGCTGTTCACCGCCCAGCGGCAGCTGTCGTATGCCGTCGGCGTGGCCCTGGCAGCGACGGTGATCACAACCCGCCTCAACGCGGTCGGCGGTGATGCGGCGCCGGCCGACGATCGTCTCCAGGCGTATCAGTGGGGGTTCGTCGCTTGCGGTCTCCTGATGGTCCCATCGGCCTGCGCGAGCTGGTTCGTGCACGACGCGGATGTCTCGGCCACGCGGGGCCTCGAGCCCGTCGTCGCTGCGCGCTGAGAACCGCGCGACGCGTCCGCAGTCAGGCCACGCGCGTGACGTGTCAGGTGGCCTGGCCGGCGAACTGCGCGTTGTAGAGCCGGGCGTAGGCCCCGCCCAAGCGGAGCAGCTCGTCGTGGTCACCCTGCTCGACGATGTGGCCGTCCTCCATGACGAGGATCACGTCGGCGCCGCGGATCGTCGACAACCGGTGGGCGATCACGAAGCTCGTACGCCGGGCGCGCAGGGCATTCATCGCCTCTTGGATGAGAACCTCGGTACGCGTGTCGACGGAGCTGGTGGCCTCGTCGAGGATCAGGATCGACGGATCGGCGAGGAACGCCCTGGCGATCGTGATCAGCTGCTTCTCCCCCGCCGACAGGTTGTCGCCCTCGTCGTTGATGACGGTGTCGTACCCATCGGGCAGCGAGTGCACGAAGCGGTCGACGTAGGTGACGCGGGCGGCTTCCATGATCTGCTCATCGGTGGCGCGGGGGTTCCCGTACCGGAGGTTCTCCCGGATTGTCCCGCCGAACAGCCACGTGTCCTGGAGGACCATCCCGATCTTCGACCGCAGCTCGTGGCGCGGGTACGAGGCGATGTCGCGACTGTCCAGGCTGATGGTCCCCGAGTCGAGGTCGTAGAACCGCATGATGAGGTTCACGAGCGTGGTCTTGCCGGCGCCGGTCGGTCCGACGATCGCAATCGTCTGGCCGGGCTCAGCGGTCACCGACAGCCCTTCGATCAGCGAAGTCGCCGGGTCGTAGGAGAAGTGGACGTCGTCGAACACGATCCGGCCACGGACCGGCGCGGGGTCGACCGTGTCGGCCTGCTCCGGTGACTGTTCGTCGGCGTCGAGAAGCTCCAGCACCCGCTCCAAGGATGCGATGCCCGACTGGAAGGTGGCCGCCATCGATGCGATGTGGGTCAGCGGCTGGGCGAACTGTCGCGAATACTGGATCATCGCCTGCATGTCGCCGATGCTGATCGCGCCGCTGGAGATCTGCAGGCCGCCGACCACGGCGATCAGGATGTACTGGATGTTCCCCATGAACAGCGTCACCGGCTGGATGAGGTTGGACATGAACTGGGCCCGGAAGCTGGCCTCGTAGAGCTCGTCGTTCTGTTCGCCGAACCGCTCTTCCACCTCCCGCTGGCGACCGAAGCTCTTGACGATCGCGTGGCCCGTGAACACCTCTTCCGCCTGTGCGTTGAGTTCGCCGGTGTGGCGCCACTGGTCGAGGAAGCGGGGCCGGGCCTTTCCGGCGATCACCTTCATCAGCCACACCGTGAGCGGCACCGTCACGAGCGCCAACAGCGCCAGCGTCGGCGAGATCCAGAACATCATCGCCACCACACCGATGAGGGTCAGCAGCGACGTCAGGATCCCGCTGATCGTCTGCTGGAGGCTCTGCGCCAGGTTGTCGATGTCGTTCGTGACGCGGCTGAGCAGGTCGCCGCGGGGCTGCGCGTCGACGTAGTTCAGCGGGAGCCGATTGAGCTTCTGCTCAACGGACTCACGGAGGTCGTACATCGACCGCTGGACGATCCCGGCGAGGATGTATGCCTGGATGTACCCGAACAGCCAGGACGCCAGGTACACACCGACGATGATCAACAGCTTGCGGTGCAACTCGGCGAAGTCGATGCCGCCCCCGAACAGACCGCTGACGATGATGTCGGTCGCCTGACCGAGCAACCTGGGGCCCATCACGACGAGCGTGACGCTGGCCACCGTGAGTACGAGGACCAGGACCAGCAGGTGAGATTCCTTGCCGAGGATCTGCCCCAGCCGGCGCATCGTGTCACCGAAGTTCTCGCTGCGCTCGACGGGGATCCCGATGCCACCGCTCGGACCGAAGCTCGCGCGGCGGGCCTGCGTACCGGCAGTTGCCAACAACCTTCGGTCGTCGGCATCGCTCGACGGGTCGCCCGGCGCGCCGTTCGGGCGCTCGCCGTTGCCACCCGATCCGTTGGTCGACGAGCGGCCGCTGCTCCCGGAGTTCTGACGCTCGCTCACGCCACTGCCCCCTCGCCGAGCTGCGACTCGACGATCTCGGTGTAGGTCGGGCAGGTGTCGAGAAGTCGGTCGTGCGGCCCGCGACCGATGATCTCGCCGTCCTCGAGAACGATGCTCTCGTCGGCTTCGGTGATCGTCGAGACACGCTGGGCGACAACCAGGACCGCGGCGTTCGACGTATGCGGAGCAAGCGCGACCCGTAGCCGGGCATCGGTGGCGAGGTCGAGAGCCGAGAAGGAGTCGTCGAAGACGTAGACCTCCGGGTTCACGGCGAGCGCCCGGGCGATCGACAGCCGCTGGCGCTGCCCACCCGACACGTTGGTGCCGCCCTGATTGATCGTGCTCTCGATCCCGTCAGGCATCGCCCGCACGAAGTCGGCGGCCTGGGCAATCTCGAGCGCCTGCCAGAGTTCGGCGTCGGTGGCGTCGGGGCGCCCGAACCGGAGGTTGCTGGCGACCGTTCCGGAGAACAGGTACGGCTTCTGTGGGACGTAGCCGATCTTGCTCCAGAGCAGATCGGGATCGAGCCGGCGAACGTCGACGCCGTCGACCAGGACCGACCCGCAGGTGGCGTCGAACAACCGCGGGACGAGGTTGACGAGAGTGGTCTTGCCGGCGCCGGTCGACCCGATGATCGCCGTGGTGTGGCCGGGCTCGATCCGCAGATCGATCCCGTTGAGCACTGCATGCTCGGCGCCGGGGTACATGAACCCGACGTTGCGGAACTCGAGAGTCCCATTTTCGCTCACCTCACGCACCGGCTCGGCAGGCGCCTTCACGCTCGGCTCGGTCTCGAGCACCTCCTGGATTCTGTCGGCGGCCACCGCGGCCCGCGGGATCATCGACACGAGGAACGTCGCCATCACCACGGCGACCAGGATCTGGGTGAGGTAGGTGACGTAGGCAATGAGTGAACCCAGCTGCATCTCGCCGTTGGCCAGGCGGTCGGCCCCGATCCAGAGCACGCCGACGTTGGCGACGTTGATGATGAACATGATCGTCGGGAACATGAATGCCTGGAGGCGCCCGGCGCGCAGGCCGGTCTCGGTCAGCTCCTCGTTGGCAACCGCGAAGCGCTCCGACTCCTCTGGCTCGCGGACGAACGCCCGCACCACCCGCATGCCGGCGATCTGTTCGCGCATCACAGCGTTGACACGATCGACCTTCAGCTGCATCGCCTGGAAGGCAGGGACCATCCGTACGACGACCTGTCCGAGGATCAGCACTGCAGCGGGGATCGTGACGACGAGGATGATCGACAGACCGACGTCCTCACGGACGGCCATGAAGATGCCGATCATCATCGTCAGCGGGACGGCAATCATCATCGTCGTCGTCAGCACCACGAGTTGCTGCACCTGCTGGACGTCGTTGGTGATGCGGGTGATCAACGACGGCGCGCCGAAGTGGCCGACCTCGCGGGCGG
>JASJHI010000024.1:0-10216 GCA_033791105.1 Acidimicrobiia bacterium | reverse complement strand
CCGCGGGGCTGATCGCGATCGACACCGGCGAGTCGGTCGAGGAGATGCGGTGGGCCCTCGCCACAGTCCGCGCGCAGACATCGGCGCCGGTCGTGGCAGTGATCTACACCCACTTCCACTACGTCGCCGGTACCAGCGCAGTCGACGGTGCCGGCGAGACCGTTCCCATCTGGGGCCACGAGCGGATCGTCGCCAACCGGCAACGCGTCGGAGTGCAGATGGGCCCGGCAGCAGCTCGCGGCCTGATTCATCAGTTCGGCATCATGCTCCCGACCGACGGTCCCGACGGACTCGTGAACGTCGGCCTCGGCGTCGACTTCCGCCGTGCCGAGCATGCTCCGTTCACGCCTGGGTTCGTCGAGCCGACCGACACCATCTCCGAGCCGACCTCGACGATGCTCGCGGGACTACGGGTGGAGTTCACCCCTGCGCCCTCCGACGCCGACGACTCGATCACCATCTGGTTTCCCGATCTTGGCGTGTGCATCAACAATCTCGCCTGGCCTGCGCTGTTCAACGTCTTCCCGATCCGTGGCGAGGAGTACCGCGACCCGCGGGTCCTCCTGAGCGGGTTCGATCACATGCTGGCACTGGAGGCCGAGCACCTCGTCGGCGCGCACGGACCGCCGCTCAGCGGTCGCGGGCTGATCGCCCGTGAGCTGACGCTCGCCCGCGATGCGATCCAGTACCTCTGGGATCAGACCGTCCGCGGCATCAACAAGGGTTACACGCTCGGCGAGCTGACCGACTTCGTCCAGCTCCCGGAGGTGTACGAATCGACCTACTTCACTCAGCAGCTCTACGGGCTCGTCGAGCACCACGTCAAACAGATCCATGCCGGACTGCGCGGCTGGTTCGACGGCGACGACGCGTTGCTGTTCCCGATGGCCCCCGCCGATCGGGCGGAGCGACTCGTCGAGCGACTCGGCGGACCCGAACGCGTGCGCATCGAAGTCGCCGAAGCGATCGACGCCGACGATCTGCGGTGGGCGCTCGAGCTGTCGTCGTGGCTCGTCCGCCGAAGCGACTCGCCCACGGGCGAGGATCAGGCGCTGCTCGCGAGGTCGCTGCGGACGGTCGCACAGCGCACGACGTCGGCGAACCTTCGCAACTACTGCTTGACGAGGGCACTCGAATTGGAGGGCACGCTCGACCTGTCACGGTTCCGGGTCCACCGGCTGGCACGGGAACTCGTCGCGGTTACGCCGCCGACCGCCGTCGTCGCCGCACTGGGTGTCGTCCTCGATCCGGACGCCGCGACCGGGCTCGACGAGGAGATCCGATGGCGATTCTCGGACGGCTCGGTGACCGGACTCCACGTCCGCAACGGCGTCGCGGTCCCGACGAGCGGTGAGACGGCGCAGACCGAACTGCGGATCGACCTCGAGGTCTGGCCAGGTCTCGTCGGTGGCAAGGTGACGCTCGATGAGAGCCTCGCCGATGGCTCGGTCACCATCGACGGCTCGGTCGCATCGGTCCGCCAGGTCGTGGCCTGCCTCGACTTTCCGGGGTTCGCATGACCGAGCGCATCCCGGCCGCCGACCCTGCGTTCGAGGGTGAGATCGCCCGGCTCATCGACGACGCGACCGCCGTTCCGCTCGACGGCCACTCGGCGCCAGACGGCGCACCCAACGTGCTCGTCGTCCTGCTCGACGATGTCGGCTTCGGCACCTGCTCGACGTTCGGTGGACCCATCCCGACACCCGGCGTCGATCGGGTCGCCGCGGCCGGATTGCGTTACAACCGATTCCACACCACAGCGCTCTGCTCGCCGACGAGGGCGGCACTGCTCACGGGACGCAACCACCACACGGCCCACATGGGCGGGATCACCGAGATCGCCAACAGCTTCCCCGGCTACGACAGCGCGATACCGCGTGAGACCGCGACGATCGCCCGGGTCCTCCGAGACAATGGCTACGCGACCGGCGCGTTCGGAAAGTGGCACCTCACGCCGTCGTGGGAGCAGGGGCCCGCCGGACCCTTCGACCGTTGGCCCACCGGGATGGGGTTCGATCGCTTCTACGGCATCGTCGGGGCCGAGGCTTCGCACTGGGAGCCGCCTGTCTACGACCAGACGACGCCGATCTCACCACATGTCGGCCGCGACGATTACCACCTCACCGAGGATCTCGCCGACCAGGCGATCACATGGATCGAACGGCATCGCGCCGCCGCTCCCGACCGGCCGTTCTTCTGCTACTTCTCGCCCGCCGCGGTGCATGCGCCACACCACGTGTGGCCGGAGTGGATCGAACGTTTCGAAGGCACCTTCGACGAGGGCTGGGACGTACTGCGCGAGGAGATCTACGAACGCCAGCTCGACCTCGGCGTGATCCCCGCCGACACGGTATTGACGCCGCGCCCCGAACAGATTCCGTCGTGGGACGAGTATCCCGACCGATACAAGCCGGTCGCTCGTCGCTTGATGGAGGTGTTCGCGGCATTTCTGGCGCACACCGACGCGCAGGTCGACCGAGTCTTCGGGGCGCTCGACCGCCTCGGGTGTTTCGACGACACGCTGATCATCTACGTGACCGGCGACAACGGTGCGTCGGCGGAGGGCACGGTCCATGGGGCATGGAGCGCGCCGTCATTTCAGAACGGCGTGCACGAAGACCCCGAATGGCTGCTCGACCACATCGACGATTTCGGCACGTCGCGCTGCGAGAACCACTTCAACGTCGGCTGGGCGTGGGCGCTCGACTCGCCATTCCAGTGGATGAAGCAGGTTGCTTCGCACTTCGGGGGTACGCGGAACGGACTGGCTGTGTCGTGGCCGAACGGGATCGCCTCCTCGGGTGGTCTGCGCGACCAATTTCACCACGTCGTCGACATCGTCCCGACGATCCTCCGCGCTGCCGGCATCGACGCTCCCACCCATGTCGACGGCATCGAGCAGCTGCCGATGGCCGGCGTCGCGATGAACCCCTCGTTCGACGACGCCGACGCACCCGAGGAACACGTCACTCAGTACTTCGAGATCCTCGGTAACCGCGGCATCTACCACGACGGATGGATCGCCTCGTGTTTCCACGGGCGCCTGCCGTGGATCCGCCTCGCCGGCTACCCGTTCGACGGCGAACAGGAGCGCTGGGAGCTGTACCGCGTGGTCGACGACTTCTCCCAGGCACATGACCTCGCCGACGAGGAACCGGAGAAGTTGGCCGAGCTGCGGGCACTGTTCGAAGCAGAGGCTGAACGCAACGGTGTGTATCCGATGCGCGACGCGGGCTCCGCACGCGGTGGTGATCGCCGGGTGCCGCACACACTCGGCGCCCACCGGAAGATGACCTACACGCGGGCTCATGTCCGGATGCCCGAGTCGTCGATCGTCAACATGAAGAACGCGTCGTCTCGCGTCACCGCCGACATCACCGTGTCGGCCGGAGGTGCCACCGGTGTCGTCGCGTGTCAGGGCGGCAACATGTCCGGCTGGAGTCTGTATCTCGATGAGGTGGGCCGCGCGACCTACCTCTACAACTGCTTCGGCCACGATCTCACGACGGTGCAGCACGACCGGCCGCTTCCACCCGGCCGGCACGAGATCGAGATGCGCTACGCCCACGACGGCGGATTCGGCGCCGGCGGCGTCGCCGCGCTGTACGTCGACGGCGAACTGGTCGACCAAGCCCGGATCGAGCGCACCGTCCCGATCAAGTTCTCGATGAGCGGCGAGACATTCGACGTCGGCGTCGACACGGGCGCGCCTGTCGGCCCGTACGAGCACGGCTTCGAGTGCACGGCGGAGATCCACGGCGTGACCCTCGAACGGCTTGTCGATCCCGACCGCGCGACGCGCGACCGAATGCGGACAGGGGAGAGCGTGGCTGCACTGCGCGCCCAGTGACCATCCGTACCCTTCTCGGATGACATCGTTTCCCGATTTCGTCTGGTCGGTCGGCGAGGAGGGCTCTGACCCGATCGTGCTGCGGGGCGGTCGGCCGTACCGGCAGGACCAGTTCGCGCAGAGCGGCCACGACAGTCGTGTACACGCCGACCTTGCCGACATCGCATCGCTCGGTGTGCAGATCGTCCGCTACGGAACCCCGTGGCGGCTCGCGGAGCCGTCGCCCGGACGCTACGACTGGACTCGCTGGGACGAGGCCTTCGACGCGTGCAACGCGGCCGGTCTGGAACCGATTGTCGAGTTGCTGCACTTCGGGCTGCCCGACCACTATGCGGGTTTCGTCGAGCCGGCATGGATCGATGGGTTCGGGAGATACGTCGAAGCGTTCCTCGAGCGCTACCCGGAACCGCGTTGGTTCACGCCGATCAACGAGCCAGGGATCACGGCGGCGATGTCCGCGCGGTTCGGATTGTGGAACGACCGGCTCGCGAGCCCCGAGGCGCACGCCCGGGCACTCGCCAACGTCGTGCTCGCCAACCTGGAGGCCCTCGACCGGATCCGATCCGACCGCGACGCGTCGTGGATCGGCTCGGAGGGATTCGACATACCGGTCGCCGTCGTAGCGGACGCGGTCGACGAGGCCGCCCGTCGACGGGCACTCGGATGGCTGGTGTGGGACCTGCATTTCGGGCGCACACCGCCGACCGTGGTGCGCGACTATCTCGATCCTGTCCCGGAGGCGACGCTGGCGCGGATCGATGCGTTGGCGGTGACCGAGCGGCTCGTGGCGGGCCTCGACGTGTACCCGATCTCTGTTCACGCGGTCGGTGGCCCGCGACCGTCCTGGACTGTCGCGGAGCTGCTGGATCTCGCCGCCGCCGAGATCCGACGCTGGCACGAGCGATACCAGCACCCGTTCTGGGTCGCCGAGACCTCCAACCTGACACTGTCCCTCGATGAGCAGATCGCGTGGCTCGACGGATTCGCCGGCCGACTCGCGACGTTGCGCGCCGAGGGGCGACCGGCGAGGGGGTTGTGCTGGTACAGCCGGGGGGATCAGTTCGATTGGCAGACCGGATTGGCCGATCCATCGGGAGCGGTGACCGAAGTCGGTCTGTACGACACGGAGCGCCGCGCCCGCCCAGTGGCCGCGCGGCTGAGCGAGTGGGCGTCGGATGGACCGCCGGCGATCGACGCGAGGTGATGGTGCGCTCGCGAAGTCGCGATCGATCAGCTCGCGCGAAGTGTCGCCGAGGGTGGTTCGCCGAAATGTCGCCTGTAGTGGCCCGCGAACCGACCGAGGTGGAAGAAGCCGAGGTCGGTGGCGATGGCGGTCACGTTCTCTTGGCGGAGATCGTTGCGGAGCAGTCGCCGCCGCGCCTCGTCCAGCGCCCAGGCCCGGAAGAACAGTGACGGGGGGAGGTCATATTCCTGCGTGAATGCGACGCGTAGCGTGCGTTCGGACACGCCAGCAACGACACACAACTCCGCGATCGACGGCATTCGACCGATCTCGTCGGCGTGATCGATGCAGCATGTGACGATCCGCCGCCCATCGATCCCTCTGCGGCACCCGATACGTGTCACTCGCTCCTCGATCGACAACGCATCGGCCATTGCGTTGATCACGTCGGCGGCGCGTGCGTCGTACCGGTCGACGCGGTGCTCGGCGGCGATCGGCAGCTGACTCATCGCGGTCGCGAGGGCGCTCGTGCGGCTCGACCGGACGAGTTCGTGCACTTGGCCGCTCGGCGGCGGCGCGAACTTGATGCGCAGATCCTCCGCGGCCGCCGCGAGCTGGTCGCGATCGGTGACGATGTACGTGAACGCGAGGCCGGGAACCGTGATGGCAGTGTGCTCGGACGATGATCCGTAGGCGATCACCGCGCCTTCGGTGAGGTCGATCTCGCACCACCGGGCACCCTTCGGCGCGGCCCGGATGTTCACGACAACGATCTTGTCGTCGCCGACGGTGGTGTGGGAGAGCACGGGGATCTCCACGTCGCTCGACGTGAGCGTCAGGCGCCGATCCTGCACGACGGTCACTCGGTTCGGGCCGGTACCGAGGCCCGTGCGAATCGCCTCGACTCGGACCCCGCCGAGTGCGTTCGTGTAGGTGTCGATCTCGTCGACGATCGAGTGCGCGACGATCGGCTGTTCCTGCCGCTCATCGGTTTGCATGGCTTCTTGGCCTCCACGTCGCACCGCTGATACGCCGAGGTCAACCGTACCGGATTCCGAATAGGGCTAGCGCGTTCACCCGGCGCGTTGTACCGTCGCCACGAGCGCGGTCACTACGACCGCGTCCAACCGGGAGGACAACCGATATGACCCAGAACGTGCGCTCGAACGACTACAGCAGTTGGGCGGTGGGATGGGCCGGTTTCGCCGGTGTCATGCTCATCATCCTCGGCATCCTCGACGCGATCCAGGGATTGACCGCCCTGTTCAACGACACGTTCTACGTCGTCGGTGAGGAGTGGCTCTTCGAATTCAACGTCACGACGTGGGGATGGATTCACCTGATCGGAGGCATCATCTTGGTGCTGGCGGGCGTCGGTATCTTCTCCGGCAATGTTGCCGCTCGCACGGTTGGCGTGATCATCGCCTCGCTGAGTGCGCTCTGGAACTTCGCCTGGTTGCCGTACTACCCGGTGTGGTCGATCATCCTGATCGCGATCGCGATCGCGGTGATCTGGGCGCTCACGGCCCACGGCCGCGACATCACCTACAACGACTGACCGAGGCGCCGGGCCGGCAAGGACCGGGTCTCGGCGACCTCGCGTTGTCGACGGACCTGCCGGATTCGGCTAGCGCGCGCAGCGGCCGGCTGATAATCGTGTGGGAATGATCGAGGTCTGGCTGTCGACGCGCGCCCGCGCCCTTTCCAGCGGCGGTGAATCATGAGCGCGTTCGCCCCGGCCTTCCAGGGTCTCGACGAGGAGACGGTCGAGCAAGTGCTCGGTTGGGTGCAGACCGTGCTCGAATACGCCGGCACGATCGCCTTCGCCATCTCGGGTGCAGTCGTGGCGGGCCGCAAACACATGGACGTCGTCGGCGTCGTCGCGCTCGGCGTGATCGTCGCAATCGGCGGCGGCACGATCCGTGACCTGCTCCTCCAGCAACCGGTCTCTTGGATCGAGAGCCCCGCGTTCGTCGTTGTCGGGGCGCTCGCCGCGCTCGTCACGATTCCGCTCACCAAGACCGGTACGGTCGCCAAGCTCCGCCAGTACAACCTGGTCCAGACGTTCGACGCCGCGGGTATGGCGATCTTTGTCGTGACCGGCACGACCGTGGCGCTCGCCGCCGATGCGTCGCCGTTTGCGGCGGCGCTCGTCGGCGTGATCGCCGGGGTCGGTGGGGGGATCATCCGTGACGTGCTCGCGATGCAGATCCCCTCGGTGCTCGCCGACGGTCAGTTCTACGCCTCGGCCGCGCTCGCCGGATCGCTGTTGTACATCCTGCTGCTCGAGTTGCCGATCTCGCCGCTCGTCACGGTGTGGATCCCGGTCATCGCCATCTTCACGATCAGGATGCTGGCCATGCGGTACGGCTGGGGTGTACCGAAGTTCAAGGTGTCCGCCGACGAGGCGGGCGAGACGTGACTCGTCCCCAAGTGGGCAAGGGATCCGAACGCGTCCCGGTGACGATCCTCACCGGCTTCCTCGGTGCGGGCAAGACCACATTGCTCAATCGGATCCTCACCGCCGATCACGGCTTGCGTGCGGCCGTGATCGTCAACGACTTCGGCGCGGTCAACATCGACGCGCAGCTCGTGGTCGACGTCGAGGGCGAGAAGATCGCGCTCGCCAATGGATGTGTCTGCTGCACGATTCAGGGTGATCTTGTCGCTGCAACAAAGGCGGTGCTCGACGTTCCCGACCCGCCGGAGTACGTCCTTGTGGAGGCCAGTGGTGTCTCCGACCCGTCGGTGATCGCCCAGACGTTCCTCGCGTCCGAGCTGCAAGCTACGACCCGCGTCGACGGCATCGTCGTGGTCGTCGACACCGAGCAGCTTCCCGACTTGACCCGTGACGATCTGACCTTGGCCGTGGCGCAGATCGAAGCGGCAGACATCGTCGTACTCAACAAGGCGGATCTGGTGAGCCCCCAGGAGTTGGAGCTGGCTCGAGCTCGCATCGCCTCCGTGGTGCCGGGGGTGCGCACGCTGCCGGCGATCCGGGCCCAGGTGCCGCCCGAACTCATCTTGGGTGTCGGTCGCCTCGAGGTTGCGATCGGTGACGTTGCGACCGGGGAGGGCGATCGAACCGACCACACCAGCGCGTACAAGAGCTGGCACTGGGGGAGCGATGAACCGCTCTCGCTCGCCGGTGTGCGCGAGTTCGTCGATCGCTTGCCGCCAGATGTGTATCGGGCCAAGGGTCTGCTCCAGCTGTGCGAATACCCGCAATACGTGGTCGAGCTGCAGGTGGTCGGCCGACGCTCGAGTCTCGATGCGCTGGGCTTCTGGGGCGACGCCAGTCCACGATCCGACATCATCGTCATCGGCGCAGGCGACATCGACTGCGAGGCGATGGGCATGTCGATCGAGACCTGCACGGCGCCCCGAGCCCAAGCGGCGGCCTTCATCGACTGGCGATCTCTACCCAGGAGGACAGCATCATGACGAAATCCGACTACGACCTCGTGATCACGGGTGGAAGAGTGATCGATCCCGAGAGCGGGCTCGACGCGCTCCGCGACGTGGGGGTGAGGGGCGGCACGATCGCAGCGGTCAGCGCCGACCCCCTCGAGGGATCGGAGCGGATCGACGCAAGTGGGCACGTCGTGTGCCCGGGATTCATCGACGGGCACGTCCACGTCGTCGATCTTCCGCTCGGCCAGAAAGGCCTGCTGCGCGACGGGGTGACGACGGCGCTCGATCTCGAGGTCGGCGCGTACCCGGTGCCCCACTGGTACGCGAACCTCGAGGGCAAGTCGCAAGTGAACCACGGCGCAACCATCTCGGCCGCAGCCGCCCGCGTCGCGGCGTTCAACTCGAAGTATCTCGATCAGACCGGAGACATGAAGAGCACGACCGGCAACGTCGTGACCGACCTCTTCACCGGCGTTCCGCTCGGCCCCGACTGGACGAATCGGCTGCCGACCGACGCCGAGCTCGAAGCAATCCTGGGCCTGATCGACGACGGCTTGGGCGCGGGTGCACTCGGTGTCGGGCCGCCCGCCGGCTACATGGTCGATGGATTCACATCGCAAGAGGCGATCGGGATGGCGCAGTTGGCGGGCCGGTACGGCCGGTTCATGCACGTGCACACCCGGTTCTCGAGCCAACGACCTCCGACGACGGGCATCCTCGCCATCGAGGAGCAACTCGCCACGGCCGCCACATACGGCAGCGGTCTCATCGTCGCCCACATGACCGCACAGACCCTGAACCTCACAGCGGCGGCGAACCAGCTGATCGACGACGCGTGCGCGCACGGTGTCAGGGCGATCGCAGAGATCTATCCGTACACGTACGGCGCAGCCGGCAACGGGGTGTCGGCCGACTACCTCGATCCGGACAACTACCAGCGCAACATGGGACGCACGTACAGCGACATCATCGACACCCAGACCGGCAAGGCGCTCGACAAGGACACGTACGACAAGATGGTGAAGAACGACCCGAATCATCCCGTGCTCTTCTACAACGCGACCGACGACGACATGGAGGCAGCGATCGCCCACCCGACCACGATCGTCGGATCAGACGCCTTCCCGTTCACCGACCCGGACAGCGGCGCGTTGGTCAGCGATTGGGACACCCCTTGGGAGAAAGTCAACACGCACCCGCGTACGGTCGGCACCCATGCCAAGGTGCTGCGGATGTCGCGCGACAAGAAGCTCCTCCCGCTCATGTCGGCCGTCTCCAAGATGAGCTACCAGTACGCCAAGTTCCTCGAGGACAACGGGGTCGCACAGATGGCGGACAAGGGTCGCATCAAGGTCGGCGCCGACGCGGACATCACGGTGTTCGATCCTGCGACCGTCCGTGACACCTCGTCGCTCGACCAAGGCAAGAACGCGTCGCCGTCGACCGGGATCCCGCACGTCGTTGTCGACGGGACCGTGGTGGTACGGGACTCGAAGGTGCTGAAAGGGGTCTTCCCTGGCCGACCGATCCGAAACTGATCGATCCCAGAGCGGTGACGGCGGGGCGGTGTCATCGCTGACCCGGTTCCTCGGGCTGGTGACCAAGGAGTGGGTGGCGTACGGCTCCGAGGGCATCAGCCTGCGCGACAGCGTGCACGCGGTCGCGGGGGGCCCCGGCGGGCGCGCCCCGCTACCGGTTGACGGCCCCGCGCCCCGCGGGCCCAAAAAAAAGGGGGGCCGCAGCGACACGAAGAGAAAAAGGCAAAGCGG
>JASJHI010000023.1:0-3387 GCA_033791105.1 Acidimicrobiia bacterium | reverse complement strand
ACATGGACATGGACCGGCGTGATCACCCGAAAATCGGACGAGGCCAGATCGTTGACCGTGATCCGGTCGCACGCCCGCAGCAGGTCGGCGATCGCGAGCGACGGGTTCTCACCTTTGTCGGGTTCGGCGGCGTGCGCAGTGCGCCCGGCGAACCTGATCACCAGACTGCGGACGGCGGCTGTGATCGAGCCCGGCTTGACCACGACGGAGTGCAGCGGGAACCCGGGCATGTTGTGGATCGCCACGGCGAAGTCTGGTCGGATGTCGCCGAAGGCGGGATCGGCGAGCACTGCTGCGGCGCCGGTCCCCGTTTCCTCCGCTGGTTGGAACAGGAGGTGGACTCTGCCCGACGCCGGGCGCGTCGACGCCAATCGCTGTGCGAGACCAACCAGGATCGTGGTGTGCCCGTCGTGGCCGCACTTGTGCGACACGCCCGGTCGCGTCGAGCCGTGACCATCCATGCCGCGTTCCTCGATCGGGAGTGCATCGAGTTCGCTGCGAAACAGGATTGTCCGCCCTGGTAATCCCGAGTCGAACGTCGCCACCACACCGGTGCCCGCGACTCCCGACAGGATGTGATCGGGCCTGAGCGAGGTCACGACGTCGCTCACACGCCGTGCGGTCTCGAATTCTGCGTGCGCCAGTTCAGGATGGGCGTGCAGCTCGTGGCGGAACTCGATCAGCGGATCCACGGCAACTCCTCTCGGCTGGTGCCACTCCTGCCGCGACGGGTCGCTTTGCTCTGCCCACGCGGCTGTTGAACCATCAAACTACTGTGAGTGATGCCGCTCGACCCCTGAAGTGAGACGCTGATGTGCTGTCCGATCAAGTGGCGTCAGTGACGCTGGAGCGTCGGTAGGAACTGTGGGGGCCGCCGTGCACCAAGCTTCGCTTCGAAACCGCTTGCCAACCTGATCAGCGTCGGTTCGGACCAGGCGCGACCAATGAACGAGATCCCAACCGGGAGACCGAACGCCGATCCCATCGGCACGGTCAACAGCGGGTATCCGGCCATCGCGGCATAGGAGGCGGACCCACCGAGGAAGTGGTCCCCGTTCACCAAGTCTGTCGGCCATGCCGGGGCTCCGGTCGGGGCGATGATGGCATCCAGGTTGTGGCCATCGAGCACCACGTCGAGACCTTCATCTCGAGAGATCCGCCGCGACGCGGCAAGGGCAGGGGCGTAGCCCGGGTCGACGACGCCGCCTCGGGCTTGGGCGGCCTCGAAGATCTCCTGGCCGAACCACTGCAACTCGGCATCGGCGTTGTCGCGGTTGAACTCGATCAGTTCGGCCAACGTTTTTGGGCCACCAACTCTGGTTTCCAGGTAGCCGGCAATGTCGGTCTTGAACTCCAACAACATCACGTCGAGCTCCGGTGAGGCGGTGCTGAACTCTTCAAACGATGGAAACTCGACCGGATCGACCAACTCCACCCCGAAGTCGGTCAGCTTGCCGACCACCCTTTCCATGACGGCGTTGCTCTCCGAGTTCTCGCCGATGAACAACTGACGGGCAACCCCGATTCTCGATCCGGCCAAACCCTCCGGGTCGAGGAATTGGGTGTAGTCGATGTGGTTCCTTCCCACGCTTTCGGCGGTGGCGGGGTCTCGTTCGTCAACTCCGGTCAACGCTCCGAGAACCGCAGCGGCATCGGCAACCGTTCGAGCCATCGGCCCAACGGTGTCCTGGGTTCGCGAGATCGGAACAACACCGGCTCGACTGGTCAGACCGACGGTTGGTTTCAGGCCGACAACCCCGTTGACCGTTGAGGGACATGCGATGGACCCGTCGGTCTCGGTGCCAAGCGCCGCTGCGGCAAAGTTGGCTGACACTGCAGCGCCGGACCCGGAACTCGACCCGCAGGGATTCCGGTCGAGCACATAAGGATTCCGGCATGCTCCGCCGACCGCACTCCATCCGCTTGAACTGTTGGTGCTTCGAAAGTTGGCCCACTCGGAGAGATTTGTCTTGCCCAGAATGACAGCGCCGGCCGCTTCGAGCTGAGAGGTCACGGTGGCGTCTGCCCCTGGTCGGGAGTCAGCGAGGGCCAACGAGCCTGCGGTGGTCGCCATGCCCTTTGTGGTATCGATGTTGTCCTTCAGGAGGATCGGGATTCCGTGAAGCGGACCACGTACCTTGTCGGCTGCCCGCGCAACGTCCAGCATTGTTGCGATGGCTTCGGCTCGTGGGTTGACCTCGATGATCGATCGCAGGTCGAGGGCCTGATCCATGCTGTGAATCCGGTCCAGGTACTTGCGGACCAGAAGCTGCGATGTCATCGCTCCCGCCTCCATCCCCGCGGTCATCTCAGCGATCGTCATCTCTTCCAGATCACGATGCGGTTGAGTCACATCGATGGTCCGCCGGTCATTGCCGAAAGATAGTCAGGCAGATTTCGGGACGATGCCCACTCATTCGGGCACTGTTGCGTTGTGCGATCAAAGGGCCTCGACCGATCTGAGCGAGCTATGCATTCGGATCGTCTGCAGCGAGGCGCTCGAAGTAGCTCCGCAGCGTGGTGGATCCAAGTGGAGGCCCAACGCCGTCCACCTCGCCTGCGACAACGATGAACTCGGCAAGATCGCCGAACTGCTTCGACAGAACCCTCATTGTCTTCACCACGCCACCGGCCAACCAGAGTGGAACAACGGTGATCTTGGGTGGCTTCCCCAGCACGTCGAACGCCAGCTCGGCGGCCTCGCGCTGCGTCATCACCTCGGGTCCGCCCGCCTCGACCTCGAGGGCATCACCCTCGGTCACGTCGACGCAGACTCGAGCAAGATCGCGGCCATGGATCGGGCTCATCTTGTTGGATCCGTCGCCCACGAGAAACGAGCGGCCCTTCTTGGCCATCGTCAGAAGGGCACCCATGTCCGAGAAATAGCCGCACGGACGCACGATTCGGTAGTCGAGCCCTGAGGACTTCAGCTAGTCGACGACCTTCTCATGCGCCCGAGTGATCGCCAAGTCGGCAATCTCGGACTTGTCTGCGCCCTGCATCGACACGTAGACGAATTTCTGAACGCCGCTCTCGATCGCCATCCCGATCAATGTGTGGTTGCACTGATAGTCGACCTGCTCGAACGTCAGGCCGTCCCGCTGACGAGAAATGCCGACCGAAGAGAACACGATGTCGATGCCGTCCATCAGGCCGGCGAGGGTCGAAGGGTCGGTCAACTCGCCGTCGAACACTTCGTCGACACCCTCGTCACCGATGCTCGGTGCCGTGAAGGGGCCGGCCTGGCGCAGACGGTCTTCGTCGCGGGTCAGCGCGCGCACCCAGTAGCCGCGCTCCTTGAACTCGCGCACGACGAACCGTCCGAGATATCCCGTCGCCCGCGCCACCAGTACCTTCTTCACCGCAGCTCCCGTCTTCAGGGTTCTT
>JASJHI010000022.1:0-11923 GCA_033791105.1 Acidimicrobiia bacterium | reverse complement strand
ACGGCTTACAAGTGCCGGGTGCGCGCCATCTCTAAGGCCGGCCCAGGCAAGTGGTCAAAGCGCGTCGTTGTGAAGGCCGGGCCCATCGCGAACGGGGACCTCGGCAGCGGGCGAAGGGACTAGCGGTGAAGCGAACACCCGCGGTCAACCCGGACTGAGCGCACGTAAGCCAAAACGACGAAACCGCAGGCACGTGGCCTGCGGTTTCGAAGTGCTTGCTTTGTGGAGCTGGCGGGAATCGAACCCGCGACCCCCTGCTTGCAAAGCAGGTGCTCTAGCCAACTGAGCTACGTCCCCTGACGGGGTGCCCGCCGCGAACGGGCAGGCGACACGATACCGCCCCATCGGAGACACGAACCCCGCCGGCGGCCGAATCGTGCAAGGCTGGGGTCGGGAACTGCAACGACAATCCGAGGCGCCGATGGACCAGCCGATCTACCTGGAGGTTCACGGTGACGACGCGCCCGAGGGCGGCGACGGCGATCCGAGGACCCCGGCGCGCACAGCTGCGGTGGTGGCCGCGGTGGTCGCGGTGGCGGCGCTGCTCGGAGCATCGATCCTGGTGATCGGCGACGACGCTGACCGCGCTGAACGCAGCGAGCCCACCGAGCCTCCACAGTCCGTATCGCCGCAGCTCGAACCTGTCGGCGAGACGCTGCCGGGGACACCCCACGCCGTGGCGCGAGATGCGGCAGGTTGCTACGCGTCGGCGCCGAGTGCGGAGGCGCTGAGCGTGCTCTTCGATTCGATCGGCGGCTTCGAGGGACTGGAGGTGGGGATCGCGCAGGGTGCATTCGACGTGGTCACCTTCGATCCATCCGATCCCGACACGCTCCTCGCGGCTCACCGCGCCGGCTACATGGCCGAGGGGAACGAGGATGTCAACCAACGCTGGACGATCTCGGGCCAGGGAATGACCCAATCGACGTGGGATCCGACAACACCACACGACTTCGTGCACTACACCAGCGACGGCTCGATCACGATGTGGGTCCGTGATGGACCTGACGACACGTTCACCGCCCGACGCGCCGTGGTGCTCGACCAGGGCGGCACTCCCACCCACGTCATGAGTACGTCGTCTGCGATCCAGGCCGACCGGTTCGCGGTGGACGGCCGCACAGTCTTCGCGCTCACCGGCGATCCGGACTGGTACGCGCCGCGCGACGGCGGATACGACGCGCTGGTCGCCGACGACGGCGCCGTCCGGACCCACCTCTCGTCGGGGGCGTCGTTCGGATGGATCGACGTCCCGGCGCCCGGGCTGCTCGTCGCGTACCCGTCCGGACCGTCGGGCACCACCGCGGTCTGGGACACCAACACGTTGGCGCGGCTCGAGGACCATCCGCTGTCCGGTCAGCCCTACCAGCGCGTCGCCGTGGCGGGCGCGACGTCCACCGCGCTCGCTGTCACACTCGACGGCGAACTCGAGACGATCGACCTGTCGAACGGTCGCACCGGGCAACGGTTCGGTCGACTCGACGTCACGGAGGTCGATCGACCGGTCGCGTTGAGCGACGACGGCACCGTCGCGGTCACCGTCGACAAGTCGGGCACCGTCACCATCTGGTTCGTCGCCAGCGGCACGCCAGTCGCGACGTTCGAGGCCAGTTCCGCACTGCCGCGATGGCTGCCGACGTCACGCTCGGCGGCCCGCGTCACCTCGGTGGTCGCTCCCGATGCGAGTCGCGTGGCGCTGCGGATCCCCGCACGACCCGAGGTGAGCGTGTCGTGGCGGGTGATCGACACCGACGTCGACTCCTGGATCGCCCGGACACGAACCGCCTCCGAGGAGCAGCTCACCACGGCCCGGCAACCCGTCTGCTGACGGAACCAGCGTCCGGTGTCGAAGTGTCCGATGTCATAGTTGGATGCCCACTGTCAGTCGGTACTGTATCGATCAAGAACTTGATCGATACAGAAAGAGATTCGACATGATCGCAGCAGACACCATGCACCTCGTCCTCACCCAGTACATCGACGCCGAGACCGAGCAGGTCGCCGGCGCACTCGAGCAGGCGATTCGTCCGGGCCTCGAGGCGGCAGCCGACCGGATCGGTGCGGGACACGACCCGGTCGCAACGGCCCCGCTGGCCGGCGGCATCCGCGTCGATCGCGGCCTCGAGATGCTCGTCGGCAGCGAGGTCCACGTGAGCGGCACCGATCGCCTCACCACGCTCGAGTTCACGGTGCCTTGGACAACGGCCGACCGCGACGGCAAGAAGCTCCTCGCGTCGAACGCCTTCGCCAACACCGTCGCCGCTCAACTCGACGGCGAGGTCGCAACGGCGGCCTGAGCCCACCCGTGGCCGTACGCGACACTTCGTCGGTGGAACGCGTCACCCTGCAGACGATCGCGGACCGTCTCGGGGTGTCGCGCACGACGGTCTCCAACGCCTACAACCGTCCCGATCAGCTCGGCGACGAACTCCGCGACCGAATCCTCGCGACAGCCACCGAACTGGGCTACCGCGGCCCAGACGCGGCTGCACGCATGCTGCGCACCGGGCGGATGGGTGCGATCGGCATGCTCTTCACCGAAGACCTGCGCTTCGTCTTCACCGACCCGGACACGACGCACTTCATGCAGGGCGTCGCCGAGACGAGCGCACTCTCGGGCACCGGCCTGACAATGCTCCCCGTGCCCGCAGGCCTCGACCTCGCCGACACCGCCGTCGCGAGCACACCCGTCGACGGCTACCTCGTCTTCTCCGTCGCCGAGGACCACCCGGCGCTCGCCGCGATCATGCGCCGCGGTGTCCCGATCGTCGTCGTCGACGCGCCCGACCTCGGTGCAACGACCTCGTTCGTCGGGATCGACGACCAGCGTGGGGCCAAGATGGCCGCCCATCACCTGCTCGACCTCCAGCACACGCGGATCAGCGTGCTGCTCGGCCGCGTGACCGGTGACGGGAAGCCCCGCCAGGTCACCGCCGACAGCGTCGCACACTCCGCGAACCGCGTCGCGCGCGCACGGCTGACCGGTTACCGCAACGCGCTCGCCGAGGCGGGGCTCGATCCCGAGGGCCTGGTCGTCTGGGCGGCGGGCGGCAACGATCCGGATGCCGGCCGACGCGCTGCGACCGAGATGTTGGAGGCCCATCCCGAGCTGACCGCGGTGCTCGGGTTCAGCGATCAGCTGGCCATCGGCGCGGCCCAGGCGGCGCAGCGACTCGGGCGATCCGTTCCCGACGACCTCTCGATCGTCGGCTTCGACGATATCCCCCGCGCTGCGACGTGGGAGCCACCCCTGACGACCGTTCGTCAGCCGCTGGTCGACAAGGGCAGGGCCGCGGCCGACCTCCTCCTCCAGCAGATCGAGCACGGTGGCCGCGGGCGGATCGAACTCCCGATCGAGCTGGTCGTGCGCGACTCGACCGCGGCGTCCCCCCGACTCTGATCTGACCCGGCGACGGCTACCGACAGCGGCCGTTGGGAACCTCGGTGAGCGATCGACGGGACAGCACATCGCGCAACTCGGCGCTATCGGTGGCGAAGCCGACCCCGTCACGTTCGCGCGAATTGGCGTAGACGATTCCGATCACCTCGCCCGCCTCGGAGACGACCGCGGCGCCGGAGTCGCCGATCTCGATCGAACCCTCGACCTCCAATCCGGTGCGCTCGACCGTGTTCTCGACGTAGATGTCCTCGATGCTGATCCGCAGCCGCTTCACGACATCGACCTGCTTCGCCGACGTTCCCGCGTCACGGTCCCACACGAGCACGCTGCCTTCCCCCAGCTCGACGTCGCCGATCGGCAGCGGCGCGACCCGCAGCGTCGGCGCGTCCAGAACGGCGAGATCGCTGTCCGCGTCGAAGGCCACGACAGTCGCCGCGTGGTTCCGTCCGTCCGCATCGACGACGGCGATCTCATCGGCGCCCCGGATCGTGTGGGCCACCGTCGCGATCTGCCCCTCCCGCTCGACCACGACCCCGCTGCCGACGGTGTCGACGAGCGAACAGCCGCCGGCGACGATGCCGACGGCCGCTCCCGCGAGCTGCTCGCGAGCGGCGCCATCGTCGCCGCCACACGCAGCGACGGCCACCGCGAGCAACAGCACCCCTTCGAACCTCATCCGCCGCGCGAACAACCGGTCAGGGCAGGGCGTCGAGCAAGCGACCATCGAGGGCTGCACTCTGCTGCGCGAGTTCGAGCAGCTGCTGCACGCGGGCGCCCTCGGTGAGGTCTGGCGCACATGCGCGCCCCGCGAGCACGGCATCGATCCACTCACCGGTCATGGCCTGGCCGACCCGGAACACGTCGCGGTACGTGTCGTGAACCGACGCGCGACGGACGTCCCCCCAAATATCGTCAGGGATCGGGAGCGGTAGCGCCGGACCCGGGTCGCCGGCACGCAGACCGCGGACCTCCTGGGTGCCGATCCAGTCGTTGAGCGAATAGACGGTGCCATCCGTCCCGTGCACATCGAGATGATGGGTCTGGTTGAAGTCGCCGCCCTCCCAGCACACCGAACTCACCTGCAACGTGCCATAGGCGCCGCCGCTGAAACGCACGGTCATGATCGCTGAATCCTCGAGCGGCTCGTAGACGGACCCGTCTGGACGGGGCGGGCGCTCGTACGCGTGCCCACTCACACATCCGATCGCCTCGATCTCTCCAACCAGCCACCGCGCCAGGTCGAGCCAATGACTGCCCAGATCGCCGAGCACGCCCGAGCCGGAAACCGCCGGGTCGTATCGCCAGTTGTAATCCGTCGTGCGTCCATAGCCGGTGAAGTAGCGCAGGTTCATGTGGTGGACCCCGCCGACGTATCCGTCGTCGATCAGCCGCTTCACCCAACGGTTGGTCGGCATGTATCGGTAGGTGAACGGCACGAGGGTGATCGCCCCGACCTCCGCCGCGCGAGCCGCCATCCGGTCCGCCGCCTCGACGGTGTTGGCGACGGGCTTCTCGCAGAGCACGTGCAGTCCGCGATCGAGCGCAGTCAGCGTGATCGGCTCGTGGCTGTCGTTGGAAGTGGCGACGATCACCGCGTCGAGGCGATCGGGGTCCAGGAACTCATCGTTCTCGACGCTCACCCACGGAACTCCCCAACGTGCGCCCAGCTCCTCGGCCTTCGCCGGGGTACGGCCGCACAGCCCCACTACCTCCGCATCACTGCGAGCAGCGATGGCCGGGAAGTACATCGAATCGACCCACCAGCTCGTACCCAGGATCCCGATCCGCAAGGTCACGCCGCACCCCCAACCATCCGCGACATCATTTCCGCCCTTCCGCGTTGACCGCTTCGGCCTCGTCGAGCACCTGGGGATATGGATAGTCGACCCCGAGCAGTTGCCGCAGCATCGGTGTCGCCCGTTCGACGACATCGCTGCGCACCACCGAATGGTCCTCCAGCGGGCGCACGAACTTCGGGAGGTACTCGATCAGGACGCCGATGCGATCACCGTCGGAGAGGTTCGGCATCGCGCAATGCCAGCACATCCCGTTGAAGACGACGACGTCGCCTGCCCGACCGGTCATCCGGGCCGCGTCGCGGTCGAACGCCGCCTGATCGTCGGGATAGTGCAGGGTGCCCTGGCTGTAGGGCACCATCGCCGTCGCGCCGTTCTCCTCGGTGAAGTCGTGGATCAGGATCGTCGCCTGAAGGTTCATCGGGAAACTGCTGTTGATGCCCATCGGGAACGACGAGCGCTTGTAGAGATCCCAGTAGGGGTAATCGATGTGGGGCTCTTGCCCCGGTCCGTCGGGCAGCAATCTGTTCGCGGCGATCGAGCCCATGTGGAACTCGTCGCCGAGGAACGCGGCTGCGATCATCGTCACCGCGGGAATCTGGGCCATCCGCTCGAACACGTCACCCTTGTTGAGCAGATTCCAGACGCGTCGTTGAAGATGGAGCTTGTCGGCGTTCGCGCCCTGGAAGTGTGTGACCTTGTCGTCTTCGCGCGCCGAGAGGGCGAGCAGGCGATCGCGCTGATCGGTGACCTCTTCGCGCGTCACCGCCTGCTCGATGACCACCGAGCCGTAGCCGACGAGCAATTCGTCGAGAATCTCGGGCAATCGTGCCGGGACGTCCTCCGGTGAGAGTCGCAGGGGCTCGCGCCGAGTGGTTGGGGACTCGTTCATCTCTGCCTCCTCAGATTGTCGGCTCGCCGAGCGCTGGTCGAGCGTGCCACGAGCGACGGTGCGACGACGTGGTGGACGGAATCACTGCGCCCATCGTCGATGCGTTGCAGGAGCAACTCCATTGCCAGGCGGGCGAGATCGTCGCGCGGTTGGTTGACGGTGGTGAGCGACATGTGGTGCATCTCCGCGAGAGCGGTGTTGTCGTATCCGACGATCGAGATGTCGGCCGGGACGTCGAGCCCTGCATCCTCCGCGGCATCGAGGGCCCCGACCGCGCTGAGATCGTTGGCGGCGAAAATGGCGGTCGGCACGCTGTTGTGGGTGAGGAGCGCGCTGGCCGCATCGAATCCACCCCCCTCGCTGAAGTCACCGGGAACCGTCTCGGCGGCCGCCTCGAGCCGATGGTCGCGCATCGCTGAGAGATAGCCACGACGACGGGCCGCCGCGCCGGCACCTCGACCGCCATCGATGTGGGCGATTCGTTCGTGGCCGAGACCGACGAGATGATCGACGGCCAGCCTCGCGCCGAGCTCATCGTCGGTATTGACCGTGTCGATCTTCGCACTCCGCGTCGTGCGGCCCACGACGACAACCACCGTGTTCTCGGCCGCCTGCTCCATGGCTCCAGCGGCGACCACGGAACCGACCAGTACGAGACCATCGACCCTGAACTGCAGGAACGTCTCGATCGCTTCGAGTTCGCCTGCCGTCGAGTGCTGACCGTTTCCGATGAGGACGCGGTAGCCGCCCGCGCCGGCCGCCCGGTGGATTTCATCGACGACCTCGGCGAAGAACGGGTTGTGGAGATCGTTGAGCACCACACCGATCGTGCGCGTCCGGTGGCTGGCGAGGTTGCGGGCGAGGACATTCGGCCGGTAGCCCAACTCGTCGGCCGCCTGCAACACACGGGCCCGACGGTGATCGCTCACGTTCGGCTCACCGCGCATGACGAGCGAGACCAACGCCGTCGAGACCCCTGCTCGTTCGGCGACCTGGCGCATGGTCGGATGAGTCATCCGGCGCTCGACCCGTCCGTTCCGTTGAGATGGGCGTGCACACACCCTCCTCGGGGTCGTCCCTTGACAGCAACCCCCTCCCGGGTCAAGATGAGGGCGTTCTTCGTATTAGAGCGCTCTAATCGCAAGAAAGTCAAGTGGACACGAGGGGGAGGTGCAGTTGATGGATCTGATGCGTCGACTCGCCAGCGCGCCCATCTCGTGGGGTGTCTGCGAGGTCCCCGGTTGGGGCGTCGAACTGCCGCGCGAGCGTGTTCTCGGCGAGATGCGCGACCTCGGGCTCCAAGCCACCGAGCTCGGTTCGGGCGGCTACATACCGACCGAACCCGATGCACTGCGCTCGCTCGTCGGGAATTACGAACTGCAGATGATCGGCGGCTTCGTACCGGTGGTCATCCATGATCCGTCTCAACGGCAGGCCACGATCGACGCCACGCACCGAGCTGCCCAGCTGATGTCCGGCGCCGGTGGCCATCTGTTCATCTCCTCCGCAGTCACCGATTGGGACTGGGGCCCCCGCCCGGAGCTCGGCGCCGCAGCTTGGCGTCACGCGGCCGAGATGCTCGGGGTGATCGATGAGATCCTCACCGAGTACTCGATGGTGCAGGCACTGCATCCGCACCTCCGGACAATCGTCGAAACGCGCGACGACATCGCTCGGATCCTCGACCTCTCCGAGGTCGGCTGGACGATCGACACGGGCCACATGGTCATCGGTGGCATGGATCCGCTCGAGTTCGCCCGCCAGGCGTTCGATCGGATCCGCCACGTCCACCTCAAAGACGTCCGCCACGACCTCGCCTCCGCCGTGTTCGCCGGCGACCGGTCGATCATGGAAGGGGTGCAGGCCGGGATGTTCTGCAACCTCGGGCAGGGCGACGTCCACATCGCGGAGATCGTCCGCACCTATGAAAGTCTTGGGTACGACCAGTGGTACGTACTCGAACAAGATGCCGCCATCACCACGGGGCAACCCGAGGTGGGACGCGGTCCGGTGCTCGATGTTCAAGCGAGCATCGAGTACCTGAGGGAGGTCGAGGGATCCGCCTCGGCCGCCTGACCAACACCTGACCAAGGGGAGAAAATGACCAGATCCAAGAAACTGCTGGCACTCGTGCCGGTACTCGCCCTCGTGGCCGCCGCGTGCGGCGGCGACGACAGCGACTCGAGCGACGACACCAGTGCGAGCGGCGACAGCGTCGTGACCGAGGAGTCCACAGCGGACACCGCCACAGCGGACACCGCCGCAGCGGACACCGCCGCAGAGGAGGTCGACCAGACACAGTCCGGCGACCTCACCTTCCACATGATCACGCACTCCGACGACGGTCCGTTCTGGTCAGTTCTCAAGCGTGGCGCAGAAGCCGCGGCCGACGCCGTCGGCGTCGAGCTCGTGTGGCAAGGTTCCAACAACGCACCGGACGTGCAGGCGTCCGACATCGAAGCGGCGATCGCGGCCGGAAGCGACGGCATCGCCGCATCGCTGCCGAGCCCCGACCAGTTGATCCCGGTGCTGCAGGATGCTGTGGCTGCCGGCATCCCCGTCTACACCATCAACTCGGGTGTGAACGACTACCAGGACATCGGTGCCACCACACACGTCGGCCAGACCGAGTTCATCGCCGGCCAGGGTGCCGGACTGCGCTTCAACGAAGCCGGTGCGACGAAGATCCTCTGCGGTATCCAGGAACAGGACAACGTCGCGCTCAGTGAGCGATGCGACGGCGTCGCTGACACCTTCGAAGGTGAAGTCGTCGCCAGCTTCATGGACCTCGACGCCGACCAGACCGCACAGGAAGCAGCGATCAACGCGGCCCTCTCGGCTGATCCGGACATCGACGCCTTCCAGGGTGTCGGCCCGGTCATCACGCTGTCGGGTCTGCGTGCAGCCGACGCGCTCGGACGTGACCTGGTCATCGGTGGCTTCGACGTGACACCCGACCTTCTCGCGGCCATCCAGGACGGCACCATCCTGTTCACGGTCGACCAGCAGCAGTACCTCCAGGGGTACCTGCCGATCGTCCTGATGTACCTCGAAGTCACCAACCAGAACACCGCTGGTGGCGGTCTCCCGATCCTCACCGGACCGGGCTTCATCGACCAGGGCAACGCCGACGCCGTCGTCGCCCTCGTCGACGCAGGAACCCGCTGATCACCAGCACGTGATCACGTCCTCACCGACGTGACAACAGATTGACCGTGCCCGGGATGGAGCCCTCCATCCGTCCCGGGCCCGATCATTACCAACATCGGCGGCGAGGAGCATGTCCCTCGCCGCACACCGGGGATGACATGCAAATGGGGAACACATGACCGACACGGCCGCAGCAAGCGGGGATCAAACAAGCGGGGACGCGTCGAACGTCGTCGTCACGAGCAATGACGACGGAGGATCCGACGAACGCCTCGCGTACCGCGGAGTGTTCCAGCGCCTCCTGATCCGCCCTGAGATCGGCGCCATCATCGGCGCGTCAGCGATCTGGCTCTTCTTCTGGGCGGTCACCGGCGGATTCGGCCTGGCGGGTGGCATCTTGCCAGTCCTCGCGGTGGCCTCGACGCTCGGCATCATGGCCGTCGTCGTCTCGCTCCTGATGATCGGTGGTGAGTTCGACCTTTCGTCGGGCGCTGCGACCGGCACGTTGGGGATCGTCACCATCTTGTTGGTGAAAGACGTCGGAGAGTTGGGTGGAGCCGGACTCAGCCTCTACATCGCACTTCCACTCTCCTTCATCGTCGCGATGATGATCGGCTGGACGAACGGCGTCGTGGTCGAGCGGACCGGACTGCCGAGCTTCATCGTCACGCTGGCGATGTTCTTCGTGCTCCGCGGATTCAAGCTCGGCTTCTCGAAGAAGATCATCGACAACATCACCGTCGGCCGGATCGACGAGGGTCACGGGTACGACTTCTTCGTGAAAATCTTCGGTTCCACCTGGGGCCGCAACGATCACACCTGGGGTGCGCGGGATCCGATCTACATGTCGCTCGTTCTCGTCGGCGTCGCGCTGCTCATGTTCGCGCTCTACGAATTCAACTTCCGTCGCCGCGAGTCGTTCAAGCCCGGGGGCCTCTTCTTGTTCCTCGCCGGTGTTGCCGGCGCCGTGGCCGGCATCGTCATCTTGCAGACCACCGATGGAGTCGGCGCCAACACACTTGCCGCACTCGTGTTCGTCGTCTCCGCCGTCGTCGGCTTCGTCGGGCTCGCGGACTGGCGCTACGAACGGCAGGCGGCCGGGTCGCTCGACATCCGCGGCACGAATCTGTATCTGCTGCTGGGCGGGCTTGCGGCGACCGGTCTCGGCATTCTCGCCGCATGGGGCCTCGACGTCGATTCCCAGAAGACCGTCCTCGATCTCGTCGGTTGGGCACAGTGGCCGATCGTCATCGGCGCAGGCGCACTCGGCCTGTGGCTCAGCTACCAACGAAGTGCACCCCACATGGCCGTCTCCAACGAAGCACGGCTCCAGGGGATCGTCTCGGTCGTCTGGATCACCGGCCTCAGCGCGTTCGGTGCTTATGCGTTCATGTTCATGGCGACCGAACAGGGCTTCCGGGCGATGTTGTTCGCGACCGGCATCGTCGGCGGATTGATTCTCCTCGCCATGGTCGCCCACCGCGTCGGCCGCGGCTCGCCGGTGTCGCGAAGCGCAGTGCTGTTCTTGATCGCTGCCTCGCTCGTCGTGCTCGCCTTCTTCATGCGTTCGCAGTCCAGCACACCGAAGTTCCGCGCCGAGGCGTTCACGTCGATTCTCGTGATCGCCTTGCTGGTCGCGTGTTGGGCGGTCGTGAGCGGTTGGTTCAAACAGCGCCGCCAACCCGATGCCCCGGCCGATCGGCTTGCAACACGGATGTCCATGCTGGGCGGGGCGATGATCATCGCCGGTGTCGCGGTCCGGCTGCTGTTCACCACACAGACCGAGATCGACGCCGGGATCGCGCCTGCCCAGTTCCGCGTCGAGTTCCTGTGGTTCATCGCGGTCACACTCGTGGCGACATTCGTCTTGGCGAAGACGAAGTTCGGGAGCTGGACCTTCGCTGTCGGCGGCAACAAACAGGCCGCCCGCCAGATCGGTGTTCCCGCAGCGCGCACCAAGACGCAGCTGTTCATGATCGTGACGGCCGGAGCCTGGCTGGTCGGAATCCTGCTCGCGTTCCGCTTGAACACGATCCAGTCGGGCACAGGCAACGGGCTCGAGTTCGAGTACATCATCGCCGCGGTCGTCGGCGGAACGGCACTCACCGGTGGCTACGGCTCGGCGTTCGGCGCCGCGATCGGCGCCATCATCATGGCGATGGCGCGACAGGGCATCCCCTCAGCCCGGTGGAACTCCGACTGGCGCTTCGCCTTCCTCGGCATGATCCTCTTGGGCGCCGTGATCGCCAACAACTTCATTCGCAAGCAGGCGGAGGCCTCCCGATGACTTCACTGATCGATCTCGACAACGTCGGCAAGTTCTACGGCAACATCATCGCCCTCAAGGGTGTGACGACGGTGGTCAATGCCGGCGAGGTGACCTGTGTCCTCGGCGACAACGGGGCCGGGAAGTCGACGTTCATCAAGATTCTCGCCGGTGTCCACCAGCGCGACGAGGGTGACATTCACCTCGATGGCGAAGAGGTCGATTTCGAATCTCCGCGCGAGGCGCTCGACAGCGGGATCGCCACCGTGTACCAGGACCTCGCGATGGTCCCACTGATGTCGGTGTGGCGGAACTTCTTCCTCGGCTCCGAGCCGACCAAGGGCGTCTGGCCGCTCCGCAGCGTCGACATCACGAAGGCGAAGACCATCTGCAAGGAAGAGATGGGCAAGATGGGCATC
>JASJHI010000021.1:0-3714 GCA_033791105.1 Acidimicrobiia bacterium | reverse complement strand
CCGAGGAGCAGGACGCGCGAAGGACCTACCAACGCATAGGTGAGTACTGCCGCCACCGTCGTGTAGAGCCCTGTCACCGCCGGAACCCCTGCCAACTCGGCGTAGGCCATGCCGTGCGGGATCATCAGCGCGGTCACCGCGATCGCGGCGATGGCGTCCTGTGGCAACTGCGCGAGCCGGTAGCCGCGCACCATTCGCACGCCGGGGATCCGACCCGGGTCGATGATCCGATCGACGGCCACGATTCCAGTCTGCCCTGCGCGTGAAGGCCCGCCGGGCAGGAACCCCTACTGTCTCCGCTGGAGGCGGACAGCGTCAGCCACGATGTAGGCCGATCGGGTGGGTGCCGAGAAAGGCGCTCGTGAACGAGGCGATGTTGCAGATTTAGTTGGCTCGCTCATAGGCGCCCGGATCGGCCGCCGCATCGATGCTCACGGCGCCGCGCATCTGGCCGACCGAGTCGTAGTCGTGCTCGGTCATCCAGTCGACGAGTTGGTGCTCGATCGCCGCGAGGTGCGCCGTCCCATAGCGCAGCAGCGCAGACGTGGTCATCGCCACGTCGGCACCGGCGAGGACCAGCTTTGCCACGTCCTCGCCGTGGTGCACGCCCGACGAGCAGGCGATCGACATCGTGATGTGCGGCCGCACGATGCCCGTCCACCGCATCGGAAGCCGCAGTTCCTCCGGTGAGCTGAGCGCGATCCTCGGCTCGACGTCCAGCGTCTCGAGATCGAGGTCCGGGAGGTAGAAGCGGTTGAACATCACGACTCCCGCGGCGCCCGCATTCTGGAGCGCCACGACGAAGGAAGCGAGGGTCGAATAGAAGGGTGAGATCTTCACCGCGACCGGGATCGTCGTCTCCTCGGCGACGAGCGCGACCAGCTCGAGCTGCTCCGCCTCGAGTGACGAGCTCGACACCATTGGGTCTGCGGCGATCGCGTAGAGATTGAGCTCGATCGCGTCCGCACCCGCATCCTCGAGGAGGCGGGCGTACTTGATCCAGCCGCCGATGTTGGTGCCGTTGAGGCTCGCGATCACCGGGACGTCGACCCGGAGTTTCGCCGCGGCGACAAGGGCGAGGTACGTGTCGACGCCGGTGTTGTAGTCGTCGAGTTCGGGCAGGAAGGAGGTCGCCTCACCGAAGCTGTCCTGATGCTGCGAGAAGAGCCGGTCGATCTCGGCGGTCTCGCGCTCGATCTGTTCTTCGAACAGCGAAGGGAGCACGACCGCTGCAGCTCCTGCCTGTTCGAGCTCGGCGAGCCGGTCGAGATCGCCGGTGTAGGGGCCCGCGGACGCGACGACCGGGGATCGCAACGGCATCCCGAGGTAGGTGGTGTGCAGATCAGCCATCGGTCGACACCTCCACCGGGACCGTGTCCCCGTCGTTTTCGACTTCTGCGTGTGGTACCTGGCGTTCCAGCTGGGCGAGCTGCTCGTAGTAGTGCCACCGCTCGTCGACATCGGCCTGCGCCAATTCGAGCAAGTGCTCCGCTCGTTCGGGATCGGATCGGTGGAGCATCGCGTAGCGCGCCTCGGAAAGGGTGAAGTCGCGCAGCGGGATCGTCGGCGCTGCGGAATCGAGCTGGAACGGGTGCTCGTGTTCGTCCTCGGTCGGGCGGAACCTGTACAGCGGCCAGTAGCCGGACTTGACGGCGTCCTTCTGGTGTGACATCGAGGTGGTCATGTCGATCCCGTGGGCGATGCACGTCGAATACGCGATCACGATCGACGGACCGTCCCATTCGTCGGCCTCCTGGAGCGCCTTCAGTGTCTGGATGTCGCTGCCGCCGATGGCGACCTGGGCGACGTACACGTTGCCGTAGCGGCGAGCGGTCGCCCCGAGGTCCTTCTTGGCGATGCTCTTGCCGGCGGTGGCGAACTTGGCGACGGCGCCGATCGGTGTCGCCTTCGACGCCTGACCGCCCGTGTTCGAGTACACCTCCGTGTCGAGCACGAGCAGATTCACGTCGCGCCCGCTGCTCAGCACGTGGTCGAGCCCGCCGAACCCGATGTCGTAGGCCCACCCGTCGCCGCCGACAATCCAGGTGCTGGTTCGCACCAGCTCGTCGGCGATCGTTTCGAGCCGTCGCGCCCGCTCGTCGTCGATGGCGGCGAGCCGGGTCCGGAGCTCATCGACGAGCGCCCGCTGCTTGTCGATCGCGGCCTCGGTCGGAGTGGCATCGGCCAGCAACCGCCCGGTCAGATCGGTGCCGATCTCGTCGGCGAGTTCGGACAGCAGTCGGCGGGCATCGCGCTGGTGGTGCTCGATGCCGAGCCGCATCCCGAGCCCGAATTCGGCATTGTCCTCGAAGAGCGAGTTCGCCCAGGCGGGGCCGAGTCTGTCGGCGCGCGCCGCGTAGGGGGTGGTCGGCAGGTTGCCGCCGTAGATCGACGAACAGCCGGTTGCGTTGGCGATCACCAGTCGGTCGCCGAACAACTGCGTCAACAGTTTGATGTACGGGGTCTCGCCGCAACCCGAACACGCGCCGGAGAACTCGAACAGTGGCTCGAGGAGCTGCGAGTTCTTGACCGTGCCGTGGGAGATGGCCGACCGGTCGAGTTCGGGGATCTCGAGGAAGTAGTCCCATCGTTCGCGCTCGACGTCGCGGTGTTCGGAGGCGGGGCGCATGTTGATCGCCTTGCGCTTCGCTTCGCTCTTGTCCTTGGCCGGACAGACGTCGACACAGATGCCGCATCCGGTGCAGTCGTCGGGTGCGACCTGGATCGTCAGTTGGTGATCGACCAGCTCACGGGACCGGAACGACTTGGTGAGGAAGCCGTCGGGTGCCCCCGCGAGGTCGATCGTCTCGTACGCCTTCATCCGGATCGTCGCGTGCGGGCAGACGACGGCGCACTTGCCGCAGTCGATGCAGAGATCGGGCTCCCAGATGGGAATCTCGGTGGCGACGGCTCGCTTCTCGATGGCGGTCGTCCCGGTCGGGAACGTGCCTCCGCGCGGCATGGCCGATACCGGGAGCAGATCTCCCTGACCGGCGACCAACGTCATTGTGACACGGTCGATGAACTCGGCCTCGGTCGTTGCGGACACCGCTGACAGCACGTCGGCAGGCGGCACTTCGACTTGCTCTGCAGGAACAGTGACCTCGATCAGGTTCGACAGCGCGGCGTCGACCGCAGCATGGTTCTTCTCGACCAGGAGGCGACCGCGACGGCCATAGTTGTCGACCACCGACTTCTTGATCGCGGCGATGGCGTCATCGACCGGCATCACATCGGAGAGGGCGAAGAAGCAGGGCTGCATCACGGTGTTGATGCGATTGCCCATGCCCACCTCACCGGCGACCTTGAAGGCGTCGATGACGTAGAGCTGGATGTTCTTGTCGATGATCTGCTGCTGGACCTTGCTGGGCAGAGTGGCCCAGACATCATCTGGCCCGTAGGGGCTGTTGAGAAGGAACGTGGCCCCGTCCTTGGCGCGGTCCAGGACCGGCATCTTGGGCAGCAGGCCGAACTGGTGGCAGGCCACGAAGTCGGCGGCCTGGATCTCGTAGGTGGACTCGATCAGCTCTGGGCCGAAGCGCAGGTGCGAGACGGTGACCGCACCGGACTTCTTGGAGTCGTAGACGAAGTGGCCCTGGCTGTAGAGGTCCGTGCCCTCGCCGATGATCTTGACCGAGGCCTTGTTGGCACCCACGGTGCCGTCGGAGCCGAGGCCGAAGAACATGGCCTGGACCTGGCCCTCGGGGCGCGGCC
>JASJHI010000020.1:0-7051 GCA_033791105.1 Acidimicrobiia bacterium | reverse complement strand
TCAGATGGTTGCAGCAGAACGTGCCCGGAGCGTCGGAGATGTCAGCGGGTACACCCACCTCGCGCATCGGCCGCACCCTCGTTGTCGACGAGGTCGTAGCGCGTCGAGTCGTTGAAGTTCTCCGCGAACCGCTCGACGGTGATCATCGATCGTCCGCCGAACTCGCCCATCATCACGACGAGTTCCGGGTCCTCCTTGCGGATCGCCGCGACGACCACGTCGATGCAATCGAAGAACGTGTTCGGCACCACGATGCCGGCGACCGTTGCATCGTCGATCGCCGTGTGGTCGAGTGCCCTTACGACCGACTCGGCGGGATTGACCGGCGTGTTGCCGTATGCCTCGAACCCGGTCAAGAGGACGGTTCGTGCGGCGGTCGGCGTCGCGGGATGGTCGGCCGCGGGTAGAGCGCCGAGCAGCACGGTGGACCGCGTCGAGCGAGTAGTGTCGGAATCCCGTTCAATCGTTTCCACATCTCTCCAGGGGGTTCCATGGCCAACATCGTGAAGGCGGCACTGCTGCAGACGGACTGGACCGGTGACAAGGAGTCGATGATCGACCGGCACGAGGAGGCGGCCCGCGAGGCGGCTGCCCAGGGTGCCCAGGTGATCTGCTTCCAGGAGCTCTTCTACGGCCCGTACTTCTGTCAAGTGCAGGATGCCGAGTACTACTCGTACACCGAGGAGATCCCCGACGGGCCGACCACCCAGCGGTTCCAATCCGTAGCGAAAGAACTCGGCATGGTGATGGTGCTGCCGATGTATGAGGTGGCACAGGCCGGCATCTACTACAACACCGCCGCGGTCATCGATGCCGATGGCACCTACCTCGGCAAGTATCGCAAGCAACACATTCCCCAGGTCAAGGGGTTCTGGGAGAAGTTCTACTTCCGTCCGGGCAACGGCGGCTACCCGATCTTCGACACCGCGGTCGGCAAGGTCGGCGTCTACATCTGCTACGACCGGCACTTCCCCGAGGGATGGCGAGCGCTCGGACTCAACGGCGCTGAGATCGTGTTCAACCCGTCGGCCACACACCGAGGGCTCTCCGAGTACCTGTGGAGTATCGAGCAGCCCGCCGCAGCGTGCGCCAACATGTACTACGTCGGCGCGATCAACCGGGTCGGCATCGAGCCGCTCGGCGACAACGACTTCTACGGCCAGAGTTACTTCGTCGACCCGCGCGGCCAGTACGTCGGCGACAAGGGCGACGCGTACAAGTCCGAACTCGTCGTGCGCGATCTCGACATGGATCGCATCAAGGAAGTCCGTGACGGCTGGGCCTTCTATCGCGACCGCCGCCCCGACGCCTACGACGAACTGGTCCAGGGCTGATCATGTCCACCACGCTCATCTCAGGTGGCACGATCGTCTCCGCCGTCGGGCGGCGCGCCGGCGACGTTCTGATCGACGGCGAGTCGGTCGCCGCGATCCTTGCTCCCGGCCAAGCCGCCGGCCTCGGCATCCAAGCCGACCAGACGATCGATGCCACCGGCAAGTACGTCGTGCCCGGTGGGATCGACGTGCACACCCACATGCAGCTGCCGTTCGGCGGCACCGAGGCCTCCGACACGTTCGAGACCGGCACCAACGCTGCCGCCTGGGGCGGCGTGACCACGATCGTCGACTTCGCGGTGCAGCGCAACGGCGAGAGTGTTGTCGACAGCCTCGCCGCGTGGCACGACAAGGCAGCCGGCAACTGCTCGATCGACTATGGCTTCCACCAGATCATCGGCGGGGTCGATGACGAGTCGCTCAAAGCCATGACCTACCTCGTCGACAACGAGGGCATCACCAGCTTCAAGCTGTTCATGGCGTACCCGGGTGTCTTCTACTCCGACGACGGCCAGATCTTGCGCGCCATGCAGAATGCCTCCGAGTCGGGGGCGATGATCATGATGCACGCCGAGAACGGCATCGCCATCGACGTGCTCGTCGCCCAGGCGCTCGCCAGGGGCGAGACCGATCCGAAGTACCACTCGTTCACGCGCCCCGCCGAACTCGAGAGCGAGGCCACGCATCGCGCGATCGAGCTGTCGAAGGTTGCCGGCAACGTGCCCTTGTACATCGTGCACATGTCGGCGTCGGAAGCGCTCGAAGAGGTTGCTGCCGCCCGGCACGCCGGCCACAACGTGTTCGGTGAGACGTGCCCGCAGTATCTCTACCTGTCGATCGAGGACCAGCTCGCCCAGCCCGGCTTCGAGGGCGCCAAGTGGGTGTGTTCCACGCCGCTGCGGACCAAACACGAGCACCATCAGAGCGACCTCTGGAAGGGACTGCGACTCAACGAGCTGGCAGTGGTGTCGACCGATCATTGCCCGTTCTGTTTCAAGGAGCAGAAGGAACTCGGACTCGGCAATTTCTCGGCGATTCCCAACGGCATCGGTGGGGTCGAGCACCGGATGGAGTTGATCTACCAGGGTGTGGTCAGCGGCGAACTCACGCTCGAGCGCTGGGTCGAGACGTGCTCGACCACGCCGGCGCGAATGTTCGGCCTCGACCGCAAGGGCGTGATCGCGCCGGGTGCCGACGCCGACATTCTCGTGTGGGACCCCAATGGCCGCACGAAGATCGGCGTGAACGACAAACACCACATGAACATGGACCACTCCGCTTACGAGGGCTTCGAGATCGACGGCAAGGTCGACACGGTGCTCTCCCGCGGCATGGTCGTCGTCGAGAACGACACTTTCCACGGCGTCAAGGGCCACGGCCAGTACGTGAAGCGTGGGTTGAGCACTTACCTGCACTGATGGTCGTGTTCGTCGGCCGTGCGGTTCTCCTGTGCGACAGGGTGTGATCACATCATCGAAGAGGCTCAATTCGGACAAGGAGTTCTTATGAAGCAGATTTCTCATTGGATCGATGGCAAGGTCGTCGAGTCCACGTCGGGTCGCAGTGCTCCGGTGTTCGATCCTGCCGTCGGTGAACAATCCGGGGCGGTCGACCTGGCGTCGGTCGACGAGGTCGATGCCGCGGTCGCGTCCGCGGCTGCAGCGTTCCCCGAGTGGCGCGCGACGTCGCTCTCGAGGCGGGCCGAGATCATGTTCCGGCTGCGCGAACTCGTCGACGCGAACCGCAAGGAGATCGCGTCGTTGCTCACCGCCGAACACGGCAAGGTGTTCTCCGACTCGCTCGGCGAAGTCGCCCGTGGGCTCGAGAACATCGAGTTCGCGTGCGGCATCCCACAACTCCTGAAGGGCGAGTACTCCGAGCAGGCAGCGACCGGTGTCGATGTCTACTCGATCCGACAGCCGCTCGGGGTCGTCGCGGGGATCACGCCGTTCAACTTTCCGGCGATGGTCCCGATGTGGATGTTCGCCAACGCGTTGGCCTGCGGCAACACCGTCATTCTCAAGCCGAGTGAGAAGGATCCCTCCATCTCGCTGCTGATGGCCGAACTGCTGGCCACCGCCGGTCTCCCGCCGGGCTGTTTCAACGTGCTCCAGGGCGACAAGGTGGCGGTCGATCGCCTCCTCGAGCATCCCGATGTCGCTGCGCTCAGCTTCGTCGGCTCTACACCGATCGCCCGTTACATCTACGAGACGGGGACGGCGAACGGGAAGCGCGTGCAGGCGCTCGGCGGCGCGAAGAACCACATGCTCGTGCTCGCTGACGCCGATGTCGACATGGCCGCCGACGCGGCGATCAGCGCCGCGTACGGCTCGGCGGGCGAGCGATGCATGGCGATCAGCGTCGTCGTCGCCGCGGAGGGCATCGCCGACGAGTTGGTGTCGAAGATTGCCGACCGGATTCCGACACTGAAGGTCGGTCCCGGCAATGAGCCCGACAGTGAGATGGGGCCCCTCATCACCGCGGAACATCGCGACAAGGTCAGCGGCTACATCGCGGGGGCCGGAGCCGACGGCGCGACCGTCGTCATCGATGGCCGGGAGGGAGTGTCGGGTGAGGGGTTCTTCCTCAACCCGTCGCTGATCGACCGCACCGAGCCAGGGATGGCGTGCTACGACGACGAGATCTTCGGTCCGGTGCTGTTGATCAAGCGGGTCGAGGGGTATCAGGACGGCCTCGACACGATCAACGCCAACCCATTCGCCAACGGCACTGCGATCTTCACCCGTGATGGCGGCGCCGCCCGGCGGTTCCAGTTCGACGTCCAGGTCGGGATGGTCGGTGTCAACGTGCCCATCCCGGTGCCCGTGAGCTACTACAGCTTCGGCGGATGGAAGGCGAGCCTGTTCGGCGACACCCACATGTACGGCCCGGAGGGGATCAAGTTCTATACCCAGGGCAAGGTCATCACCAGTCGATGGCCCGACCCCTCGACCAGCACGATCGACCTCGGCTTCCCGGAGACGCGCTGATGGACATCGGGGTTGTGCTCCAGACCACGCCACCGGCGTCGAGGGTGATCGATCTCGCCAGGCGGGCCGAGACGTACGGGTTCAGCCACGTGTGGACGTTCGACTCACACATCCTGTGGCAGGAGCCGTACGTCATCTATTCACAGATCCTTGCGGAGACGCGCAACGTGATCGTCGGGCCGATGGTCACCAACCCGGCCACCCGTGATTGGACCGTGACGGCCTCGACCTACGCAACGCTCAACGAGATGTACGGCAACCGCACCGTGTGTGGCATCGGACGCGGCGATTCGGCGGTGCGCGTCACCAACGGCAAGCCGACCACGCTCGCCACGATGCGCGAGTCGATTCACGTGATCCGTGAACTCGCCAGCGGTCGCAGCGTCGAGTACCAGGGCTCGACGATCACCCTGCCGTGGGCGTCGAAGAGCGAACTCGACGTCTACGGCGCGGGCTACGGACCCAAGGCGCTGAAGCTGATCGGCGAGACGTGCGATGGATTCATCCTGCAACTCGCCGACCTGTCGATCGCCGAGTGGATGATCGACAGCGTGCGCTCCGCGGCAAGCGATGCAGGTCGGGATCCCGACGACGTCACGATCGTCGTCGCCGCCCCTGCGTACGTCGGCGACATGGACTCGATCGCCTACATGCGCGACCAATGCCGCTGGTTCGGGGGAATGGTCGGCAATCACGTCGCCGACATCGTCACCCGCTATGGGGCCTCGTCGAACGTGCCCGCCGCGCTCACCGACTACATCGCGGGGCGCGAAGAGTACGACTACAACCAGCACGGGCAGACCGGCAACGTCCACACCACATTTGTGCCGGACGAGATTGTCGATCGCTTCTGCATCCTCGGTCCTGTCGAGGCACAACTCGACCGGCTCCAGGCGCTCCGCGATCTGGGCGTCGACCAGTTCTCGATCTACCTGCAGCACGACGGCAAGGACCACACGCTCCAGCAGTACGGCGAGCACGTGATCCCCGCCATGCGCGAGCAGGCGCTCGCCAAGCAGTGATCGGTCGCGTCGCGCGTCGCGTCGCGCTGTTCTGCCTCGCACTGCTTCTCGTGGCCACGGTGTGGGAGCTCTACAAGGCGCTCGGACCGGAGAAGGGCGGCAGCATCCTGTGGTTCCCGGTGCTGCCGCGCACCAACGACCGAGCGATGCCGCACACCTGGGACATGGTCTCGCGATTGTTCGACCCGGAGGTCCGCGGCGATCCGACCCCGATCTGGCAGGCGGTGCTCGGCTACTCGTGGTACACGTTCCGGATGGCGCTGGTCGGCCTCGCGATCGGCACGGTCTTCGGCATGTCCCTCGCGGTTCTGATGGCTCGCTTCCGCGTCGTCGAGCGGGGGTTGCTGCCGTACGTGATCGCATCGCAGACCGTTCCGCTGATCGCACTGGCCCCGCAGGTCGCGACGATCGGTGGCAACTGGGGCCTGCCGCGCTGGATGTGGGTGGCCGCGCTCGGTGCGTTCCTCGCGTTCTTCCCCGTCTCGGTCGCCACCCTGAAGGGCCTCAGCTCTTCACCGCCGGCGTCACTCGAACTGATGGACAGCTACGCCACCGGCTGGTGGCGCACCACCGCCAAGCTCAGGTTTCCGGCGGCGGTGCCCTACATCGTCCCGGGCTTGAAGCTGGCCGCGACCGCTGCGGTGATCGGGGTGATCGTGTCGGAGATCTCGACCGGTGTGCGCGGCGTCGGGTTCGCCGCGCTCACCTACGGCCAGCGGGCGACGACCGATCCGCCCCAGGTCTGGACAGCGGTGTTCGGCGCCGCGCTGCTCGGGCTCACGATGTTCGGGCTGGTCGTGGCACTGGAGGCGATCGTGATGCGGAATCGACCACGGGAGATCGAGACGTGAGCATGGAGACAGCCGCGAGCGCGAAACCGCAGGACGCTGCGGCGGTGACGGTCGATTCGGTGTCGATGGTGTTCAACTCCGGCAAGTCGAATCAGGTCGATGCGTTGGCGGAGATCGACATTTCGGTCGCCGCCGGCGAGTTCGTCTCGCTGATCGGCCCGTCTGGTTGCGGCAAGTCGACGCTCCTTCGTCTCGTCGCCAACCTGCTCGAGCCAACGGCCGGTGTGGTCACCGTGAACGGCAAGACAGCGGCGCAGGCGAGGCTCGATCAGGATTACGGGATGGCCTTCCAGCAGTCAGGCCTGTTCGAGTGGCGGTCCGTGCAGAAAAACATCGAGCTGCCCCTCGAGGTCAAGGGTTGGAACCGGGGTCGTCGGCGCGAACGATCGGCCGAGATGCTCGAGTTGGTGCAACTCTCCGAGTTCGCCGACCACATGCCGTGGCAGCTGTCCGGCGGAATGCAGCAGCGTGTTGCGATCGCTCGCGCACTCGCCTCCCACCCGCCGTTGCTGCTGATGGACGAGCCGTTCGGAGCGCTCGACGAGATGACGCGTGAGCACATGCAGGCCGAACTGTTGCGCATCTGTGCCGCGGCCGATACGACCGTCGTCTTCGTCACGCACTCGATCCCCGAGGCCGTCTACCTGTCGGGTCGTGTCGTTGTGATGTCGCCGCGCCCTGGCCGCATCACCGACGTCGTCGATGTCGACCTCGGCCGCTCGCGCGATGAGGACACGCGCGAGGCGAGCGCCATCTTCGCCAAGATCAACCGGGTGCGCGAGGCGCTTAGCGGCGCGGACGTGGGCGATCCGCAACGGGGGCTCGAGGATAGGTGAGCGCGCTCCAAACCCCAC
>JASJHI010000019.1:0-3590 GCA_033791105.1 Acidimicrobiia bacterium | reverse complement strand
CATCCGGGCGTAGCTGACGGCGACATCGGCCTTGCCGAAGCCAACGTTGGCCTTGCGCAGGTCGGCGGTGCCGAGGTTGGAGGTCATGATCAGCACGGTGTTGCGGAAGTCGACGGTGCGGCCCTGGCTGTCGGTGAGACGGCCCTCTTCCAGGATCTGGAGGAGCGTGTTGAACACGTCGGGGTGCGCCTTTTCGATCTCGTCGAAGAGCACGACCGAGAATGGCTTGCGGCGCACGGCTTCGGTGAGTTGGCCACCCTCTTCGTAGCCGACGTACCCGGGGGGCGAACCGACGAGACGGCTGACCGTGTGCTTCTCCATGTACTCGGACATGTCGAGCGTGATCATCGCCTGCTCGTCGCCGAACAGGAACTCGGTGAGCGTGCGAGCGAGTTCGGTCTTGCCGACGCCGGTCGGGCCGAGGAAGATGAACGAGCCCGACGGACGCTTGGGGTCCTTGAGGCCGGCGCGGGTGCGGCGGATCGACTGGCTGACCGCGGCGACCGCGTTCTCCTGGCCGATGATGCGCTTGTGGAGGTTGTCCTCCATCTTGAGCAGGCGCTCCGTCTCTTCTTCGGTGAGCTTGTAGACCGGGATGCCGGTCCACAGCGAGAGCACTTCGGCGACGGCCTCCTCATCGACCTCGTCGAAGAGATCGACACCTTCGGCTTTGACCTCGATCTCCTTGCTCGCCTTCTCTTCGAGCAGCGACTTCTCCTGATCGCGCAGGCGTCCGGCCTCTTCGAACTGCTGCTCCTCGACGGCGCGCTTCTTGGCCTCCTGCACGTCGTTGAGCTTCGTCTCGAGCTCGCGCAGATCGGGTGGCGTCGCCATGCGCTTGATGCGCAGGCGCGACCCAGCCTCGTCGATGAGATCGATCGCCTTGTCGGGCAGATGCCGGTCGGAGATGTACCGGTCGGCGAGGTTGGCCGCGGCCACCAGCGCCTGATCGGTGATCGTGACGCGGTGGTGCGACTCGTACTGGTCGCGGATGCCCTTCAGGATCTCGATCGTGTGTGCGAGCGTGGGCTCTTCGACCTTGACCGGCTGGAAGCGTCGCTCGAGCGCGGCGTCCTTCTCGACGTGCTTGCGGTACTCGTCGGTGGTCGTAGCACCAATCGTCTGCAGCTCACCGCGGGCGAGCATCGGCTTGAGGATGGACGCGGCGTCGATCGCGCCCTCGGCGGCGCCCGCACCGACGAGCGTGTGGATCTCGTCGATGAACAGCAGGATGTCGCCGCGGCTCTTGATCTCCTTGAGCACCTTCTTGAGGCGCTCCTCGAAGTCGCCGCGGTAACGCGAACCGGCGACGAGTGCGCCGAGGTCGAGCGTGTAGAGCTGCTTGTCGGTGAGCGTGTCGGGCACGTCATCGTTGACGATCTTCTGGGCGAGGCCCTCGACGATGGCGGTCTTGCCGACGCCGGGCTCGCCGATGAGCACCGGATTGTTCTTGGTGCGTCGTGAGAGGATCTGCATGACCCGCTCGAGTTCGCGCGTGCGGCCGATCACCGGGTCGAGCTGGCCCTCACGGGCGGCTTGGGTGAGGTTGCGGCCGAACTGATCGAGGATCTGGCTGTTGCCGCCCTTCTCGTCGCCGTCCTTGCTGCCCGGACCGACACCGGCGCTGGCCGGGGTCTGCTCGCCACGACCGCCACCGGAGCTGCCGGAGGGGCCCTGATAGCCGGACAGGAGCTGGATGACTTGCTGACGAACACGCGAGAGGTCGGCCCCGAGCTTGACGAGCACCTGTGCGGCGACGCCTTCACCCTCGCGGATGAGACCGAGGAGGATGTGCTCGGTGCCGATGTAGTTGTGGCCGAGTTGCAGCGCCTCGCGGAGCGAGAGCTCGAGCACCTTCTTGGCTCGCGGCGTGAACGGGATGTGACCCGAGGGAGACGAACCGCCCTGGCCGATGATCTCCTCGACCTGGCTGCGCACAGCCTCGAGTGAGATGCCGAGGCTCTCGAGCGCCTTGGCCGCGACGCCCTCACCTTCGTGGATGAGACCGAGGAGGATGTGCTCGGTGCCGATGTAGCTGTGGTTCAGGAGGCGTGCTTCCTCCTGCGCAAGTACGACGACCCTGCGAGCCCTGTCAGTGAACCGTTCGAACATTGAGCGCCCTTCCGCATATCGGGAGATTGTGCGTCGATCCTACCGGCGGTTGCGGTCCGCCGAACCCGCGCGCCGCGGCGTCATCAGGCCGTCCCGTCGACGACCGCGGTGACCTTGACCTCGACGCGGGCTCCGGGGATGGCGAGGCCCGTGCATCCGATCGCCGTCCAGGCCGGATAGGGCTCGGCGATCGCGGCGTCCTTCGCCGCCATGAAGTCGCCGAGCGTGCCCATCGCATCGGTGTGGAATGAGGTCATGTCGACGATGTCATCCATCGATGCCCCCGCCGCCTGGAGTGCTGCCGCGAGTCCGGCGAATACATTGGCGAATTCAACGGCCGGCTCGGCGGGCACGGCACCATCGTCTCCCGCGCCGATCACGCCCGACACGTACACCGTGTCGCCGACGCGGAACGCGGGCGCGAAGTGGAAGCGGTCGTAGGTGGTCTGCTGGCCCTCCGGTATTGCCGGTCGTCGGTCTGCCATGTCGAACTCCCTGTTCGTCGAGGGGCCATCCTGGCAGATCGTCGCTCCGAGGAATCGAGCGTCGATCGACCACTGCGTCATCGAATCCCCGATCGATCGTGCCGCTCGCCGAATCGACGTCGATCATGTCAGGGACTCGGTGAGATCGATCGCGTGTCGTTCGTGTGTCCTCACCCGGCGTGGCCTAGCCTGTCCGCCGTGTCGGATTCCTCCAACGTCACGTCGCCGCTGCTCACGTTGCCGCGGATGGATGCCGACCGTGATGGCATCGAGGCGGCCATGCGCGACGCGGTGGTCACAGCAGACCCGTATCTCAACGAGATCGCTTCGCATTTGATCGTCGCAGGCGGCAAGCGCCTTCGGCCGGTCTTGTCCGTCGCCATCGCCCAGCTCGACGGCTCCCCGGCGTCACACGATGTGGTTCGGGGCGGCGTGTCGTGCGAACTCGTGCACCTCGGTTCCCTCTATCACGACGATGTGATGGACGAATCGGCCACCCGGCGTGGGGTCGAGACGGTCAACGCAAAATGGGGCAATCTCCAGGCGATCCTCGCCGGTGACTTCCTGTTGTCCAGAGCATCGGAGATCGCGGCATCGCTGGGCACCGAGGTCGCAGGCCTCCTCGCACGCACGATCGGGTGGCTCTGCGAGGGGCAGATCGAGGAACTCCGGCACACCTACGACATCACCCGCACCGAAGAGAGCTATCTGACCTCGATCCACGGCAAGACGGCATCGCTCTACGGCACCGCGGCCCGGATCGGATCCATCGTCGCCGGTCACGATCGGCCGATCATTGATGCGGTCACCGCATACGGCAACGCATACGGAATGATTTTTCAGATCGTGGACGACATCCTCGACATCACCGCCACCGATGAACAGCTCGGTAAGCCGGCCGGCCACGACATGGTCGAGGGTGTCTACACGATGCCGGTGATCAGAACACTCGCCGGAGGGGACGGTGCAGCGGCGGAGCTCGCCGACCTCCTG
>JASJHI010000018.1:0-4572 GCA_033791105.1 Acidimicrobiia bacterium | reverse complement strand
GCTCTGGCTGGGACAGGCCGCCTACGTCGTCGGTGTGGTGTATGCGTTCGGCCTGTTCATCGGCGTCGGGATCTTCGCCAAGGACCGCCTCGAACTGTTGCGCGACTTGCTGTTGGCCGCCGTCCTGGCGGTTGTTGCCGTAGTGCTTCTCAGCCAGTGGCTCGACGACCGATGGCCCGAGCTCGCGTTCTTCGACCTCGACCAGACCAGGGAGACGTTCCCCGCCTTCTTCGTGACGACATCTGTGGCGATCCAGGCCGCCGCGTCGCCACACCTCACGGCGCCGATGCGCAAGATCGGCTGGACGTTCATCCTCGCCGCCGTCGGGGCCTCGGTGCTGGGTGGCGTCACGACGGTCAGCGACGCGCTGGGCGGCCTGCTCGTCGGCCTGATCGCTGCGGCACTGGTCCGCTACGCGCTCGGCACGTCGGCCGGGCTCCCCTCGACCAACCGGATCCGGTCGGGGCTGGCCGACCTCGGCGTCGAGATGACCGACCTGGAGTACACCGGCGAGCAGCCCGCCGGTTCGATCGTGCTGACCGGCACGTCGAGCGATGGCATAAAGCTGTTCGTCGGCGGGTTGGGACGCGACTCTTGGAACACGCGGCGTTGGACGCGACTGTGGAAGTCGGCCTGGTATCAGGACCAGGGGGCGCAGTACGGATCCGACCGCCGACAGCAGGTCGAACACGAAGCGTTGGCGATGCTGCTCGCCGACCAGAGCGGCGCACCAGTTCCCGAACTGGTCACCGTCGGGATGACCGCCCGCGACGACGCGATCCTCGTTTCCACGCTCCTCGACCACACGCTGCGCGACGTATCGGCCGACGACGTCGACGACGACTTGCTCGATGCGATATGGGGCGCGCTCGCAAGCCTCCATCGGGCGAACATCAGCCACGGCTCGCTCGATCCGGTCCACATCTGGTTCGACTCCTCCGGCGCACCGGCATTGATGGGCTTCGCCGACTCGGCGATCCACCCGACCCGTGAGCAGTTGCACGAAGACATTGCGGCGATGCTGGTCATGACGACGTTGGTCGTCGGCACCGATCGCGCGATCGCTGCGTCCCGCCGCGCGCAAGGTGACGACGCACTGCAAGCGATGCTCCCGGTGCTCCAGACCGCATCGCTCAATGCACGGCTACGGCATCTCGCGAAGAACCAGAAGCTGAAGGTCGGTGACCTCCGCAAGCAGACGGCCGCCGCAATCGGCACCGACGTTCCCGAGATCGAACAACTGACCCGCGTCACGTGGAAGAGCGTGGTGATGCTCGGTTTCATCGGCTTCGCCGCCTACACGATCGTCGGCGGTCTCGCCGAGGTCGGTTTCGACACGATCCTCGAGACCCTCGCCGATGCTCGCTGGAGCCTCGTGATCCTCGGCCTCGTCCTCGCGGCGGCCACCAACTACACCGACGCGGTCGCCGTCGCCGCGGTCTCGCCCAAACCAGTGCCGATCGGCGTGACGACCGTCGAGCAGTTCGCGATCGGCTTCGTCAACATCGCGGTCCCGTCCGCCGCCGGTCGCGTCGCGACCAATGCCCGGTACTTCCAGAAGTTCGGCATCAGCGCGGTCACGTCGACGACCACAGGTGCGATCACCGGGTTCATCGGGTTCATCGCCCAGGCCATCCTGGTCGTGCTGACGATCCTCATCGGCGCGGGCAGCATCGACTTCTCCGAGATGCAGGGCGGCGGCGGGGTGATCCGGTTGCTGGTGATGGCAATCCTCGTCTTCGTCGGCGTGCTGGTCGTGGTGGCCCTGATACCGAAGTGGCGGCACTGGGCCTGGAGCAAGGTCGAAAAGCCGATGTCGCAGATCGGCGACGCCTTCGACACGGTGAAGGATCCGAAGACCGCAATCACGGCGCTGGGCAGCTCGATCGGCACCGAAGTGCTGTACGGAGCAGGATTCGCGATGTGTGTGCTCGCCGTCGGCGGGTCGGTCAGCCTCGGCGAGGCCATCTTCATCAACGTCACCGTGTCGCTGTTCGCCGGCCTGATGCCGATTCCGGGAGGCGTCGGCGTCTCCGAGGCCGGCATGACCGCCGGGCTCACAGCCGTCGGTGTCCCGAGCGATATCGCCGTCGCAGCAGTTCTGGTGTACCGGCTGATCAGCTACTACCTCCCCCCGCTGTGGGGGTACGTCAGCCTGCGCTGGCTGACCCGGCACGACTACCTCTGAACGGCCCGGCGATGGCCCTCGTCAGTCGTCGTCGAACGAGAAGACCTGTGTCCAGTCGTGCTTCATGCTGACGACGGTCCAACCATCGGTTCCCGCCGTCGTGACCGCCTCGTCAGCCCCCGTGCTGTACTCGACCTCGCGTTCGGAGTCGTCGTGGCTCACGAGCAGACACAGCGTCGGGCGTACCTGATCAGCCGCGAACCGCAGCATCGGTACGTCACCGTTCGCGTTGCCCGCCGCCATGATCGGCCGCCGCCCGATTCGTTCCCAGATCTGGACCGCCTTCTCTGGCCCGTCGTCGAGGATTCCCAGCGATGCTGCACGGCCGATAGTGGCCCCACCCTCATCATCTTGGAAGATCAGGCCGGGGGAGCTACCGATAACCCTTTCAGGTGGGAAACCGTAGAGCGATTGCGACACGGGCCGCATGAAATCACGTCCACCACCTGTGACCATGTAGCACGTGAACCCGTTCGCATGCAGGAAGTCGAGCAGTTCGACCATCGGAAGATAGACGACGTTCTGATACGGCTCTTTGTACTCGGGATGGAGCGCCGTCTCGAAGAACTCGATGGCCTGTGCCTCGTAGTCATCGACCGAGATGTCACCGAACGCTTTCGAGACACCGGAGAGCAGTGCCTTTATGTCGCTGTCGTCACCGCCGTAGTGCTTGACAACGGCGTTGCCGATCCACGAGCGGTCACCTTCCCACGTCGATTTCCACGGCTCTGCCTTGCGCAGCGATGGGTCGGATTCGGCCATTTCGGCGAATCGATCGGAGATGAACACACCCTGCGCGAACGGATGCTCACACCAGAGTGTGCCGTCGTTGTCGAAGGTTGCGATCCGTTCGGGGACCGGTACGAACCCAGTCGCGTCCGGATCGGTGACCGCGGCGACGAAGTCGAGGATCGTCTGGCGCGTGGCAGTCTCGTTCCAGAGCGAGAGTGGAAGACCCATCGACATCGACCCGAATCTAGTCGAGGCGCGCCGATGATCGGTTCGCGGCCGATCTGACGTTCGGGGTCAGATGGCACCTTCCTCGGCGGCGATCTCGATGTAGTTCGGCCGCGCGATGAAGTAGATCAACATCCCGAGGAGCGGAACGAACAGCAACGAGCATCAGCCACCCGAACCTGCCGAATGAACCGAACATAGGCCGTCGAACCTCAGTCCGCTATCCACTATCGGCGCGTTGCCGGATCGCCGCCGCCGGGCCCTTCGGCCGCGCCTCGCTGGCGTTTGCGCGCAGTCGCCCGATGAATAATGATGACGAGCGATGTCGCAACATTTGGCCGCGCCGGGCGGGGCGGACGGCGTCGGGCGATTCGTTCCAGGAGTCGGCAGCATCGCGTACGGTGCCCGGCACTCCGCCGGCGCCGACCTGCGGGCCGCGTTGACGGTCTGGGCCGTCGTAGTGCCGCAGTCGCTGGCCTATGCCACTCTGGCCGGCGTGCCCTCAGTGCACGGGCTGTACGCGGCAGTCGCCGCGTTGGCCGCCTACGCGATCTTCGGTACGTGCCGTGATCTGAACATGGGGGCCGAGTCGACCGTGGCGCTGATGTCTGCCGCGACCATCGCTCCGTTGGTCACCGATGCCGACAGCATCGTCGCGCTGTCGGCGCTCGCGGCGCTGCTGGTCGGGGGGTGGTGCGTGCTCGGATTCGTGTTCCGGCTCGGGTTCATCAGCGATTTCCTGTCGCGGCCGATCCTCGCCGGGTACGTGTTCGGGTCAGGGATCATCATCGTGCTGAGCCAGTTGGAGGCGTTGTTCGGGCTCGAGATCGACTCGAGCCTCTACGTCACCGACATCGGCGGAATCGTGCGCAACATTGGTGACGCCGACGGGCTGACGACGCTGATCGGCCTGGCGACGGTGGTGCTGGTGTTCGGAATGCGCAAGCTCGTGCCCAAGGTTCCGGCGCCGCTGGTAGCTGTGGTGCTGGGGATTGTGCTGGCGACGGCATTCGATCTCGACGAGGAGGGTGTCGCCGTCGTCGGGAACATCACATCGGGAGTCCCGGTACCCGGACTGCCCGACGCGTCGTTCGACCAGTTCACCCAGTTGCTGCTGCCGGCGCTCGGGATCGCGCTCCTCGCCTACCCCGACAGCTTTCTCACAGCCCGTTCGCTGGCGACGGTAGGTGATTACAAGATCGACGCCGACCAGGAATTCCTCGCGATCGGCGCGTCGAATGTGGCGTCCGGATTGCTCCAGGGCTTCCCGGTCAACGGAAGCCAGTCGCGCAGCTTCGTGCAACGCGACTCGGGCGGCAAGTCCAATCTGGTCGGGCTGATCTGTTCGGTCCTGGTGCTCATCACGCTGCTGTTCCTCACCGGCCTGTTCGAGCAACAGCCGCTGGCGGTACTGTCCGGCATCGTCA
>JASJHI010000017.1:0-2906 GCA_033791105.1 Acidimicrobiia bacterium | reverse complement strand
CCCCGGGCGGATGCCGAGGTCGCCCGCCACCCGACGCAACTGGCTGTAGAGGTCCATCCACTCACGCGCACGCAGATAGTGCAGGTACTCGTCGCGGCACATCCGTCGGAAGCGGTTCCCCGAGAGCTCTCGCTGACGCTCACGCAGGTGATCCCACAACTTCACCAGCGACAGCAGGTCGGAGCCCGGCACACGGAACCGGGCGTGGAACTCATTGGCTCGCTCGCGATGCTCGCGTGGGCGCTCCCGGACGTCTTGGATCGACAGCGCGGCGGCGATCACGAGAACCTCTCGGACACAGTTGTGGCGATCGGCCTCCAGCACCATCCGCGCCAGGCGTGGGTCGATCGGAAGCCGAGCCAGCCGTCGCCCGATCTTCGTCAGCGGACGCGACGACCGATCCTCGCTCGCCGGTTCGATCGCCGCCAGCTCCTCGAGCAACAGGTAACCGTCGCGGATCGCCCGCGAATCGGGGGGTTCGAGAAACGGGAATCCGGCGATGTCACCGAGATCGATGGCGGTCATCTGGAGGATCACCGATGCGAGGTTCGTGCGCAGGATCTCGGGCTCGGTGAACTCGGGGCGGAGTTCGTAGTCCTGCTTGCCGAACAGCCGGACACAGACGCCCGGCGCCAGCCGGCCGCATCGGCCTGCGCGCTGGTCGGCGGAGGCACGCGACACCGGCTCGATGGGGAGTCGCTGGACTTTCAAGCGCCGCGAGTAGCGCGAGATCCGGGCCGTTCCGGCGTCGATCACGTAGCGCACACCCGGCACGGTGAGCGACGTCTCCGCGATGTTCGTCGACAAGATGATCCGCCGCCCGCTGTGCGGCTGGAAGATCCGGTGCTGCTCCTGCGACGACAGTCGCGCGTACAGCGGGAGGACATCGGTGTCGCGGAACCGGCGCCGGCGGATCGCGTCGGCGGTGTCGTGGATCTCCCGCTCGCCGGAGAGGAAGACGAGGACGTCGCCCGAACCCTCGGCCTCCAGCTCCTCGACCGCGTCGAGCACGGCCTGCACCTGATCCCGCTCGTCGGCATCACCGGACGCGTCGAGGTGGTCAGCCCCGAACGGCCGGTAGCGGACTTCGACCGGATAGGTGCGGCCGGACACCTCGACGACCGGCGCATCACACCCCTCACGGGCGAAGTGCCGCGCGAACCGCTCGGTGTCGATGGTCGCCGACGTGACCACGACCTTCAGGCCCGGCCGTCGGGGGAGCAATTGGGCGAGATACCCGAGGATGAAGTCGATGTTGAGGCTCCGTTCGTGGGCCTCGTCGATGATCAACGTGTCGTACCGGCTCAACATCGGATCGCGTTGGATCTCGGCCAGCAGGATTCCGTCGGTCATCACCTTCACGAGCGTTCCGTCGCTGACCGTGTCGGTGAACCGCACCGCGTATCCGACGTCAGCGCCGAGCTTCGAGCCGATCTCCTCCGCGACACGTTCGGCGATCGTCCTCGCGGCCACCCGCCGCGGCTGGGTGTGGCCGATCATCCCTTCGACACCCCTACCGGCGGCGAGGCACATCTTGGGCAGCTGGGTGCTCTTGCCCGAACCGGTCTCCCCCGCGACGACCACCACCTGGTTGGCGCGGATCATTTCGACCAACTGGTCATGGTGGGCGGCGATCGGGAGGCTCTGGGGAGATGCGAGTCGCTGGGAGCCGGCCAGCCGCGCGAGTGCATCCGCGCGGGCTGCCCGTTTGGCGACACGCTTCTCGTCGGGGCGCGCGCGGTCGCCTCGGCGAGCGGAGCGACGGCGGGCGGATCGGGGGGCCATGGAGGGTCGGAGGCCAGCATGGCAGCGTCTCGACCGATCACTGCAGGAGTTCAGGCCGCAGCGCCATCGGCGCGCCGCATGTCGGCTCCGCCCCGGACCGGCAGGATCGGCCGGCGCCGCGTAGCGTCGGGCCGATGGCAGGGGCGCGGGTGTGAGGTATCGCAACCAGGTCCTCGCCATCTACGTGATCGGCGTGTTCATGACCGTCATCGACGGCACGATGGTCAACGTTGCACTCCCCCGACTCGCCGAGGAGTTCGGAGTCGAGTCCACGGATGTGGAGTGGATCGCTGTCGGGTACCTGCTGGCGCTGGCCGCCGTGATCCCCGCCGCCGGTTGGCTCGGCGACAGATTCGGAACGAAGCGCGTCTTCGTCGCTTCTCTGTTCGTCTTCGTCGGCGCCTCGCTGCTCTGCGGTCTCGCCCAGACACTCGAACAGCTGATCGCGTTCCGCGTGCTGCAGGGGGCCGGCGGCGGGCTGCTCGTACCGATCGGCAGCGCGATGCTGTTCCGCGCCTTTCCACTGCACGAGCGGGCGAAGGCGGCCGTCGGGGTCCTCAGCGTCGCGGTCATCGCGCCGGCGATCGGCCCCGTGGTGGGTGGGCTGCTCGTCGACAACGCGTCGTGGCGTTGGATCTTCCTGATCAACGGCCCGATCGGCGCAGTTGGGATCGTGCTCGCACTTCGCTGGCTGCGCGAGGAGAAACAGGACGATGCCGGTCGGCTGGACGTGGCTGGGCTCGTGTTGTCCGCCAGCGGTGTCTCGCTGCTCATCTACACCCTGTTGAGCGGGCCGGACAACGGCTGGCTGTCGGCGACCACGATCGTCACCGGAACACTCGGTGTGCTGGCGCTCGTCGCGCTGGTGATCGTCGAGACGCGAATCGATCGGCCGCTGCTGTTGTTCCGGCTGCTGCGGGACCAGCTCTTCCGCACGGTCAATCTGGCGTCAGCCCTCGTCTACGCCGGCTTCTTCGGGATGATCTTCGTGCTCCCGCTCTATCTTCAGACGCTGCGCGGTTTCAGCGCCACCGAAAGCGGGCTCGCCCAGTCACCGCAGGCGATCGGGGTCTTCGTCGTCTCCAACCTGTTCGGGAAGCGGGCCTACCGGGTGATCGGCC
>JASJHI010000016.1:0-12432 GCA_033791105.1 Acidimicrobiia bacterium | reverse complement strand
GGCTCCACGGTCAGGGGATCGATGATCACCCAGCCGGTCGCGCCCTCGATGAACGTGATGTTGGAGATGTCGTAGCCGCGCGCTTGCCAGATCCCTTCGCCGACTTCGAACAAGCCGTGGATGGCATTGAGCTGCGACTGGCGCCAGAGGCTCGGGTCGACCGTGTCGGGGTTGGGGGCATCACGTTGGATGAAGTCGTACTTCGACATGTCCCAGACGACGTGGCCCCCTGGCATCGCGATCCGGCCGTCGTCGATCTGTGCGACGAGACCGCGCGAGGCGCGTTCGAAGTCGGCGTCGTCGAACGGGAGCTCCACCGGGGCGTTCGACGCGCGGGTGAACTCGGTCGCTGGCTTCGGATCGGTTCCCATGGCAGACATTCTGACCGATCGGCTACGACGGTCGCGCCGGTCCCCAGGGATGGGGTGAGGCCGCGAGGGTGCGAGGCTGCACTGGTGCCCGCTACTCCGACCGCGTTGATCGCGCAACTCACCGACACGCACGTCGTCGAGCCCGGCTGCACCGAGGAGCTGTGGGTCGACAACACGGCGCGCGTTCGCGAGGCCGTTGTATCGATCAACGACGAAGTTCCCGCGATGTCCGCGGTGCTGGCCACCGGAGACCTCACCAACGGCGGCCGGCCGGGCGAGTTCGAGATGCTGGCCGAATGCCTCGCGCCGCTCGACGCGCAACTGTTGCCGCTCGCCGGCAACCACGATCACCGCGGACGTCTCCGCGCGACGTTCCCGAACGTCCCTTGGGCGGACGCAGAGCATGCGAGCTGGATCGTGGCGATCGACGGTGTCCGGCTCGTCGGTCTCGACTCGACCCGTCCGGGCGAGCCTGGCGCGGCGTACGACACGACCAGGGATCGGTGGCTGCGCACGCAACTGCGCTCATCGTTCGCCGGCCCGACGATTCTGGCGCTCCATCACCCACCGTTCGTGACCGGAATCGAGTGGATGGATCGTTCAGGTTTTCTCGGCCTCGACCGGTTGGCCGCCGCGCTGACCCAGCATCCGGTCGATCTCGTGGTGTGTGGTCACATGCATCGGCCGATCATCGGCGCCGTCGCCGGCATCCCTGCGCAGGTCGGTCTGTCGACCGTGCAGTCGGTGGCGCTCGATCTCTCCGTCGGGAGCCGGCCGGCGGTAATACGTGACCCATCGGGGTATGTGATCCATCGCATCCATGGCCGTGACATCGTCAGCCACACTCGCTACATCGCGACCGGTCATGAACCACTCGTGCCGACTTGGGCCGCCGAGATGCCGTGACCCGATGGCCCTCTGGGGGGAGGCGACTCGACCGGTTGTCAGGCCCCCAGCCGGGTCGCGATCACGGTCCACACGTCGGGGTCGATTCCCATGCCGAGATGGGTGCTACCGACCTCGATGTTCTCGACGTCGGGGGAGTGATCGTCGATGCACGCCTTGGGCGAGACGACGCCGTCGCGCTTGCTCCACATCGCGGTGATCGGGACCGCGATCGGTGTTCGCCGCCGATTGGTGATGACCTCGTCGATCTGGTCCATCTGCTCGTGCGTGTAGCGGTGGCGGAGCGCGGTGTGCGCGGGGCCGCCCTCGATCGGGCTCCCGAACGTGATGACCCGCTCGACGTGTGCCGGGAACTGCCGGGCGACCTCGCGCGACATGATGCCACCGAGGCTCCAACCGACGAGCGCCACCTTGCGCCCGGTCTCGTCGCTGGTCGACTCGGTCAGGTCCATCAGCTTTCTGCCGAGCGCGCGCACGTCGCCGTGGATCCGGCCCAGCCCCGCACGGCGGGCGTCGTGGCCATGACGTCTGAGGAAGCGCCGCAGTGCATCGAGCGAGGCATCGGTCGCACCGAGTCCGGGCACGATGATCACGGGGCCGCCATCACCGACCGGCAGGCCGCGCAGGTGGCGCGTTCGGGCGGCGAGCCGGATCGCCTCGGCGGGTGCGAGCGCCTCGCCCACGGTCGCCCACCACGCCGGGGGCTGCGCCGGTTCCCTCATCGCCGGAGACGGTAGCTCGCTCCTCCCAGGCCTCGGCGCGGACGCCTACTACGGTGCCGTCGATGGGAGTCGAGACCGCACCCGGAACCGTCGACTACACACGAATTCGCGCCCGTGGCGGCGTGAAGTGGAGTCGGGACGGCGGCGATGTACTCGCAGCGTGGGTGGCCGACATGGACTTCGATCCTCCGCCGGCGGTGACCGCGGCGATCCGCAACTTCCTCGATCTCGGCGACCTCGGATACAACAGCGTCGGTGAGCAACTCGCGCCCGCCTGGGCGGCGTTCCAGGAACGCCATCACGGCTGGAAGCCCGATCCGGACCTGATCCGCCCGTTCACGACCGTTCTCCACGCGCTCGAGACGGTGCTCTGGTACGCGACCGAACCCGGCGACGGCGTCGTCGTCTTCACTCCGATCTACTACCCATTCCTGAACGCCATCGAGGAGAGTGGCCGCCGCCGGATCTCGGTCGAGCTCGACCGTGAAGGGTGGCGGATCGACCCGGAGCGGCTCGAGGCCGCGATCGACCCGACGACCCGCGTCATCCTGTTCTGCCAGCCGCACAACCCCACCGGGCGCGTGTTCGACGAGGATGAGATCGCCGCGGTCGCCGACGTCGCGGAGCGTCACGACCTGCTCGTCGTGAGCGACGAGATCTGGTGTGATGTCACCTACGACGGTCCGCACCGTCCGCTCGCGACCGCTGACGACCGGCTCGCCGGTCGGCTGATCACACTCGGGAGCGCAAGCAAGTCGTTCAACCTGGCCGGGCTCCGCTGCGCCGTCTCGCACCTCGACTACGAGCCGATCCGCGACGTGTTTGCAACGATGCCGACCCACCTGCTGGGCGGCTCGAGCTCGCTCGGCGTCGCCGGCAGTATCGCCGCGTGGACCGAGTGTGACGATTGGCTGGCCGCGACGCGCGACGCATTGCGCATACGACGCGATCAACTCGTTCGACGTGTCGAGGCCGACCTTCCCGGCGTTCGGCTCGACACGCCGCAGGCCACGTACCTCTCGTGGATCGACTTCTCCGGGACATCCCTCGGTGACGACCCCGCGATTCCCATCTTCGAGCAGGCGCGGGTGGCGCTGTCCGAGGGGCCAAAGTTCGGAGCGAACGGTGCCGGCTTCGCGCGCCTCAACTTCGCGACGGACGAGCGGATCCTCGACGACATCATCGACCGCGTGGCCGGCCTGTTCGGGCCTGCCTGACACCGTTTATCGGTTCGGGAAGCTCGCCACAGGAGTGGTGACGGGACCGAGCGGGACGACTCCATCGACTCCGAGCGCCCTGTCCGACCGCCCCACAACTACGGTGCGGCCGATGGACGTGACGCAGCTCTGGCGGTATCCGGTGAAGTCGATGATCGGTGAGCGTGTCGACGCGATCGAGCTCGACGAACTCGGTGTTGTCGGCGACCGCACGTGGGCGGCGCGCGATCTCGACCGCGGCGGCATCCGCGGCGCCAAGAAGATCGGAACACTCATGCAGCTCGCCGCCACTGACCTGGGCGACGGACAGGCCGAGATCAGCCTTCCCGGCGGCGGCACCGTGCGCACCGACGACGCCGATGTCGACGACCTGGTCAGCGACGCGATCGGCCACCGCGTGCGGCTCGAAGCGTTGCGCCCTGCGGACGATCTCGACCACTACAGGCGGGGCGCACCCGACAGCGACGACATGATGGCCGAGCTGCGCGCGGTCTTCGGTCGCACCGACGACGAACCACTCCCGCCGTTCGAGATCTTCCCGCCGGAGATCATCGAGTTCGAGTCGCCGCCCGGCACCTACTACGACGCGTTCCCGCTGCTCGTCCTCACCGAATCGGCCCTGCGCGCGCTCGAGGCCGCGGTACCGGAGTCGATCGTCGATGTCCGCCGCTTCCGACCATCGATCGTCATCGACGCCGAAGCGACAGGGCACCCGGAATTCGGGTGGACCGGCCGGACGGCCACACTCGGATCGGCGACGATCGAATTCGGCGAGCCGTGTCCGCGGTGTGTGATGGTGACCCGCGAGATCGACACCGACACGCCCGGCGACAGAGCGGTGCTCCGGCACATCGTGCGCGACCTCGACCAGAATGTCGGCGTGTACGCCACCGTGGTCACCGCCGGCACGGTCGCACTCGGCGACAGGGTCGACTTCACATGATCGTGTACTCGACGGACTGACGAACGGTGCAGGACCGGTACGCGGGAGACGTCGGTGACTTCCTGACCCTCGGCCTGCTGCGGGTGCTGCTCGACCACTCGGATCTCCGGCTCGGCGTCGTCTGGTACCGCGTGCCGGACGAGACACACAACGACGACGGCAAACACGTCTCGTATCTGGATCCCGGAAACGCGATCGGCAGTCGCCTGCGGACCTTGGACTCCGACCTCCACGATCGACTCGGGCGCGTCGTGCGCGACGATCGTCGAGCGGTGGCCGCGCTCGAACGGAGTGGTGCACTGCCGAGTGGCACCGTGGCGTTCGACGAGTATGTCGACATGAGGGGGGCGACCGCTGCCGAGCGCATCGACCGTCGACGGTCCTGGGTCGACCGCGCCATCGCCGCGACCGAGGACTGTGACGTCGTGTTCGCGGACCCGGACAACGGGGTCAGGCCGAGCGACCACCCGGTCCCACGACACCGAGCGAAGGCCGACAAGTACGCGTACCTCGACGAGTTGGCCGCCTATCCGGCGCACGGTCAGACCCTCATCGTCTACCAGCACGCTGACCGCACAGCGTCGGTCGAAGTGCAGGCCGCCCGGCGTCTGGCCGAGGCTGCGCGCGAGCTCGGCGTCGAACCGCTCGCCGCTGTCCGCGCCTCGCGCGGCTCCTGTCGCCTGTTCCTTCTGCTGCCCCATCCCACACATCGCGGCCACTTCTCGGCGCGTCTCGCGATGATCGAACGCTCGCGCTGGGGAACGGAGTTGGCCGTCTACCGCCCGCGCCCGGGATGATCGCTGCGATGATGGCTGCGACGAAGGCTGCGATGATGGAGGGCATGGCAGGACTGCGGAGGCGGAAATCAACCGAGGCGGCCGACATCGCTGAGACGGCGGCGGGGCGGGTCAAGGGCATGCTCGAGTCGGACGGCCGGATGTCCGTGTTCCGCGGCATCCCCTACGCCGCGCCACCCGTCGGCGACCGTCGGTGGTGTCCACCGGCCGAACCCGACCGCTGGAAGGGCACGAAGAAGTGCACCAAGTACGGCCCGTACGCATACCAGCGTGGTGCCAACATGGAACGCTTTGTCCGCAAGATTGCCGAAGGCTTGGGACTGAGCGCGACGCGTACGCGGGCGTTGCTCACGGCGCAGAAGGTGTCGAATCCGAAGCAGAGCGAAGATTGCCTCACGCTCAACGTTCGCACTCCCGCGCACGCGCGCGACCTGCCGGTGATGGTGTGGATCCACGGCGGCGACCACACCGACGGCAGCGGCGCCGAACCGCAGTACAACTCCGACGCCCTTCCGGAGCGCGGCTGTGTGCTCGTCACGTTCAACTACCGCCTCGGTCTCTTCGGTTTCCTCGCCCACCCCGACCTGGCGGCCGAGTCGCCCGATGGCGTCTCTGGCAACTACGGACTCCTCGACCAGATCGCCGCGCTCGAGTGGGTCCGCGACAACATCGCGGAGTTTGGCGGTGACCCCGACCGCGTCACCATCTTCGGCGAGAGCGCCGGTGGTGAGGCTGTTCTCAATCTGCTCACGTCACCCCGCGCGCGCGGGCTGTTCCACCGTGCGATCGCCCAGAGCCCGAGCGACACGGGTCGTTGGCTCCACCTCCGGCGCACGGCACTCGACTTCGGTCCGGCCGAGGATGCCGGCGTCGAGTTCGGCAATCTCGCAGTCGGGAGCGGCGCCGCGCAGATCGAACGCATGCGCGAGGCGGACCCCGTTGCGCTCTCCGACATGTACGTCGCCCACCCGGAACTCGGTCGCTACTTCTTCCCCGTGGTCGACGGTGTCATCCTCCCGACCGCGCCAATGTCCGCATTCAGTGCGCAGCAGCAGGCGAGCGTTCCGTTGCTGATCGGCTACAACGCAGACGAGGGCAGCCTGCTCGTCGACATGATGCATCCCGCAGGTGGCGAGTTCCTGGCGCCGCCCGCCGGTGACGAGCGCATCAGTGCTCCGGAGGCCCGCACCACCTTCGAACGCTCGTATCCGACACCCGGTCACGTCGACCGGCTGATGGCGGCGTATCCGGGTCTCGCGTCCCTCGACCCCGATGCCGTCGAAGCCCACATCGGCGACCACATGTTCGGCGTGCACGTCGACCACGCAACACGTCAGCACGCCGCCGGCGGCTCGCCGGTCTACCGGTACCACTACCGCGCGGCGCCGTCCTCCGAGAAGCAGACCGCCGGAGCGTTCCATGGCGCCGAGATCTTCAATGTCTTCGACACGAGCATCCCGATGGTGCCGGCCGCCGGCGATGCTCATCTGCTGACGCGAGACATGGGCGACCGTTGGTTTGCGTTCGCGGCGACGGGGGATCCCCAATCTCCTGGCCGTGAGCCCTGGCCGGCGTACGATCCGGGCGATCCGCGGCAGATGGTGTTCGATCGACCGGTCTCGCAGGTGGAGACCATCCCGCCGCAGCCTGGCCTCGATGTGATGCGCGAGCGGATCGACTGGCTCACCGACTCGCTCGCCCGACGCGACTGACCACACAACCGGTAGCTGTCGACGTCGCCGCGGTCGCCGCTGGCGAGTGCGCCCGCACCGCCGTAGTCTCGCCCCATGCCACGCTCCAGCGCCCGCGCCACGGCTGCGATCTTCGATCTCGACCGCACGCTGATCACGACATCGTCTGCGGGGGTCTTCCGGTCGCACCTCAGTGACATCGGACTCGGCAGCTCGAGCCTCGACGACCTCCCGCTTGCGGATGCGTTCAGCCGGTACTACGAGCAGTTCGGGGAGAGTTGGCTGATGATGCAGCCCGCTCGGCTGGCGAGCCGCGTCGCGAAGGGGTGGGACGTCGAGACGCTGCAGGGAGCGATGGAGGATGCTGCCGAGGATCTGGCTGACCTGGTTCTCCCGTTCGCCGCCAACGAGATCGAACAGCATCGCGATGCCGGACGACTCTTGGTCCTCGCCACCACATCGCCGATGCCGTTCGTGGAACCGTTCGCCCAGCGACTGGGGTTCGATGCCGTCGTCGCAACTCGCTGGGAGATCGACGGCGACACGTACACGGGAGCGATGGACGGTGGCTTCATCTGGGGTCGCGCGAAGTGTGATGCGGTCACCGACTGGGCGGCCGAGAACGGCGTCGACCTGTCCAAGAGTTGGGCCTACAGCGACAGCTACTTCGACTCGTCGCTGCTCGCCGCGGTCGGCAATGCGGTCGCGGTCAACCCCGATCTACGGCTCCGCGCCACCGCCGCGCTCCGCGGCTGGAAAGTACGCCACTTCGACAAGGCCGACGGCGTGTGGAAGGTCGGCGGTCGGGAGATTCAGGACTGGACCCGCCCGCTGATGCGACCAGAGGTCGTTGCGCCCAACGTGCGGTTCGACTTCGAGGGGCTCGAGAACGTCCCGGCGGACGGCTCGGCGATCGTCGTGTTCAACCACCGCTCCTACTACGACGCCAGTGTGATGGCGCTGATGATCAACAAGGCCGGCCGCAACGTGCGCGGTCTCGGCAAGAAGGAGGTCTTCGATGTGCCGGTGATCGGCAACGTCATGCGGGGCTCCGGTGGCATCCGAGTCGATCGCGGCACTGGATCGGACGAGCCGCTCGAGGCTGCGATCGACGCGTTGCTCGGTGGCGAACTGCTGATGTTGGCACCGGAGGGCACCATCCCGCGGGGCCCTGCATTCTTCGACCCCGAACTCAAGGGTCGGTGGGGTGCCGCACGACTCGCCGCCGCCACGCAGGCGCCGGTGATCCCGGTCGGTCTGTGGGGCACCGAGAAGGTGTGGCCACGCAGTGCACGACTGCCCAAGTTCTCGCTCAGCGACCGACCACTCGTCACCATCAACGTCGGCCGGCCCGTCGATCTCGACTACGAAGATCCGGACGCTGACACCAAGCGCATCATGACCGCGATCAGCTCGCTGCTGCCGCCGGAGGCACACGAGCAGCGCACACCGACAGCGGAGGACCTCGCGCGCACCTACCCGGCCGGCTACTCCGGCGATCCCGACTCCGAGGCCGCGCGGCGGCCCGGAACCGACACCTGACACACCCAGATCACAGCGACCGACCGAGCGAAGAGAGCAACCAATGGCACAGCGCGAGAGGGAGATGCGGTTCGACGACCGCATGTCCGACCACGAGGCCCTGATGTGGAACGTCGAGAAGGATCCCTGGCTCAATCCCAGCGGCGGCGCGATCGCGATCCTCGACGGCCCGATCGATGAGGATCATTTCCGGCGCACGATGCGCGCCGCGATCACCAAGCTGCCGCGCTTGTTCGAACGTGTCGTGCCCGGTCTCGCCGGATTGACCCCACCAGCGTGGGTTCCCGATCCCGAGTTCGATCTCGACTTCCACTCGCGACACGTCAGCCTGCCCGCCCCCGGCACCGAACGACAGTTGTTCGACCTCGCGACGCAGCTCTATCAGGAGCCGTTCGACCGCACGCGGCCGCTGTGGCGGTTCGTGTTGATCGATGGCCTCGTGGGCGGTCGGAGCGCGATCTGGTCGATGATGCACCACTCGATCAGCGATGGCATCGGCCAACTCCGGATGGCGGAGATGTACCAGCAGGTGGCGCCCGACGAGCCGGCGCCCGACGAGGTCGACCTCGAAGGCATCATCGCCGTGGCCGCTGCGGAGCACTCGGCGAAGGAAGCGGGAGGGGATCTTTCGCAAGGTCTCTCCAGTTCGGCGGCCAAGTCGTTGTCGCACCTGATCCGTCGACAGGCGGGGCTGGCCCGGCGTGCCGCGGGTGAGCTCGCGATCTGGCCGGCCGATCCCCGGCGTGCGAAGGACTCGCTGGACAAGATCACCGGTACCGCGTCGTCGGCGGTCGGTGATCTCACCGGCAGCGGCAACGAGGTCGAGGGCGGCTCGGAACTCTGGAAGGCTCGGTCGAGGCACCGTCACCTCGAACATGTGGTCGTACCGCTCGACGAGTTGAAGGCGGCCTCGAAGCGTCGCGGCGTCTCGATCAACGACCTGTTCCTGACGGGCATGACGGAGGGCGCCGTGCGATACCACGCGGATCGCGGCGTCGAGGTCGAAGCGTTCAACACGAGCTTCGTCATCAGCACGCGCACCGACAATGCGATTGGCGGCAACTCGTTCGCTCCGGTACTGGTACAGGTGCCGGGCACAGAGATGAAGCTGCAGCGGCGCATCGACGAGATCAGCGAGCGACTCGCAGCCAAGCGGGACGGAGCGTCGTCCGGAACGAGCATGTCGGCGCTGTCGGGGCTTGCCAAGTTCCTGCCGACGTCGGTGCTGACCAACCTCGCGAGATCCGCGGCGGGCAAGATCGACTTCGCAACGTCGAACCTCCGCGGCGCACCGTTCGATCTGTACGTCTCCGGAGCGCGCGTGGTGAGCATCGTCGCGATGGGGCCGGTCGCCGGCACCGGCTGCAACGCCACCGCGATGTCGTACGTGAACGAGTTCGGCATCGGCCTCTTCATCGACCCGGTCGCGATCGACTCGCCCGGCGATTTCCGCGACGCGATCGACGGCGCGTTCACCGACATCCTCGCCGATTGACCAATCGACTCGCGTGCCCAGCGCTGGCGGTGGTGGCGGCGCTCGCGTTCGGTGCCTGCACCGATCGGGCCGACGAACCGGCCGAGCCGCAGCGGGTCGTCACGCTGGGTGATTCGTACAGCTCGGGTCTGGGGATCCACCGCGACGCGTCCGACTACGACGACCACGGGCCGCCCGCGCACTCGTTCGATCCGGGGACGCGGTTGGGTGGTAGTGCGTGCTACCGAGAGATCGATACCACGCCTGGCCCGATGATCGCCGCCGATCGCAGCCTCGACTCGGTCTTCGTCGCGTGCGCAGGTGCCGCCATCGCGGACATGTCGACTCAGGTGGAGGTGGCCGGAATTCCGGGTGATGGGGCGGGCACGATCGTGTTGTTCACGGTCGGCGGGAACGACGCCCGCACGGAGAACGGCGGTGGCTGGCCGGACGCGTTGATCGACTGCATCACATCGTTCGGGTGTGACGACGAGTCCGGCGGCATCGCCAACGGTGAACAGATCGAAGCCGGAGTGCGCACGTTCCTCACCGATCTCTTCTTGGAGTATCCGCGCCTGACCGTGCGCGTCGTGGGATACCCGCCGTTGATGCAACCCGATCGGTGGGGGTGCGTCGGTGTGACCGGCGTCGGCAGGTCCGAGGCGAATTGGATCGACGATCAGGTGGCCGTGCTCGACGCATCGATCGCTGCAGCGGTCGAATCGGTCGCCTCGAGCGACGAGCGGCCGGACCTCCGCTTCGTGCCGGTCGAGGAGTCGTTCGACAACCACGGAGCATGTCGAACGTTCCAGCGCGATCGCTACGTCAACGATGCGCTGAAGGGGGAGCGGCTACGGCGGCAGATGACATCAGAGGGTGAGGTGGTCGAGCGCATCGACGATGGCTTCTTCACGATCAGTGCAGCGTCGTTCCACCCGAGCCAGCGGGGATATGACGCCTACCGCGCCGCACTGGATGTGGCACTTGCCACAGTGCTCGAACTGACTGAGTGAGTACTCACTCAGTTATCGTCCCGCTCCGTGTCATCAACCGTGTCGCCGTCGCGACGAGCCAGCGCACTCCCACCCGACGAGCGGCGCGCAGCAATCGTCGCGGCCGTGTGCCCGCTGTTCGCCGAGCACGGTGATCGGCTGACGTCGAGGCAGATCGCCCAGGCGGCCGGCGTCGCCGAGGGCACGATCTTTCGCGTGTTCGCCGACAAGGACGAACTACTCGCAGCCGCACTCGAGGTAGTGCTCGACCCCGAGCCCTTCGAGCGAGCGCTCTCCGGGATCGATCCAGAGCTCCCATTCGAGCGGCGGCTCGTCGAGGCGACCGAGTTGATTCGCCAACGGGTCGTCGACGTGTGGCAGGTCGTCTCGCAGTTGCACGGCAAGCTCCGCGCGCAGGCGACGAGGCCGGCAACCGACAGCGACATGCTCACTGCGATCTTCGCGACCGAGCGCCACCGGCTCCGGATGGAACCGCCCGCGGCGGCCCGTCTACTCCGTGCGCTGACGCTCTCGCTCGCCCACCCGATGCTCGTCGGTGAGCCGGTGGACGCCGAGGAGATCGTCGAGATCGTCCTTCACGGGATCGAACGATGAACCTCTGGACCCTCCTCAAGAGCCACCTGTTGGGCCCGTACCGCAACGTGCTGCTGCTCGTCGTCGTCCTCCAGACGATCCAGACGTTCGCCGCGCTCACCCTGCCGACGCTCAACGCGAACCTCATCGACAACGGGGTGCTGAAGGGCGACAACGACTACATCCGCCAAACCGGTCTGATCATGCTGTTCTTCACCTGCGTGCAGATCGTGTTCGCGATCGGCGCCGTCTGGTTCGGCGCAGGCGCGGCCATGGGATTCGGCCGCGATGTGCGGCGCGACATGTTCCATCAGGTCACCGACTACTCGGCCCGCGAGGTGGGTGAGTTCGGTGCGCCGTCGCTGATCACGCGCATCACCAACGACGTGCAGCAGGTGCAGATGCTCGTGGTCATGGCGACGACGATGATGATCGCCGCGCCGATCACGCTCGTCATCGGCATCTTCATGGCCGTTCGCGAGGACGTCGGGCTCTCGATGATCCTCGTCTTCGCGATCCCGGCCGCCGTGATCATCCTCGGTCAGGTCGTGTACAGGATGGTGCCCGCCTTTCAGGCGATGCAGATCCGCATCGACCGGGTCAACCTCGTCTTGCGCGAGCAGATCACGGGCATGCGCGTCGTGCGGGCCTTCGTCCGCGAGCCGGAGGAGGTCGATCGCTTCGCGGATGCGAATGAGGAACTCACCGCCGTGTCGCTGCGCGCCGGCCGGTTGATGGCGGCCATCTTCCCGACCGTCATGTTGATCATCAACATCTCGAGCATCGCCGTGCTGTGGCTCGGTGCCGGTCGCATCGACGCCGGCAAGATGGAGCTCGGCTCACTCGTCGCCTACCTGAGCTACCTCATCCAGATCCTGATGGCCGTCGTCATGGCGACGTTCATGGTCTCGATGATTCCGCGGGCCTCGGTCGCCGGAGAACGGATCTCCGAGTTGCTCGCCACCGACACCTCGGTCCGCCCGCCCTCCGATCCGGTCACCCACGTGGACCGTCACGGATCGCTCGAGTTCCGCAACGTGGGCTTCAGGTATCCAGGCGCGGCGCACTCCGTTCTCGGCGGCATTTCCTTCACCGTCGCGGCAGGAGAGACCACAGCGATCATCGGCAGCACGGGCGCGGGCAAGACGACGCTCGTCAACCTCTGCTCGCGACTGTTCGACAC
>JASJHI010000015.1:0-4090 GCA_033791105.1 Acidimicrobiia bacterium | reverse complement strand
GTCACACCCGACACCGCCGTGTCGGCGGCGTCCGTGGCCGCCGCGCCAGCCGACTCTTCTGGCGTGGTGCGTGTCGCTTCGTTCGGCTCGGTGCGGCTCCGCGCGCGGCCGCCGAGTTCGGCGCGGGCCGCGGAACGCTCGGGCGCGGTTGCCGGCCCCGAGGACTCGACGTCGGCAACCCGTTGCTCGAGGCGGTCGATGCGCGTCAGTAACGCGGTGACGTCAGCCACGACCGTCTCCGCGGTCAGTTGGACCACCGCGACGTCGAGCAACACCCGAGGGTCAGGGGCCTGGCGCATCTCGACGAGCGCCGAGCCGAACACCTCGATGCCGCGCACGAGTCCGGCCGCCCCGAGCCGGCGCGCCAGATCGGCGACGACACCGACACGGTCGCTCGGCAGCTGCACGAGATCGGGCGCCATCAATGACAGGAAGCCGTTACGCAGGAATCCGATCAGTTCCTCGGTGAGCGTGCGCGGATCACGCCCGAGCGACACCGCCTGCGCGATCATCGTGAGACCGCGCCCCGGATCGCGATCGATCATCGCTTCGACCAATTCGTCGTACGAAACCGACTCCACACGCTCGCCCCCGGCGCTGGCGACGAGCTCGAGTGCCGAGAGCGTGTCGCGAGCCGAACCTGCGCCGAGGGCCAGCACATCGTCGATGGCGTCGTCGGAGACGGTGAGCCCGGCGTCGTCGATCACCCAGCGGACGTGCTCGGCCAGCGTGTCGGCGGGAAGAAGATGAAATTGGAGATGCTGGGTACGGCTGCGGATGGTGTCGGACACCTTCTGGGGATCGGTGGTGGCGAGGACGAACACGACGTGCGGTGGCGGTTCCTCCAATGTCTTCAGCAACGCTGCCTCAGCACCCTTGGAGAGCATGTGCACCTCGTCGAGGATGTACACCTTGTGGCGACCGGGTGTACCCAACGACGCCTTCTCGATCAGGGTGCGCATCGCGTCGACACCGTTGTTGCTCGCCGCGTCGAGTTCGTGGACGTCGTAGCTGGTGCCGCGCTCGACCGAGATGCATGACGCACACTCGCAACACGGCTCACCATCGACGGGCCGCTCACAGTTGAGCACCTTGGCCAGAATGCGTGCCGACGTGGTCTTGCCCGTGCCGCGAGGTCCCGAGAACAGGTAGGCCTGCCCTTCCCGACCGTCTGCGACGGCATTGCGGAGCGCGCGCACGACGTGGTCCTGGCCCTTGACCTCGCCGAAGCGACGGGGGCGATACCGGCGGTAGAGCGACTGGGTGGCCATCGGCGCTCACCCTATCGACGGGGTGTATCGGCATCGAAGGGCGCCGACGGCCGCACGCGACCGGCGAGCACCGACGCCGCGCAGCCCGGAAGCAACTGGTGTTCTAGCGTCGCCGGTCGATGATCTCCCGTTCACAGCCGCACGCGACAGGGAAGCGCGCAGCTACGCCTCTGGCCGTGTCGGTTTTCATCGCATTGATCAGTGGAATCTCGTGTACGCCGACGGAGGGAGCGGAGCCGACCACCGAGGAATACACCGTCGCGATGGAGGCGATCTGTGTCGAGACCGCCACCGCCCTCGCCGCGCTCCCCCCGCCACCGGACGACACCGGCCGCACCGACTTCGCCCTCGCGGCGGCGGCAACGATCGAGGCCGAGGCCGAGCTCGCACGGGAGATCGAGCCGCCGGCCATCTTGGACGGCGACCATCGTGCCTTCGTCGCCAACACCGACCAGCAGGCCGCGCGTTGGCGCGACATCGCCGAGATCCCGGCCGAGGACGCGGACGAGCTCAACCGGGTGAGTGGTGAGATCGGCGCGCTCACACTCGGGCGGGACGACCTCGCCGAAGAGATGGGCCTCGCCGCGTGCCGCCGGACCCGATCGTGAGCATCCGAACGAAGGGGTCGAGAACCGCAGCCGGCCGGCACACATTCCAGGCTCCCGCTCTCCGGCACGGCCGCTGACTAGCCTCGGTTCGACTGTGATCGAACGCACACGTGTTCCCCTGATTGCGAGGCGCGCGCCCGTCGCCGTCGCCGCGACCCTGCTCGATGGTCGCGTTGTTCTCGTTCATACCGTCGGTCGCACACGCCGAGAACTCTGTCGCCAGCTCGAGCCCGGCGGATGGCGCGTCCATCGCATCCTCACCCGAAGAAATCGTCATCACATTCCTCGAGGAGCTCGGCGACGCGAACACGATCGCGCTCGACTGCAACACGGAGCTCTACACGCTCGGTCGCCCCGAGGTGGGCGACGACGACCGCACCCTGACCGCGACGGTCAGCGAGGTACTCCCGAAGGGAACCTGTGTTGCGCGATGGCGCGTCAGCAACACCGATGGCGAGCCGAACGGTGCCGGCAACATCACGTTCAACATCGAGAACGATCCGACAGGCGTCACCACAACGGTGGCCGAGGGCGCGACGACCACGACTATCGCGACGACCGACACCCCGACGGACACGTCCGCAGACGCGAGCGCGTCGGACGACGTGCTCCTGCTGTCACAAGTCGACTCCGGCCAAGGTCCTCTCTGGCTCGGACGGTTGTTGTCGGTACTCGGCATCGCGACGATGTTCGGCGCGCTGGTGCTCATCGCAACCGCTTGGCCGGAGGGTGTCGAGTACCTGATCGCGGTCCGCTTCATCCGCAGCGCCTGGATCGTCGCATTGATCGGCACGGTGCTCTACGTTGCCGCGGCGACCGCCGCGGTGATGACCGAGTCGCTCGGCGCCGGGTTCAATCCCGCGAACTGGGTCGAACTCCGCGACGCGGGATGGCCCGCGAGGTTCGCACTGATCCGCCTCGTCCTCGTCATCGCGGCGGCGTGGGTTGCGTTCCGACCCGACCGGGTGATCATCCCGGCCACGCAGATGGCCGCCCTCGGTATTCCCGCGCTGGCGGTGGTCACGATCGGCTTCAGCCGCACAGGTGGGCCGCTTCCCGCGCTGGGCATCGTCATGGGCATCACCCACGCGCTGGCGATGGCGATCTGGGTGGGGGGTGCAATCCTGCTCGCCCGCGTCGTGCTCGTCGGGCCGGGCGAGGAAGACCTCGTCCATGCCGTGCGGGGGTTCGCGCGCATCTCGACGATCGCGATCGTCGTGACCGTCGCCACGGGAGTCGTCCAGATGATCCGCCTCGACGGTGGTTCATTGTTCGGCTCACAGCACGGCCGCGTCGTGGTGTTGAAGGCGGTGATCGTCGCAGCGATGCTCTTCATCGCGCTGTCCGCGCGGCAGTTCGTCAACCATCGACTCGGCCGAGCGGACGAAATGACAGTGCCGATGTCCGATCGACTCCGACGCGCGTTCGGTATCGAGGCCGCTGTCGGCATCGTGGTGCTGGCACTCAGTGCATGGCTCATCGCCCTCGATCCACCAAACGTCGACAACACGCCGCAGATCGACTATGCGATCACGCGGACGATCGTCGTTCCGGATCGCGATTTCGAGGTCAGAGTCGAACTCACCAACGCCGAAGCGAGCATCCAGGGGCTCGAGGTCGACGTCATCGCGCCGGAGAACGGCCTGTCCAACCTCGAGATCGTCTTCACGGCGCCGCCGAACGACTCGAACATCGGCACGATTACACAGCCGGTCCCGCTGACCGAGCCGGGCGTCGCGGTGCGTCTCGAGTCCGACGGGCTGCCGCTCACGATTCCGGGCGACTGGACGGTGCACGCGACCGCGATCACTCCGCTCGGCACCGTCGACAGCGAACCGCAACTCTTCACACTGCTCAATGCCGACGGATCGGCCCCGACGACTGCGATCACCGTGCCACCGCCCGTGACGGTCACGATCGCGCCAACGACGGCGTTGGCGACCACAGTTCCCGGCTGAGCACCCTCGGGCGCTCAGAAGCGTCTACGGCCGGGATGCTGACAAGAACTCGTCGAAGGGGACGGGTTCCGCGACGTCGAGCTGGTCATATCGGCAGCTCTCTGGTGTGCGATCCGGGCGCCAGCGTAGGAATTTCACGCCGTGACGGAAGCGCTGGTTCTCGAGCTGGCCGAACGTGACCTCGGCCACGAGCCCCATCCGGATCGGCACGAACGAGAGGTCCTTTCCGGCGTTCCACCGGCTCCCTGCGGAG
>JASJHI010000014.1:0-3010 GCA_033791105.1 Acidimicrobiia bacterium | reverse complement strand
GGCATCCCATAACGCTCAGCGATCGAACTCCGAGCGCGTCACCGATGTGCCGTTCGGTGTCACCGTCCCGGCGGTTGGTGACGCTGCGATTCGGGATTCGGGGACGCGCGATATGGGATACCTGCCACGCGCAAGAGGCCGATCAGGAGCGGGTTGCGCTCCCTCGGCGAGGCGCCGATTATGGGCTGCCCAACTGGAAGTCGACGCACCCAACCTGTGGCGCGCATAGAGCGGCCGTGTTCGACGACGTCGCTGTCAACAGTTCCGTCGAGCACGTGGTGCGCGGTATCGCGATTGACACGGGCGAGGTCGTGTGGTGCGTCGAGTTCGATGCCGGCGCCGTCGAGTTCTTGGGCGGTATCGCGGCAGCGGGACCAGTCGTCGGCGCGTTGGTGCTCGAGCAGACCACCGGCGAGGACGTCTCCGACGTTGACGACGCCGCATCGGATGCGGTGTCGTTCGGCATCGGCATCCCGCCGGCGCAGGCCGATGCCCTTGAACAAACGATCGGGGTGTCAGTGTCCCGCGACGACTCGGTCGTTCGGGAAGACAACGTCGCTGGTTTCGTTGCTGCGCTGGTCGCCGGACCAGCCGAGCCGATCGTTGTCGTACTGGACCAGACCGGAGGCACCGGAGAGCTCGCTGGGCCCGCGCACACGATCCTGACCGAGCATCACGGAAGGGGCATGCCGGGCACCCCAACATCGATGGCGACGAGTGAGGCCGGAGCGAACGGTGGGGTCGGCGCAAAGGCCAGGTTGACCGTATACACCGTCTGCTTGAAGCCCTTGCCCGTGCCGAAGGCGATGCTCGAAGGAACGTTCAGCACTTCACCCGTCGGGTCATGGAACAACACGTCGACAGATCCGTCGGTGTTGACACGGAACAGGGCGTTCTGGGCGACGGACGCCACATAGATCCCGCCGTGGACGTCCAGCGCAATACCATCGGGTAGGGCTGGGAGCGGGCCGAACGGACCATCGAGGAACGGCCAGTCGGGCGTCGCGCCCAAACCGGCAAGCAGGGCTATGTCGCCCGCCGACCCATCGCCCTCGATCGGCACGGTCCACAGCGAAAAGCCTTCGTTGTTGGCCACCGTGAGCACACCCTTCCGGTAGGCGATGCCATTGGCACCCACCGGTGTGCTTCCTGGGCCGATGCAGGTCCCTCCGAGCTGCGCCGACTCGAACCACTTCATGGCGTTGCCGTTGCGGTCGACCCGCCAGATCGCGCCACCCACGTCGCCCAGAGGCACGCTGCCCGGAGGCGGGCTGCAGAGGATCCCGGTCGAATTGGAGTCGGTGATGTACATGTTGCCGACCTTGTCGAACGCAATGGCGTTGGGGAAGCTCATCTGGTCGGTACCGGCGATCAGCGCTTCGTCGCCCGTCTTCCGGTCGAACTTGTAGACGCCGGTCAGGCCGTCCCACTGCACCGCACCGTAGATGTTGCCCTTGGCGTCGGTAGCCAGGCCGAGGAATCCGGCCCCAGGACCGGCGGAAGCCCAACCGTCGATCGTGCCGAAGACTTCGAAGTCGCTCGACCCGGGTGCAAACTTCAACAGCTCGCCGGTGAGCGTGCTCGTCACGAACACGTTGCCGCTCTTGTCGACTGCCACACCCTCGAGCGACGGTCGCGGCCCTTCGCTCACGACATGGACTTGATCCCGATCCGGCGGGCCGGCTGACGTCGGCGATGGCACCGCAACCGCGACCAATGCTGCCGATGCAACGAGTCCAATAACACTTCTGGTAATCCGATTCATCGGATACGCCTTTCTGTCTACTGTGCGTTCCCCATCGGTCGCACGGTGAGTGACGAACCCCCAAGTTCATCTCTCACGAGCATGCACTGCGCGTTTCGCAGGGTCAAGGAATCGTGACCGATCCCACATCGGGGCCAGATGGCGACCGATCCTGCTGTGGTTCGCTCACGCGGTCGGGACGGGAGCGAATTCATCCCCGGGCCGCGGACGATCAGAACGACACGTCCGGACCCGAGCCGAGCAAGCGAATTCCCGGCAACGTGATTGGTGGCCGCCTAGGAAGAGCTGAAAGAACGCTCGTTTCGCAATCAGGCGAAGCGGCGAGGGGCGCCACACTTTGGCCTACGGCAATGCACGATATTCGCGTCCTCGCGAAGGCTCCAGACCGTCCGGGATCCGGCAGATCGATCGGTGGAACGTAGCCCATAACACCGGACCGTCGGCGCTGAACGAGTGTCACCCATGTGCCGGTAAGGGACACTCCGAACCTTGCCTGACACGGCACGTAGCACCTCGACGATGCCGCACCCGGCCGCGCGGACTCAACCTGTGGCAGCCTGCTCCGACTCGAGTTCGGCGAGGAGACGATCGCCCTCCGCAGTGCCGATGCGGAACACCCGGCCGTCCGTCAGATCGAGCTGCACAGAGTCGAGGCCCCACACGTTGTACATCCAGCCATGGCGGACCTTCCGGATGCCGATCCCGACCCACCAGGCGTTGCGGACCCGGCTGATCGACCGGACGTCGGCGAGCGCAATGCGTCGAGCGGGCCAGCCGAATCGGAAGGTGGCGGCGACATGGCCGTCGCCGACCTCGACGGTGAGCGCCGAGAGTGTGACCAACACGGCCGCGACAAGAGCGAGGACGCCCACCAGGACGTTGGTGACCACGTCGTCGAGATCGAGAAATGCGACAACGAGTATTGCGACGACCAGGAGCAGGGCGATCGGCACCGTGATCGGCGAGACCTGACGAACTCGATAACGCATTGGTCTCAGTTCCCGAGGAGCGCGTCGATGCGCTCGCGGAGGACACGCTCGGGCTGTGCGCCCACGACCGTGTCGACGAGTTCGCCGCCACGCATGAAGAGCAGCATCGGAATGCTGGAGGCGTTGTACCGACGAGCCACGGTCGGCGACTCGTCGACGTTGACCTTCACGACCTTGACCGCGCCGGCCAGGTCGACGGAAAGCTTCTCGAGGATCGGCGCAACCATCCGGCACGGCCCGCACCAGGGCGCCCAGA
>JASJHI010000013.1:0-19932 GCA_033791105.1 Acidimicrobiia bacterium | reverse complement strand
ATCGCGGCTCGACGCTCGACTCGGTCGACGATCTTGGGCACGGTGAGGTCTCCTTAACATAATGTGGGTTACGTAATAGAGGTTACATCATATTGAGCGACGGAAGAAAACCGATGGCCTCGAGCCCTGAGCCGCAGACTTGGTGGTTCCCAGGATCCTCGCGATAGGCGCGAGACGGGCGGCCAGTGGCCCGTCGTCGGACCTCGCGATGAAGGAGAGAACCGCCCCAGCCCACTGCGGCCGGACCTGTTACGACACTGCGACATGACCGCGTCGACCAGCCTGGGGACCAAGTCCCTCCGCATATCGCCCAATCGCGCGCGGCGCTGGAGGCCGGCGGCCCTGAGCGAGATCAGGCACGACTGTGCTCGGCAGCGCATCCCATAACGCGCGAGCCGTCGACGGTTGGCGAGCGTCCCCTATCGCCGGATAAGAGGGTGTCCCTGATCGGCATACACATCGGGACACGGGTTCGGCTGCACGAACGAGAAGTTCTTTCAGCTCGTCACTACCCCACGCGAATCTGCTCGCGGCTACTTTGAACGCCATGCCGGACGGGCAGTCGAGCAACGCGGTGATCGAGTTGGTGCGATTCATCATGGGCGCTAGCAGGGGGGCTGCCGACATGACCACCGACGAGCCTCCGGTAACCGACGACTTCTACGCCGACGACCGACGGACTGGCATCAGCTTCGGCAGACTCGACGGGCCAGGTTGGGTTGCGTATCTCGCAACCAATCCTGAGGTCGGCTCCGGGCGGGTGAACTTGTCCGTTTCTGAGGTCATCGGCGTCCGAGGTGACCGATCCGCTGCCTTCTGCTACGTGAGCGATTACGGCGACGATCGGCGCAGTGATGCACTCGCCTGCATGCGTCTGGATTCGAACTTGAGCGCCTTCGAACGGATCGTCTACTTCGACCTCGCCGACCGGGAGGCTGCAATCGGCGAGCTGGACCGGCTCCACGCCGAGATCAGCGGCGAGCCTGAGAGACCCTCATAAGGACAGCCTCCGGGCAGAACGCCTCGTCGTCCCACACCTGTCACCTATCGCCGGCTCGAGGACGCATCCCGACACTCCCATGGGCGGTACGCAGCAGATGCCGCGAGGGTTGCGGGTTGCTGTGATCGGGAGCAGGCTTACCCGACGAGCCGATGTACCGTCTTGCATGGCTGGCGATCGTTGGGGCATGTGGTTCTGGACCGCGATGAACACAACGTCGGGAACGGAGGTCAACAAGGCCTACGGTTTCCAGGCGCTCGAACTCACCGAGAACCACGCGATCATTCGTTGGTCCCCGTCACGTGAGGTCTTCACGTATCTCCCTGACGCCGGGGACTTCGTGTACGGCGGCGCGGTCGGCGCTGCGCTGCACTGCGGGACGATGATCGGGGCCGTGGTCGTGCTGGCCGACAACGAGTTCCCGATGACGCTGCAGGAGGACCATCGCTTCTTCCGCCCAGTCACGTTCGACGAAACGTACCTCGTGACGGGAAAGCCTGATCGACGCACGCGCAACACGCTGTGGACTACGACAACGATCGTCGCCGAGTCCAGTGGTCAGACGGTGGCGGATTCAACATCGGTCAACCAACTGATCGAACAGAACACCAGTTGACCGACCCGTGCCAGAGGGTGCCGCAGAGCGCCGGGAACGGGAGACCTCGTTGCGCCGGTTCGTCGGTAGCACTCGGGTGCGGTATGTCACGATGGCTTCGTGACCGACGAGTTCATCGACGGGGTCTTCGAGCCAAACGGGGAAACGTTCACGCCGCGATCGATCGGTGCCGGACCTTGGAGTTCGAAGGCGATGCATGGAGGGCCACCGGCAGCCCTAGTGGGCCGGATGTTCGACCGCTGGCGGAACGACGATGCGGCATGGCGGCTGACCCGCCTGAGCGTCGAGTTGCTACGACCCGTCCCGCTTGCCCCATTGCGCATCGGCATCGAGCCACGACGGCTCGGACGACGCATCCAGGTTCTCGATGCAGTCCTTCGCGACGAAACGACACGGAGGTTCTCGTGGCCCGCGGTCTACGGATCGCGATCACGGACAACGGCATCGACGAAGAGTCGCTTCTCGTCTCGCCCACGATCTCGCGTCCTGATCCCGACGACTGCGAACGATGGAGTCGAGAGAGTGGCCGACCGCAAGGGCAGTCGTTCTCCGATGCTATGGATGTGCGCCTGATCACCGGACGCCCCTTCGATGAACTCGGTCCAGCGCATGTGTGGCTGCGACTGACGACGCCGATTCTGGTCGGTGAGGAGATCCATCCGCTGGACCGCGCGATCGTCGCAGGTGACTACGCGAACGGAATGTCGAACGTTGTTCCGTTCACCACCCACCGCTACGTGAACTCCGATCTCACCGTGGCGCTGCACCGCTACCCGGCTGGCGAGTGGATCTCACTCGATGCCAGCACCCATGCACGTCGCGATGGACACGGGACTGCGCACGGATTCCTGAGCGATCGCACACAACCAGTCGGTCACACGATCCAATCACTCGTGATCGATTCGCGGTAAGCGGCGACCAAGACTGCCTCCTATCGCCGGATTGGTGACAGAGGGAACTGCGTCGCGGACCACGGCCTGGCTGCCCGATCCATATTGGTTGTGGCGCGATCCCGGGCACGGAGAGGTCTACTTGGTCTGGGGGAGTTGCACGTCTGGGGGTCGATGTGACGCAGCCGGCTGAAGTCCGCGACTGGTTCGACGACTTCGTCGTCGAGGCGGAACCGCGGTTGCGGCACGCCCTCGCCGCCGCCCTCGGTCAGGATCTGGGGCTTGAGGCGACCAGCATCGCACTCGCATACGGGTGGGAACACCGGCTCGGCTCGCCGGCTTGACCAACTCGACGGGCTACTTGTACCGGGTCGGGCGGTCGCGGGCGGGGCGACGTCGGCGCGAGCCCAAGTTCCTCCCGGTCCCCGCCGACGGTTGGACCCGACAGGAAGCGGCCGACGCGCTCGACGTCAGCGTCTCGTCCCTCGATACCCATCTCGCTCGTGGCCTCGAGCGGCTCCGCTACGAACTGCGCGACTTCTGGACGGGATCCGCGTGCCCGCCCGCCACGCCGAACCCCAACCCGGCCCAGCCGCACTGCCCCGTCCGCTGCGCGGCGACGTTCGAATAGCGAACCACCGTCCACCGCGTCCGCTCGGGTGACGCCGACCGACCCGGACGGACGACGATCGGTGGCCCGTGCGGGGCGCGTCAGCACTCTCAGGCACCGGCCATCGCCGGACCGGAGCCTGGCGGAATAGGGTCCGGTCATCGTGACGAGCCACAAGCCAACCACCCTTCTGGATCGCCTTGGTGCTCTCCGCAGCCTGCTCACGATCAGCGACGAGGACTACGACGCCTTCATGGGCAGCTACGGCGAGCTCTTCGTCGACTCACCCGAGAACACCAAAACCGACCATGACAACGGCGTTGCGGTGAAGGGGTACAACCAGGGCAGCAGCACCGAACTACAGGCGCTCTACAAGGTCATCCACCTCCTCTGCACTCTCGGCTCGGTGGAGACGATGTACATGCCGCCGGTCATCGACCCCGAGCAGTCGGTGCTGCAGAACCAGATCCTGTTCGAACGCATCGTGGCCGACGACCTCCAACTCGGTCCCGGCCAGAAGGTGTTGGACCTGGGATGCGGCTGCGGAGCGATCGCCGAGCACATCGCGGAGCTGACCGGAGCGATCCCTTACGGCATCAACCTCGACGCGTCGCAGATCGACAAGGCCCACAGGAACCCGAACCTGCCGGCCGCCAACTTCACGGTCGGCGACTTCAACCAACCGTTCGAATTCGCTGATGCCACATTCGACGCGGTCTACGCGATCCAGCCGATGACGTATGTGAGCGACCACGCCTTCACCTTCGCCGAGGTGATGCGCGTCCTGAAGCCAGGCGGTCGGTTCGTCATCAACGACGTCGCTGCGCTCGACGCATACGACGCTGACAACGAGCACCACCGCACCCTGATCCAGCACACGCGCGAACTCACGGTGTTCGGGGGCTTCTGGTACTACAAGTACTGGGAGGATGACTACCGCGACGCCGGCTTCGAGCTGATCTCGTCGGTGGGCCGAAGTGCCGTGGAGATGATCAAGAAGGAAGTCGCCCTGTTCGACAAGTACGAGGCCGTGTTCAAGTCACTCGCCAAGATCCGGGCCATCCCGAAGAAGACCGATGCACTGCTGCAACGCCTGCACAAGAACAGCGAGTCGTACATCCAGGCCGAGGAGGCCGAGCTCCTCACCCTGAACTGGCACTGTGTCGGGCAGAAGCCGGAGTAATCGCAGCGAGCCCGCTCAGGCTCCCACTCGCAACAGTGGTCGGGTCAGACAGGTCGGACCGCCTTCGGTCTTGGAGCAGAGGTCGACACCCGAAAACGTCGTGACGGTGCACTCGGCGTCGCGCAATGCGGCCTCGGTCTGGGGTGCGCCCTCGACCATCAGGATCGCGCGTGGCCCAGTCGCGAGCACATTGCAGCTGATGCCACCGGTGCGGGCGAATTCCTCCGGCGGCGCGACGACGAGTTCGTAGCCGCTGCGCTCGAGCAGCTCGAGCAGCCGCACCGGAAGCAGCGGAAGGTGGACGAGCGCCAGGTCCGGCGCACACATGCTGACGAGCGACATGAGGTGAAGGCACGCCTCGGATCCGTGATGGACGGGTAGGTCGAACGAGACGACGTCGACGTCGATCGAGGCCATGATCGATGCCAGCTGGCCGATGCCGTCGTCGTTGGTGCGGTATCCGCGGCCGACCGCAAGGGTGTTTTCGTCGATCCACAGCGTGTCGCCGCCCTCGATCGTGCCTGGCGCATCGACTCGTCCGAGGATCGGGATGCCGACGCTGCCGTAGAACGCCTCGTGGAGTTCGGCTTCGGGTCGACGTGCCGCTTTGCCCATGTGGAACAACACCGCACCAGCTCGCGTGACGAGCGAAGCGTCGTAGGTGAAGACCGAATCGGGCTGTTCGTCGGGTTCATCGTCGATGAACAGAACGTCCGCACCGGACGCGTCGAGCAGATCGACGAAACGGCGGTGTTCGGCCCGGGCACGGTCCAGGTCGATCGGCGCGGCGTAGTGCCACGCCTCGGGATCGGCCGAGCCGAGGGCTGCGGGCGGACGGCGCACGGCAACCGAACCGAGGCGGGTGCTCGTGGAGTGAGCACCGAAGTCGATGCTCACTCGTTGCCTTGCGACCGATCGAGGTCGTCGCGGTCCTCGGTGAGGAGCGAGGCCAGGTCTGTCGTGGCCACTGCGGTGCAGAACTCGCCGTGCAGGTTGGCGACCGCCATGTCGTGAACGAGTTCGGGATCACGATCGACGTTGTCCAGCCCGATGCGGTTCGTCGCCGCGCACCCGTCGTGACCGAGATACGTGTCGAAGCCGAGGTTGCCGGCCTGGCGCGTCGTGGTCTCGACGCACATGTTGGTGAAGAAACCAACGATCGCGATGCGCCTGATCCCCGCCCGCCGGAGCTGGATCTCCAAGTCGGTTCCGATGAACGCGCCGTTGACGTCTTTGGTGACGATCCCATCGCCGGGACAGGGCTCGAAACCGGGCTTGGAGGCACCCGTCGGCAACGACAGCTTGAGCGGCGAACACTGCTCGCGAGAGTCGTGCAGCGAGAAGAAGATCGGCAGACCTCGGACCCGCCATGCGGCGATCAGGTCCAGCATGTTCTGCTCGGCGGCGGGGTTGTTGCGCCGGCCGGTCGGCCCGCCGTAGTAGACGAGGTCGTCCACACCCTGTTGCACGTCGATCACCAGCAGCGCGGCGTCGTCACCGAACCGTTTGATCATCGGCATCCCACGTGTCGTAGTGGATCATCGATGCAGCGGGGAGCCGGTGTGCCGGCTTGAAATCGTCGCCGGTGTAGTAGGCGACGGGCAGGAGGGCCGCCTGCGTCCAGTCCCGTGGGATTCCGAGTAGGTCGCTGACCTCGTCGTGATGGAACAAGTGGACCGTGGTCCACGCTGTGCCGAGATCGCGGGCACGAGCGGCGAGCATGAAACTCCACGCAGCCGGCAGGATCGAGCCGTACGTCGAGGCCTGGGCGACGATCATCGGCACCTCCTCCATCCGACCCTGCACGCACGGGATCACGAACACGGGCACCTGCTCGAGCACCTCACCGAGGTACATCGCACTCTCCATGACCTTGGGCATCACGTGCTCGCGAGGATCGCCCTCCGGCAGCGGCGGCGGGTAGCCGGAGCCGGCCATGGTTTCACCCGCCTGCCGATAGAAGTCGGCGATCGCCTGCTTCTTGGCGGGGTCGGTCACGACGACGAAGGCCCAGTTCTGGGCATTCGTACCGGTCGGCGCCTGCATGGCGATCTCGATGCACTCGTCGATGAGCGACATCGGCACCGGACGGGTGAGGTCGAGGCGCTTGCGGACGGAACGGGTGGTGGTGAGCAACTTGTCGGCGGCAGCGCGATCGATCGTCATCACCGAGACTGTATGTCGGGGTGCGTCTGGTGTCATCCGTCGCGCCGGCAACTCCGAGCTCACTGCGACGAGCCGATCAGGTGCAGGGGCCGGTTGACGCCCTCGCCGAGCGTGGCCAGACCCTCGGAAGTGAACGCCACGGCCTCGCCCTGAACTTCGAACGCCGCCCCGACCTCGCACGGTTCACCGAGCAGCGCCTCGGCGACGGATTGCTGCTCGAGACGTGGCCACACCCATACCGTCTCGTAGGTCCGCAGGGCGATCAGCGACCCATCGGCCGAGACGTCGCCGCCGGTCGGCACACCGGCCGCACCGATCAGGCGGGTCGGATGTCTCGGCGACTTCTCGGCCCGCTCTTCGAGTGCGACCATGTCGATGATCCCGACGGCACGCAACTCGATCGGTGCCTCGGAGGCACCACCGAGCGGTCCCTCGAAGACGTACGACGCTGCGGTCGAACCGAGGTCACCCTGGACGCCGTCGTCGGTGAGCTGCGCCTTCGTCACGATCACCAGCACGTCCGATGCTTGGTCGACGAGCAGCGTCTCCGCGTTGTGTGGACGATCGGGGTAGACGTACTCCAACACCTCGATCTCCTCGATCGGCCCCGCCGAGCGCGGATCGGGTTCGGGAAATCGGTAGATGCGGATCGCGGACCGGTCGACATCGTTGTCGCCGATGTCGGCCAGGAGCGCCTCGGAGCCATCGGGCCCCGAGATCAACGCAATGTCCTCGATGTCATCGACACCTTCGACGACCAGTTCGTGAACCCCCAGATCACGACCGTCGGCTCCGATCGCGAACAGGCGCCCGTCGCTGCCGTCGTTGTGCGACCACACGACCTCTGGATACGTCCGGCTCGCGACGAGTCCCGACGCCTCGGTGAGGGCATCGTTCTCGACATCACCGGCCTCGGAGACGCCGGTCCGGGCGCACAGCTCGGAGGCCCGATCCGCCGTCATTCCCTCGGTCGCCGTCGAGGTCGGCGCGTCGTCAGAACCGAGCGTGATGGAGGTTTGGGAATCCGAGTCCGCGCAGGACCCGAGCAGCCCGACAACGATGACTCCCGCCGCGACGCGCCGACAGACGAATGGGTGCGAGGAACTCACGGTGCCGGGGAACGCTCGCGTCAGTCGAGCAACCCGTCGTACCGTCGGCCGCCCTTGTAGACCGCCGTGATGCGTGCCGCGTCTTGCAGCACCGTCACGTCGCGGGTTGGATCGCCGTCGACCATCACCATGTCTGCGAGCGTCTCCGCCTCCAGCGTGCCCACCATGCCGGATGGATCGAACGCGGCTCCTCCATCGCGGGTCGCGCACAGCAGGGCCTCGGTCGGCGTCATCCCGAAGAGGTCGACGAAGTACTCGAGATCCTTCGCGTTGGTGCCATGGGGCGTGATCGACAATCCGTAGTCACCGCCGATCAAGATGCGCACACCGACGTCCCGGAGACGCTTCACCGCGCTCACGGTCTCGTCGATCTCGCGCTGGTATCCGCGGGCCTCCATCATCGACCGACTCAAGCCGATCTCGTGCCCCCGTTCGAGGAGCTGGATCTCCCATGCGATGCCGGGGCCGACGAAGATCCGCTCGCGCGCGCCGCCCAGCATCTCGACGGCCTCGTCATCGAGGAAGTTCGCATGGCCGACGAAGTCGACGCCGAAGCGGACCGCCTGTTTGACCGCCTCGGCGGAGCGGGCGTGGCATGCCACCTGCATGCGCCGGGCATGGGCCTCCTCGCACGCGGCCTCGACCTCTTCGTCGGTGAAGCTCAGTACGCCGGGAGCAGCGTGCGCCGACAGCGCCTCACCGTCGAGGAAGATCTTCACGACGTCCGCGCCGGCCTTGGCCACTTCCCGCACAGCCGACCGAATCGCCCACGGCCCGTCGGCGATTCGTTTGCGGCCTTCGCTCCCGGGTATCGCAGCGTCGGCGTTGCTTCCCGTCGAACCGACGTCCCTCTCCGACGCGAGCAGGCGTGGCCCCGGCACCCTCCCGCTGCGGATGGCGTCGCGCAGCGGGACATCGATGCCCTGCGCAGAACCGAAGCTGATCGCCGACGTGAAGCCGTGTCCGAGCAGCGTGCGCGCGTTGTCGACGGCGTCGAGCATGGCGATCGCGATCGGCTGACGATCGAGCTGGCTCGGATGCGCGTTGGAATAGGAGAGGTGGACGTGGGACTCGGTCATGCCGGGCATCACGAAATGCCCGCCGGCGTCGATGTGCTCGACGTGCGAGCCGATCGCCGGCGCGTCGGCGCTTGTGCCGACCCATGCGATCCGGTCCCCCTCGATCAACACACCACCGTCGTCGATCACCGAGCCGTCGACAGCGGTGAAGACGCGACCATTCGTGATGAGCGTGCTCACGTCGGCTCCAATCGAAGGAGGCGTTCGGCGTTCGCGGTCAGACTCGAGTCGAACTCGTCGATCGCCGTCGGCGTGTCCCAACCGCCGAAGTTCGTTCCGTAGACCATGCGGTCGGCACCAACGGTGTCGACGACGAGGTCGCGAGCGGGCCCCGGCTCGAGATGGCTGTCGAACCACAGACGCGAGAGGTCGGTCGCGAAGTCGGATGCCTTGCCCAGAAAGGAGGCGAACGAATCGAACCGACGTGCCAGAAACGCGATCGCACCGCCGCCGTGAGAGACGCAGACATCCAGTTCGGGATGCCGGTCGAAGACGCCGCCCAGCACCATCGTGGCGACCGCCAGCGTCTCCTCATAGGTGTAGCCGACGATCAGATCGAGCCCGAATCGGCGCAACCGCGCGTCCGGCGGCGGTCCGATGCCGTCGTTGGTGACGCCGTGGACGAACAACGGAACGTCGAGCCCAACCAGCTGCCGGTAGAAGTCGTCGAGTCGGGGGTCGTCGAGCGAGCATCCGTAGTCCGTGCCGACGTAGGCGGCGAGCAGACCGAGGTCGTTCACGGCTCGCTCCAGTTCGGCGCACGCTGCGTCGGGGTCCTGCAGTGGGAGCTGCGCCGAGCCGAACAACCGATCAGGGCTCTCGGCGACGAGGCCAGACATGGCGTCGTTCGATGCGCACGCGAAGTCGATCGCGGGTGATGCTTCGATGCCGCCGAGGAACGTCAGCGGATTCGGTGAGAGCAGTTGACGCTCGATGCCGAGTTCGTCCATCGCCGCGAGTCGTCGCACGACATCGGTGAACACCGTGCCGCGATAGGGAACCGGCTTCATCGTGTACTCACCGACGCGGAAGAACTCTCGGCCACGCTCGTCGTCGCCGTGAAACGGTCCGTACCGACCCGCCGCACCGAATGCGCTCTCCAGCACGACATGCGCGTGCAGGTCGAAGACGCCCACGGTCGATCAACCCCCTGCGTCGGCAACGGCGTCGAATCGGAACCGACGGTCGTCGCCGTAGACCGGGCCCCGATCGTCGGCCGCGTACAGGCGGTTCTCCGACGCCAGAAAGCCTCCGCATTGCTGCAGCGCGGCGACCATCGAGGCGTAGTTGGGATGATCGAAGTGCTCGGCGAGGTGCTCGGCATCGGACCAGAGCTCGTACACCTGGATGTGGGTCGGCTCGACCGGATCCGGCGCGAAGCAATACGCCGAGCAGCCGGGCTCTTCATCCCGCGTCGCCCGCTGCACCGGGATGGTCGTGGCGACCGCGCGGTCGCGATCGGCCGCTGTCTCGAACGACAGCGTTGCGGTGACGATGATCATGGGCCCCCTTGGTTGGGAGACAGACCGTAGTCCCGGCGGTGGGCCGCGATCGGTGCGAGAGGACCACCACCGATCGACCGCCGAGCCGGACCGAGTTCCTATCGCGCGAATCCTGGCCCGTTGAGCGGGCGAGCACGGTCTCGCGATCGCCGCCCGCCGCCGCCGACTCCCCCGACCCGGAACGGTCGACGCGAGACGCTCAGCCGGGAGATCCGGACGCGAAGTCGGTCCCAGGTGAGAGTCAGATCCTCGAGCACCTGCAGCACTCTGGCGACAAGCCCGCTGAGGAGCGTTGCGATCACCACGATGGCGGCCACCAATACCACTGGGTTGAGGAGAGAGTCGGCGAGAAGGTCGGACAGGAACTCCATACGTCCATCGTGGACGGTCCGAGCCCCGTTCTCGATGGGGGAGCCGGGCGTCCCGGTGGTGGGGTTTTCCCCACCACCGATGCACCGCGCAGCGATCGGCCCGGCGTGATCAGCCGACGGGCTCCTCCTGTGCGACATCGCCGCCCTGAAGGGCGGTCTCGCGCGAGTGTGGGTCGTACTCTCCGGGCGCAGTGCCGGTGAGATCGAGGAAGTGCTGACGCTCGGCGCCCGTGCGACTGCGAGTCACAACGAGCAGCAGGCTCGGCAGCACCAGCAGCGACACGAGGAGTGAGAAGGCGATCATCACCGCGGTCAGCGTGCCGAACGTGACGAAGATCGGCATCGGCGCGAGCGCCATCACCGAGAACCCGATGATCGACGACAGGGCAGAGATCGCGAGCGCCCCGCCCGTGCCCTCCCCCGCTCGGCGGAGCGCCGGGAACCGACTCGGTTCCTCCTCGAACTCCTCCCGGAACCGCATCGTGAAGTGGGTGGAGTAGTCGATGCCCACACCGACCGCGATCGCGGCGATGGTCGCCGTGACGACGTTGATCTTGTAGTCGGCGAGATACATGAACCCGTACACCCAGCCGACGACGAGGAGTATCGGTGCGACGGCCGCGATCCCGTACTTGATCGACCGCATGAACCAGGCCGCGAGAATCGAGCACAGAACGAGCGCGACCGGCAACGCCAGGAGCATCGCATCGGTGAACGCAGCAAGACTGTCCTGACTCGTGATCGATTCTCCCGAGACGCTGACGACAGTCAGGGACGAACCGCCGTCGGACCCCTCGAGCGAGTCGGCCGCGTCGTCCAGTCCGCTGCGCGCGTCGAGGATGATCGAATCCTCGGTGAAGGGCGGGATCCCGACCTGCACGATGGTGGCGTAGTTGCCGTCTCCGTCGGTCCACAGCAACTCGGTCACGCTCTCGGCGGGGTACGCGAGGAATCCGTCGTCGGTCGCGATTCCCTGCTCGAACGCGAGCGCATAGATCGCCTCGACCTCGTCCGCGGAGTCGGGCAGTCCGTCACCGTCCGCGTCGGTGATCACCACGCCGGCCGCCGCCATCGCCTCCGGCGACGCGACCGCCGCGCGCACGATCGCTACCGCGTTGTCCCGTGCTGTCACGTTGCCGTTCAGATCGCGGGTCAGGTACTCGTCGTCGGATGCCGCCTCGGCCGCATCGATCTCGGCCACGACGTCATCGAGCGCGGCGAGTGTCTCGGGTTGGGTGAGGTCTCCCTCGACGTAGATGAAGCCCGATCCGATCCCGCCGGTCTCGCCGTAGTGCGTCTCGAACAGCTTCAGGCCCTGGATCGCGTCGCTGTCCTCGGCGAGGAAGTCCTCGAAGGAGAATTCCGACTCGACCTGCGTGAAGCCGATCACGCCGAGGATCGCCAGGACGATCGTCACCGGGATGGTCACCACACGCCAACGTGCGCTGAAGTGCACGATGTCGCCGGCAGCCTTGAAACCGTGCCCGGCGCCCTTGATCACGGGTCCGGTTTCCCGCCCGGCGGCTGCTGCCTTGGCATAGCTGCGGCGGGTCCAGCGGGCGGGAAGGTAGATGAAGATCGGGAGGAACACGATCAGCGCGATGAAGCCGGTGATCGGGGCGACGACACTGAAGGTGACCACCACACCGGCGACGAGCGTCATCACGACGAAACCGAGCTTGTAGCCGATCATCCGGCCGCGCTGCAGCGGCGGGTCTCCGAGGCCGTCCTCCACGCTGAGCAGCCAGCGCGGGGTCAGGAGGCCGAGGATGACAAATGCGATCAGGAGCGCGATCGCGGTTCCGATCCCGAATTGCACGATCGCCTGAATGCCGGCCACGCCGTTCGCCATGAAAGCGAGCGACGACGACAGGACCGCCAGCAGCAGCGCGGGGAAGACGAGGGCGAGTCCCAACTGGTACGAGTGGTCGCGCGCCGAGCCGGCGACCTGTTGTTCGCGGGCGCGCCCACTGGCGTGGACGAAGAAGTCGACGCCGAAGGCGATGACCGAGATCGGTGCGATGAAGCCGAGTAGCAGACCGCCCTCGAATCCCAGCAGCGTGAGTACGGCGCTGTACCAGAGCATCGTGATCGATAGCCCGGTCGCCACGAGAGCAGCCGCCCAGTACGAGCGGAGCAGAGCGCCGACGAGCACCATGATCAGCACCACCGCGAGCAAGATGAAGGGAGCCGACTCGGCCAGCTGCTCCTCGGAGGTGATGCCGACGTCGATCCCGACGCCGAGCATCCGGATGCTCTCTTGGTCGCCCTGCAGTTCGGCCTGCACGTCGCGCAGGTACTCCTCCGCTTCGGCCCCCATGTCACCGAATCCTTGGGCTTCCGGATCTCGACCACCGAGGTTCGAGAGATCGAGCACCACCGTCGCGCTGAACGCCGGGGCCTCCCACACCACGATCTGCTCGTCGGCGACGACACCGACGCGACTCGTCGCCGATTGGGAGAGAGTGTCGCGGAGTGGGCTTCCGACGGCGTCTTCGCCGAGGATGTCGGCCAGGACGATCTTGACGTCGGCATCAGTCGCCTGCTCGAGCCCTCCCGGGAGGGCATCGTCGACGACGTCGGCGAGCGAGAAGATGCCATCGACCTGTTCACCCAGGCCCGCGTTGAACTGTTCGGTCAGTTCGGCGTTCAGTTCGGGGTCGCTCCGCAGCGCGTCGGAGTTCTCCTTGAACTCGAGCAACACGTCGCGAGTCAGCGCATCGCCACCGTCGCTCGCCTCCACCACGAACAGGGCGCCGCCGACCGACGACGAGTTGACGAACCGTGCGTCGACGAGCGCGCTGGTGTCATAGATCTCACCGGCCGGGTCGAAGTTCGGTTCGTCCTCCGAGCGGCCCGTGGCCAGTACCGCGGCCAGGACGGTGACGAGCGCGACCCCCACGATGATCCATCGGTTGTTCCGATTGACCCACCCGAAGAACGAGTAGGTGCGTCCCTCTTCGACTTCCTCCTGGTGCTGTTCGGTCGCTGCCTCGTACTGCTCGCTCATGGCGTTTCCCTCGTCCTGGTAGTTCCGACGCTCGTGGCACGCGTTGCGACAATCCCGACGTCACAGGGTCCTCCCTGCGGAGGCGTGGCTATCGGAACGCCTCGTGTCGTTCCCCGGCAAAGATCATCCGCGCACGACATCGGGTTGTCCAGTGACAAAGGTCATATGGCTGTCAGAACCGCTGCGGCGGTCGTGCCCGCCAGTGCGCCGATCGCGAATCCACCGACCACGTCGAGGGGCAGGTGCGCGCCGACGTACATCCTGCTCGCACCCGCGATCGCGGCGACGGCCACCGCGACGACTCGAACACCGGGTGCGCGGGTGGTCGCCACGGCCAAGGTCAACGAGACCGCGGCATGACCAGAGGGGTACCCGAGCCCCCGTTGCTCCTGGCCATGAACATTGACGTCCCCGAGGTGCGCGGCCGGTCGGCCACGCCCGACGAGCGGCTTGATCAGCTTCACGCCTCCCCACACCGCTGTGCCGGTGAGCGCGACGGTCAGCGCGGCGTCACGACCGAACCGGCGCCTCGTCAGTTCCGACGCGAGGAACACCGCAGCCAGGGACCCCGCCTGCATGGGCGCCCACAGCACGGGTGACAAGAAGTCGGGCGCGTCATTGAAGCGACGGAACACCTGCTCTTCGCGGCGGGTCACCGCCAACGCTTTGGATTCCCGCGCCGACCATCCCAAGGCAACCGCTGCCGCACCGCCGATGAAGACTCGCCCGACGGGCATCAGATCTCCTCGTCGATGAACGACTCGCGGACACTCGCGTTGAGGTCTTCTCGCGAGATGAGCACGAGGGCTTCGGCAAGCGCGACCGCTTCGGTCGCCGAGGTGCCTGAATCGAAGTCGAACGCCCACCAGACGCACCCTCCGGGGAAGACGTAGTACCGCCTGCCTTCGAACGACGGCGCCGCACTCACGACCAGGTCGTACCGTTGAGCGGAACCGAGATGACCGGGGGCAGGGACGGCCTCGCCCACGTCGCAGCGCTCCTCGAAGCGGAGCACCGCTGCGCCGTCGCCGGCGCGGTCGGAATCGAGTGTGACGACGGTCCGGTCCTGGTTCACGTTCACGGTGACCACCTTCCAGCCGTCGGGAAGCTGCGTGAAGCACGGGAGTTGGCTGGCCGTCGGCACGGATTGCGCCATGATCAGACCACTCGCGCCGTCGACGCAGCCCGGTGCCGGGATGGTCTCCTGCACCGAACAGGCGACGGCCAGAAGCCCCGCTGCGATCGAACCGGTGATGATCGCCGTGCGTCGGAGCAAACCGCCGTAGTCGCATCGGGGCTTCATCGCAGCCCGATGTCGCCGAGGTTGGAAATGAACACTGCCCCGAGGAAGAAGGCCACGAGGACGACCCAACCCGTGAGCGCGAGACGCCGGAACGACCACCGTTGGATCGACACCGGACTGCGATGCGGGGCGAGCGCGCGGTACTCCTGGAGCATCTCACGCCCGTCCGCTCGCACCGCTCGACGGAGCTGAGACGGCAGGGTCACCCCGCGGGACGCAGCGAATGCCTCGGCCAACTCGTCGTCGGAGAAGCGCAGGCGTGCACGCTCGTAAACGGTCTCCGGAGAACTCCCGAGACCGAGCACGAGCATCATGTTCGCAAGGTCGACGGCCTGTCGCCACGGCGACGGGCGAATCTGTGCGAACGCGACGTCGATGAGCTTCACCTGCCCGTCCTGCACCATGATGTTCGACGGCTTGATGTCGCGGTGGGCGAGCCCGGAGCGCCACAGGATCTCCACAATGCCGAGTGCATCGTCGATCATCGCCTCGGTGATCTCGACATCGGAGATCTCCACCGCGCCGTCGAGGAACTCCGCCACGAGCAGGTATTCGCGGTCCGGCGTGATCTCGACGATGCCGATCGGCTTCGCTGTGGGGACGCCGACTCGCTGCATGACGTGCAGCATGTAGTCCTCCTGCTGCACCAGTCGGCGTACCGAGGTGAAGTGCTGTTCGTCCTCCAATCGGCCGTACACGAGCGTGCGCCAGAGCTTGTACGAGCGATCGGAGCGGAGGTGGCTACGCGCGTACAACTTGGCGAAGAGAACGTCGCCATCAGCGGCGGTCACCCGCAGCGGCGTCGACCCCGACGATCCCTCCAAACCAACCGGCTCGATCTCAATTGCCTCGATGGCGAGTTGGCGTCGGAGACCTCGGCGGATCGCCTCACCGCGGGCGCCCGTGACATCGAGATGGGCGGTCTTTCCGCTCCCGTAGGTGATCGGGAACACCGCCTCGGGGGCGATCGTGCGATAGAACACGAGCGCCAGGGCGACGCCGACGGACGCGCCGGCAGCAACGTCGGTCGGATGATCGACTGCCGTGTACACCTGGGCGAAGCCGAAGATCACGAGCACGATTCCGGTCGTCCAGTGCGCATACGTGCGACCGGTGGCCGGGACGAGCGTGAGCGTGCAGGCAACCATGACCGCGGCAAGGAGGGCGACGGGTCGCGATGGCTGTGCGAACCCTTCCCAATCGCCGAGTCGGGTCATCCCGAGCGGGCGGGGTCGCCCGATCTCTGCGGCGACGATGGTGACCGCCGCCGCGGTGAGTGCGAGCGTGGTGATCAGCAGGACGGCATGCCGAATCCTGCGGGCGAGCAAGGCGCCGAGTAGCGTCACCCAGCCGATGAGGGCGACGAACCAGTGCGTTCCGAACTCGTTGATCGTCGACATCACCGAGTCGAGCCAGGCGACGCGGTTGTCGACAACCGGCGCCATGAGGCGGAGGTCGAACTCGGTGATCCAGATGCCTGCCCGGTCCGACAAGAACACCCAGACCCAGATCGCCGCCCAGAAGACGAACGCGATCAGCCACCCGATCGCCGCCCGGTTCAACTCTCTCGGCAGTGGGGGCGGCTCACCGCTCGGTCGCCGCCGTCGTTGATGGCCGTGTCGGGAAGAGGAGATCTCAGTCACGGGCGGCTTCCCCGGCGACGGGAGCCGGAGCGGTCCGCTCGCGTCGTCGCGCTGCACGCATGCACGCCTGTCGTCGAACCACCGGCTCCCTCTGGACCCTCGACATCGAGTGAATCGACTCCCAGCAGATCACGCCAGAGCGACCCGCGCCCGGACGCTATCCCAAGTCGGGTGGCCGCATCTGCAAGGCTTCAGTCGAGATCGGCGACGAACATGAATCCCCGGCCGTGGACGGTGCGGATCACGCGCTGGGTCGTGCCGTCGTCACCGGTGGCCGCGCGCGCGGACTTGATGCGACTGCTGAGCGCTGACGGCGACACGAACCTGCTCCCCCATACATCGTCCAGCAGCTGATCCTTGGTGACCAACACGCCGGCGTCGACGATCAGACGGGCCAGGACATCGAACACCTGGGGTTCGAGGTGCACCGAGATCTCGCCACGACGAAGTTCCCGGCGGCCGGCATCGAGCTCACAGTCGCCGAAGCGGTAGACCCGGCCCGCCGACGCCGGGTCGGGCTCGGCCAAACCCTTGCGGGCGGCCTTCACGGCACCGGCCAGCGGGAGCGGAATCGGGGTACCGAGTTCGCCGACCAGCTCGTCTTCGGCGGCGGTGAACAACGGTGGCAACGATGACGGGCTGTAGCGCGTCGGCACTGCGTGCCACAGCCGGCGTGCAACATCGGGTCGACCGCATCGCTGGGCGCAGATCGCCGCGGAACGGACTGTCACAGTGATGCCTTCGATATCACCGATGGCAACCACGGACTCGAGCGCAGCCCGGAGATGTGACGCCGACTCATCCCACTGCTCTTCTGCCGCGCACACGAAGCCAAGCGTGCGCTGCGATGCGGCAGTCGGCCACGGCGCCGAACTCAGTTCAGCGAATGCAACAGCACGATCGGCCGCGATCCGGGCCTGTTGCACGTTTCCGGCGCGCAAGTACTGATGAACACAGACGGACGCGGCCCAGACAACCGGCACAGTCTCCCCGGACTCGGACGCATCCAACATCATCGACTCCGCGGTCTCGATCGCTGAATCGATCTGGCTCGGGTCGTCGACGAGAGCCGCCCACGACATCTTCAGCTCCCGCTCGAAGCTCCCACCCCGAGACGCAGAAGTCTCGAGCGCGGCCTCGATGTGGGTGAGCGCGAGGGAGCGGTCTCCCTGCTGGGCAGCGTAGAACGCGAGCACCCGATGGGCGATGATGCGCGCGATGCGTGTCGCTCGGGGGTCGCTGAGGGCCTCACGTGCGTACGGAGTCGGGTCGTCGTTGCCCGCCCAGAGCGCGATGTGTCCCATGATCGCGTACGCGGCCGCGCGGAAACGGTCCTCGGTATCGGGCCAGCGCTCACGAACCCGTGCGGCGAGCAACGCTTGCTCACGCCGTGGTGCCCTGGTCGGCGCGTAGAGCGGGAGCAACAGGCGATACGCGCGGTCCGGACGCTCGTCGATCTCGATAGCCGTTTCGATGGCCATGAGCAGGTGGCCGTATCGCTGCGCGATCTGATCAACCAATTCGCCCGAGAAGCTTGACGCGGTGGCGACGACGATCCGATCGGCAAACGCGACCACGGAATCGATATAGCGCGTCGCAACCGCGAGGCGTTCACCCTCCTTGTCGAGCTGCTCCAGCCCGAACGCCCGCACAGGCTCGAGGAGTCGGTAGAACGTGTCGCCGGCGGCTTGGGAGGTGTAGACGAGAGATCGGTCGATGAGTCCGGTCAAGACCTCCAACGTCGCCAGCCGATCGTCGTTGCCGAGCAGCGCGTGAGCAAGATCGAGATCGACCCCTCGAGGAATCAGGCTGAGGGCACGGAAACCCTTCCGGTGAACCGCATCCATGGGTTCATAGCTCGTCTGCACGGCCTCCCGCACGCCGCGACGTCGGATCGTCGAAGGTCCGACGCTCGCCTCGAGCAGATCGAGTTGTCGGGGCAGCAGCGTGAGCAGGTCACTCGGCCCGACGACCCGTGTACGGGCCGCCGCGAGCTCGATCGCGAGGGGAAGGCCGTCCAGTCGCCGCACGACCTCGTCGGCTGCGGCGCGCTGTTCGGGCACCTCGAGCCACGTCGCGCCGGCGACCTCGGCGCGATCGAGGAACAGTTGGAGCGCCGGCGTCGGCTCGCCGTCCGATTCGACGACCACGCGAAGCGGTTCCAGCTTCACGACGCACTCGCCCAGGACGCCGAGGGGCGTTCGACTCGTCGCCAGCACACGGACGTTCACCAGGCCCGCCAGACGTTCGGCGAGCGACGCCGCGTCGGCCAGCACGTGTTCGCAGGTGTCGAGGACGACGAGGGCGGGTCGTCCGTCGAGTCCGATACTGAACGTGTCGAGCGAACTCTGACCGAGTTGCCGGGCGAGTACCAACTCGAGATCATCACCCGGTTTTGCCTGTCCCAGTTCGATCAGCTCGACATGGTCCCCACATTCGCCTCGCGCATCCGCGACCTCGCCGGCGAGGCGAGTCTTACCGATCCCGCCCGTTCCGGTGAGCGTGACGATCTGCCCGTCGGCGAGCAGTGAGAGGACCCGCTCCCTTACCTCGGATCGCCCGACGAAGCTCGTCGCTGCCAGCATGGCCGTCATCATGCCAGGACGACGGGGAAGGCCATCGCCGCGTGCCAGTCCGAACGACCTCGACCGAGCCCAGGACTAGGTTCGCTCCATGACCCGGCCTTCGTTCGACGCCATGTACCGGACTTCGCTGGAACAGCCCGAGGAATTCTGGGGGCAGGCGGCCCGAGACATCGAGTGGACGAAGACGTGGGACGTCGTGCTCGACCGCGAGGCCGCACCGACCGGCCGATGGTTCGTCGGCGGCGAGCTGAACACCTGCTACAACGCTCTCGACCGCCACGCCGACGGCGGACGCGCCGAGCAGCCGGCATTGATCCACGACAGCCCGGTGACCGGGACGATCGAGACCTACACCTACGAAGAACTCCGCGACGAGGTCGCCCGGTTCGCGGGCGTACTGCATCGTCGCGGCGTGACGCGTGGGGACCGGGTGATCGTGTACATGCCGATGATTCCCCAGGCCGTGATCACGATGCTCGCATGCGCGCGGCTCGGCGCCGTCCACTCGGTGGTGTTCGGCGGATTCGCCGCCCGGGAACTCGCCATCCGCATCGACGACTGCACACCGAAGGTCATCGTGTCAGGGTCATGTGGCATCGAGCCAGGCCGCGTCGTCGAGTACAAGCCGCTGCTCGACGAGGCGATCGAGATCGCATCGCACGAGCCCGACCACTGCATCGTGTTCCAGCGCGAGGCCGCACGGGCGCTCATGCAGCCCGGCCGCGACCTCGACTGGGTCGAGGAGATGGCGACCGCGTCGGCCCACGACTGCGCACCGGTGGCGGCCACCGACCCGCTCTACATCCTCTATACCCCCGGAACGACGGGCCAGCCCAAGGGCATCATCCGCGACAACGGCGGGCAT
>JASJHI010000012.1:0-10860 GCA_033791105.1 Acidimicrobiia bacterium | reverse complement strand
CATGAACAGCGCCAGGTCGAGCACGATCGGCGCGGCGAGGATCGAGTCGCGGCAGAGGAAGTCGACCTTGATTTGCATCGGGTAGCCGAGCCAACCGAAGATGTCGATCGCGTCCCACCCTTCCTTGTTGTCACCGCGCGGCGGGTAGTAGTTGATGCGCACGACGTGGTCGATCTCGCCGTAGAGGTCCGGGTACGTCTCGGGCTGGAGGATCGTGTCGAGCACGCCGAGCTTGGAGACCTCCTTCGACCTGAAGTTCTCGGGATCGTCGAGCACTTCCCCGTCGCGGTTGCCCAAGATGTTGGTCGAGTACCACCCGCGGAGACCGAGCATCCGAGCCTTGAAGCCGGGCGCGAGCAGGGTCTTCATCAACGTCTGGCCGGTCTTGAAGTCCTTGCCGGCGATCGGGACGCCGCGCGACCTCGACAACTCGATCATGCAATCGATGTCGACGCTGAGGTTCGGCGCGCCATTGGCGAACGGCACATCGGACTGCAGCGCGGCATACGCATAGATCTGGCTCGGCGAGATGTTCGCATCGTCGTCCTTGAGTCCCTGCTCGAACGCGGCGACCGATGCGTGCACCGCTGAGGGCTCCTGGTAGGCCTCGGTCGAACCGCACCACACCATCACGAGTCGGTCGCAGTCGTTCTCGGCCTTGAACGAGGCGATGTCGTCGATCAGCGCCATCGCCTGATCCCACTTGTTCGCGATGTCCTTGACGCGCACGCCGTCGAGTCTCGACACCCAGCGCTGGTCGAATACCGCGGCCATCGGAACGACGCCCTCGAGTTCGCCGGAGATCGCGTTGAGGTCCTGGCCCTCGAGCACACCGGCAGTGCGGGCGGCCTCGAGAGCGTTCGGTGAGATCGGGTCCCATCCACCGAACACGAGGTCGTCGAGTTCGGCGAGCGGTACGAACTCGCGGATCAGCGGGTTGCGTTCATCTTCCTTCGTGCCGAGACGGATGTGGGCCATCTGTGTGATCGAGCCGATCGGCGGCTTGAGGCCCTGGCGAGCCGCTATGACACCGGCGATGAAGGTGGAGGCCACGGCGCCCATGCCGGGCGTGAGCACCCCGAGGCGGCCGGTGGCGGGAGCGATCTGTCGAGCAGTCATGGCCGACGATCTTAAGGGAACATGCACGAATTCGATCTCACTTCAGAAACTCTGATGTATTCTGCACACGGTGCAAACGCTGCCCGACCTCTCGATTCGACAACTCGAATACCTCGTCGCCGTCTCCGGTGCACCGACCTGGGCGGAAGCGGCCGAACGGGTCGGCGTCACGGCATCGGCCCTCTCGCAGGGCCTCGCAGAGCTCGAACGCCGGCTCGGCGTCGAGTTGTTCGATCGCGAGGGGCGCCGACGACACCTGCGACCGTCCGCGCAGCCGGTCCTCGACCACGCCAACCACGTGCTGGCACTCACCGGCGACCTCGTCCACTGGGCCGCGCAACTCAGCGGCGCGGCGACCGGCCGGGTGCGAGTCGGGATGATCGACGCCGCTGCGGTCCTCCACTACCCGGATGTGTTGCGGAGTTTTCGTACCCGCCACGCAGACGTCGATCTCCGCCTGACCGTTGCGCCGTCGGGGCAGCTGACCGCCATGCTGGTGGCCGGGGAGCTCGATCTCGCCGTCTGTGTGCAGCCGGCGACCACACCGATCGGGATCGAGTTCGACGACCTGATGCCCGACGAACTGTTCGTGTACGCCCCCGCCGGCCGGCCACCTGGGTCACCTCACACATGGGGACCGTGGGTGCTGTTCCCCCGCGATTCACATACACGTCACCTGATCGTCGGCGAGCTGCGCCGACGCGGCGCCGCGCTCGAGGTTGTGGCGGAGAGCCATCAGCCAGAGGTGCTCCGCGAGATGGTGCACCTCGGCATGGGATGGACGGTGCTCCCGGGCGCGCAGGCCGAACATGGTGAGCGACCACTCACCGCAGGAACATCACTCGTGACCCGCCGCCTCGTGCTCGCCCGGCGAGCAGGATCCGTGACCGACCCCGCCGTCGATGTCCTCGCCGGCGACCTGCGCACCGCGGCCGCGGCTCAGGTCAACTCGACATAGTCGAGGGGGAGCGCGGTGGTGCGCTTCATCTCCTCCATCACGAAGATGCTGCGCACGTCGTAGAGGTCGACCGCGGCGATGAGGCGCTTGTAGAACTCGTCGTAGTCGGCGATGCTCGGCACCATCACCTTGAGCGTGTAGTCGATGTCGCCGCTGGTGCGGTACGCCTCGACGATCTCGGGGAAGGCCTGGACCGCGGAGTTGAAGCGCTCCACCCAGCTGGGGCTGTGATCGATCGTGCGGATGTTCACCAGTGCCGTCACGCCGAGATTGACCGCACTGGGCTCGATCAGCGCGACTCTGCTCGTGATCACCCCGGCGTCCTCGAGGGTCCGAACACGGCGCCAGCAGGGGGTCGCGGTGAGGCCGACCCGGTCGCCGAGCTCACGGGCGCTGAGCGATGCGTCGACTTGCAACAAACGCACAATTTCCCGATCAACTAGGTCCACAATCGACGATCCTTGCACAATATTGGTTCAACCTGGCATGTATCAGCGCGAATCGACCCGCTTGGTGCAAAGAACGCAACAATCCACTCGGCTCTGTCCCGTACGATCTCCACATGGATGTGCGGAGCCAGTTCACCGAGCACCCGGCCGCGGTCGGCGAGACGTGGGGCGAGCACTGTCGCGTTGCGCTCGGATTCTCCCGCGACCTTGCGATCGCCGCCGGAGCGGCGGCGGTTCACGCGATCGTGCCGTCATTGTGCGAGACCACTGCCAGCCGCCGGATCTGTGCGCTCAAGGACCGGATGACCAGCGGCACCCGGGCGGTCAACGCCCCCGACTACATCACTCCGCTCGACGACGCAGCCGCCGCCTGATCGATCTCGTGCTCAACCGTCGGTGACGACGATGTCGAGTACGACGTCGTGGTCCTCGGTCGGCAACGAGTCGACCACCTGCTCTCGGAATCCGACCCCGACCGTCACGCAGTCCTCCCGGCACTGCGCCAGAAATCGGTCGTACCAGCCGCCGCCCTGTCCCAGCCGCTCGCCCGCCACCGTGAACGCGAGTCCCGGCACGATCACCACATCGGGCCATTTCGGGTCCGGCTCGTCCTCCGGTACCGCGATGCCCTTGTCCCGCGACGCGCACCAGCGGATGAACGACGACGTGTCCGGCTCGCCCGGAATCGACGTGAACACCATCAACCGTCGCGCCGACCGCAGCCCGTCGAGCGCCGTCACCCTCGCCCAAATCAACCTCGATCGCTCGGCGACGTCCTCGATCGCGCGCCGTGCCCGCCGCATCTCTGTCCGCAGCTCGGCCTTCGACAGTGCCCCGACCCGTTCCCCCGGCATCCCCGCACCGTACCCACCGCTAGTACCGACACCCTCGAGGTGCGGGCACGACATCGTCAGGGCCGAGGCCGTACGATCGCGAGGGTGAGCGACACGGACTTCGACAGCGGCCACTTTCGATCGGTGCTCGGGCACTTCCCGACGGGCGTCACCATCGTCACCGGGATGCATGCCGACGATCCGGTCGGATTCACGATCGGGTCGTTCACCTCAGTCTCCCTCGACCCACCACTCGTCGGCTTCCTCCCCCAGGTCGACTCGGCCACCTGGCACTCGATGGAGACATCGGGCGCTTTCTGCGTCAATGTGCTCAGCGACAAACAGAGCGACCTCTGCTGGAAATTCGCCAAGACAGGAAACGACGACACGCGCTTCGAGGGTGTCCGCTGGCACGCCGCGCCGAGCGGTTCGCCGGTCGTCGACCGCGCAGTCGCGTGGATCGACTGCACCGTCGAAGACGTGTACACGATGGGCGACCATCACTTCGTGCTCGGGCGCGTCCGCGCACTCGACGCTGACGCGAACCACGACGGGCTTCCGCCCCAGCCGCTCGTCTTCTACCGCGGCACGATCGGCGGGTTCTCGTCGGAGGGCTGATCAGGACGGCTGACCCAGTGAACAGGCACGACGATTCCCGCGTACCGCTCGCGGCCGGGCTCGACACGGCGAGCGTCGTGCTCTTCGTCGCCATCGGCAAACGTGAACACGACCAGGACACGGCCATCGTCGGGCTCGTCGAGACGGCGGCTCCGTTCATGATCGGGCTGCTCGTGGCATGGCTCGTGTTCCGCGTCTGGAACCGGCCGACGGCCTGGACGACCGGGCTTCTCGTGTGGCCGGTCACGCTGATCGTGGGCATGGTGCTTCGCAGCGTCGTGTTCGGTGGCGGCACCGCCGCCGCGTTCGTGCTGGTCGCTACGGGCTTCCTCGGGATGCTGTTCGTCGGTTGGCGGGCCGCCCTCGCGGTCTACGATCGTCGTACCTCCAGCGCCTGAGCGCAACGGGGAGCAGGGATCTGCACGTGGGCCAACGCCACATCAGTCAGGAAGTCGACGGTGACGTCGATGAGGACGTCGCACCGCACGTTCTCACGCGTCGTCGGCGCACCTTTCGCAACATCAGGTCGTTGGAGGCCGCGGCGATCGCCGGGGTCGCCTACAGCGTGCTCTCGGTCATCGGACTGACCCTGTTGGCGGGGTTCCCCACGTTGTCGCTCGACGACGCTGATCTCACCGCATGGTTCGACGACGGCGGCAACCAGGCATCGCTGATCCTCGGACTCAACGTGGCGACGATGTCCTCTGTTGCCTTCCTGTGGTTCGTGGCGGTCATCCGTCGGCGGGTAGGCGTCCATGAGGACCGCTTCTTTGCAACCGTGTTCCTCGGCTCGGCACTGGCTTACGTGGGGGTGTGGCTGAGCGGAGCGGTCGCACTCGCTGCGCCGGCCGTCGCGATGACGATGCTCGACGCGGGATCGGTGAGTTCGTCGTCGGCATCGCAGGCCGGCGGCGTCGGGGCAGCGTTCATTCTCATCGTCGCGCCGCGGCTCGAAGCGGTGTTCGTCCTCAGCTGCTCGAGTCTCATCATGCGTGCCGGGGTCCTGCCGCGGTGGCTCTGGATCCTCGGCTATGCAGCCGGTGTCGTACTGTTCGTCGTGCCGATTCTCTGGCGTCCGCTGAGCCTGTTCTTCCCGCTCTGGGTATTCGTCGTGAGCGTGGCGATCGTTCTCCATCGTCCAGATCCGGCCGGTGGGTCGGACGTGTCCGACGCGGCCGCTGACGGCTGAGCAGCGCCCGCTGGCTCCGCGCTCGCCGCCTGACGCACCCACCTGCGAGGCTCGGGAGATGAACGCACCCATCGTGCAGATCGACCCCGGCGAGGCCGGCTTCGACCCACAGCGCCTCGAACGCATCGACCGCCACTTCGAGAAGTATGTCGACGACGGCCGCCTGCCCGGCTGGCAGATCGTCGTCTCGCGTGGTGGCGAGGTCGTCCACTCCTCCACCTACGGCAACCGCGACATCGAGTCCGGCGCGCCCTGGGAGCACGACACGGTGGCTCGGATGTACTCGATGACCAAGCCGGTCACGTCGGTCGCGGCGATGATGCTGTACGAGGAGGGCGCCTTCCAACTCAAGGACCCCGTCGCCGATTACATCCCCGCCTTCGCCGATACCGAGGTGTTCCGGGGCGGCTCGATCCTCAAACCGGTGACGGAACCACAGATCGAGCCGATGCGCGTCTGGCACCTGCTCACCCACACCTCCGGTCTCACCTACGGCTTCCACAACAGCCACGCCGTCGACGCGATCTACCGAGGTTCCGGTCTCGACGAGTTCGACTACCCGCCGGGTTTGGACCTCGAACAGATCTGCGACCGGTGGGCAGCCCTCCCGCTGGTCTTCCAGCCGGGAACGTCGTGGAACTACAGCGTCGCCACCGACGTCGTCGGTCGCCTGGTGGAAGTGGTTTCGGGCATGCCGCTCGACGAGTTCGTCCGCACTCGCATCACCGAGCCCCTGAAGATGTCCGAGACCGAGTTCTGGGTGCAGCCGGATCAGGTCGACCGGCTCGCCTCGCTCTACGTGCCCAGCCCGAAGACGGGCCAGGCGGCCGTGCCTCCCGCCGCGATGGGCGCCGTGCCGACGAACCGGCCCGACATGATCAGTGGCGGCGGCGGGTTGTACGGAACCGCCGCCGATTACCTGCGCTTCGCGCACATGCTGCTCAACCGTGGTGAGCTCGACGGGACCCGACTGCTCAGCCCGCGCACGGTCGATTTCATGACCGAGAACCATCTCCCCGGCAACGTCGATCTCGAGGCCTTCGGTCAATCGACGTTCGCCGAGACCTCGTTTGACGGGGTCGGCTTCGGCCTCGGCTTCTCGGTGATGATGGACCCGATCGCCAACGGCGTGCTGTCGTCGCCCGGCGAGTTCGCCTGGGGTGGCGCGGCGAGCACCGCTTTCTGGGTCGACCCGTTGGAAGAGATCGTCGCCGTGTTCCTCACCCAGTTACTGCCGTCGAGCACCCACCCGATCCGGCCGCAGCTCAAGCAGCTCGTCTACCAATCGCTCGTCGACTGACGCCCGTTTCGACGCCGCATACCCGACTGAACGGTGTCCGACGGCCGGACCCCGACTCAGAGCGTGTTGGTGATTGCGCCGGTCTCGGCGCCCTGCACGAGCTTGGCGTACTTGCCGAGCACACCGGTCGTGTAGCGCGGCGGGTTCGGATGCCAGTCGATGCGTCGACGGGCCATCTCGTCCTCGTCGACTCGCAGGTCGAGGAAACGCGTGGCGACGTCGATCACGATGGTGTCACCGTCTCGGACGAACGCGATCGGCCCACCGTCGGTCGCCTCCGGGGCCACGTGCCCGATGCAGAACCCCCACGTTCCACCAGAGAACCGCCCGTCGGTGATCAGCGCGCAGTCCGCACCACGCCCAGCGCCCTTCAGCGCACCGGTGATCGCCAACATCTCGCGCATTCCCGGCCCACCCTTCGGCCCCTCATACCTGATGACGAGCACCGTGCCCGGCTCGACCGATCCCTCGAGAATGGCCGCCATTGCATGATCCTCGTCGTCGAAGACGCGTGCAGGCCCCTCGAAGTGCTTCTGGGCATCGGACAGCCCGGCGATCTTCAGCACTGCGCCCTCCGGCGCGAGCGTGCCCCTGAGCACATTGATCCCACCCTCGGAGTGGATCGGCTGGTCGAGTGGATGGACGACGACCCCGTCGGGTCGTGGCGGGTCGATCTCAGCGAGATTTTCGGCCATCGTCTTTCCGGTGACGGTGAGGACGTCACCGTGCAACAATCCGGCGTCGAGCAGGTGCGCCAGCACGACCGGGACGCCGCCGATCTTGTCGAGGTCGCTCATATGGAACTTGCCGCCCGGCTTCATGTCGGCAATGTGGGGCACTCGATCGGCAATGCGGTTGAAGTCGTCGAGCTCGAGTTCGACCCGCGCCTCGTTGGCGATCGCCATCAAATGGAGCACGGCATTGGTCGAGCCGCCCAGCGCCGAGGTCAGCGCGATCGCATTCTCGAACGCCGGCTTCGTCATGATCTGGCGCGGTGTGATCCCGAGCCGCAGCAAGTTCACCACGGCCTCACCGGCGCGTCGAGCATCGCCTTCGCGCCGGGTATCGACCGCCGGCGGTGAGGCTGTGCCCGGCAGACTCATGCCGAGTCCTTCGGCGATCGAGCTCATCGTGTTGGCGGTGAACATGCCGCCGCAGGCGCCCTCACCAGGGCACGCGTTGCGCTCGATCTCGAGCAGTTCTGCCTCGTCGATGGAGCCCGCCGCGCAGGCGCCGACCGCCTCGAAGACGCTCGTGATGTCGATCGCCTGCCCGTTGTGTTGCCCAGGCAGAGTCGACCCGTTGTAGACGAACACGCTCGCGAGGTCGAGCCGCGCGGATGCCATCAACATCGCGGGGATCGACTTGTCGCAGCCGGCGAGGCCGACGAAACCGTCGAGTCGCTCAGCGTGCATCACACATTCGACCGAGTCGGTGATGACTTCCCGGGACACGAGTGAGGCACGCATTCCCTCGTGGCCCATCGAGATGCCGTCGCTCACGGTGATCGTGCCGAACTCGAGCGGGAATCCGCCGGCTTCCCGAACACCCGCCTTGGCGTGCTCCGCGAGCTTGCGCAGCGTCATGTTGCAGGGCGTCACCTCGTTCCACGAGGAGGCGATCGCCACCTGCGGCTTCACCCAATCGTCCTCGGTCATCCCGACCGCACGGAGCATCGCCCGCGATGCGGCCTTCTGCATGCCGTCGGTGACATCTCGCGAACGCGGCTTGATGTCGACTGGTGTGTCCGGGGCAGCACTCATGGCACCGACAGTACCGTCGGCGTGATGCGTCGAGCCTGGTGGTCCGAGCACCATCTCGTCAACGGCCCGGCACCTGCAACACTGTGCCGATGAGCGAGGTGCGCGAAACGCGCTTACCCGGAGTTGGTGTCCGTCACGACTTCACGACTGGGTCTGGCGAGGACGTCGGGGTGCTCGTCCACCACGACGGTCGCCGCGAGATCCTCGTGTACGACGAGGACGATCTGGACGCCTGCTCGACAGTCATCCCCCTGACCCCGTCGGACGCGCGCACCGTCTCGGAACTCCTCGGAGCCAGCCAGGTGGCCGAGGTCGTGGGTGCGGTGCAGCAACAGATCGAGGGTCTGGCGATCGAGTGGCTCGACATCGCGGCCGGTTCGTCCGCACTCGGCGACACGATCGGCGCAAACGCCTATCGCACGCGGACCGGCGCGTCCGTCGTCGCCGTGATCCGCGACGGACGATCGATTCCCGCGCCTGGGCCCGACTTCAGATTCGAGACCGGAGACACCATGGTCGCCGTCGGAACCCCCGACGGTGTCGCCGAGTTGCGGCGCCTCATCGGCGTCTGGAGGGCCTAGTGAATCAGACCTCGTGATCGCCGCCGGAAGCGAGGAAGCTGCGCTCGCCTTCATCGAACTGGGAGCGTTGACGCTCGGGCTCGCTCTGCTGTCCCGCCTCGCCGGCAGCTTCGGACTCACCGCTGTGCCCTTGTTCCTCATCGCGGGGCTCACGCTCGGCCAGGGCGGGCCCGTGACGATCGATGTGAGCGAGAACTTCATCGAACTCGGTGCCGAGATCGGGGTCCTGCTCCTGTTGTTCACCCTCGGTCTCGAATACTCCGACCGCGAGCTTCGAGACGGACTCCGCACCGGTATCCCGACCGGCATCGTGGACATGTTGCTCAATGCCATGCCGGGGGTTGCGGCCGGACTGCTGCTGGGATGGGAGCCACTCGCTGCGGCACTGCTCGGCGGCGTCACCTGGGTCACCTCGTCGGGCATCGTCTCGAAAGTCCTCACCGACCTCGATCGCCTCGGCAACCGCGAGACGCCGGCGGTGCTCAACCTGCTCGTGATCGAGGACCTCGCGATGGCCGTCTACCTGCCGATCGTCGCCGCGCTCATCGTTGGCGGCTCGGCCCTGGCGACGACGACCAGCGTGGCGATCGCGCTCGCCGTCGTCACCGCGATCCTGTTCGCGGCGCTGTTCTTCGGCCGGAAACTCAGCGATCTCCTCGTCGGTGGATCCGACGAGGCGCTGCTGTTGGGTGTGCTCGGCATCACACTCCTCGTGGCCGGTGTTGCGCAACGGCTCGACGTGTCGGGCGCGATCGGGGCGTTCCTCGTCGGTCTCGCGCTCTCCGGGCGCGCCGCAGAACGCTCTGCCGCATTGTTCGCACCGTTGCGCGACCTGTTCGCCGCGACGTTCTTCTTGTTCTTCTCGTTTCAGATCGATCCGACCGACCTCGTCGACGCGATCGGTCCGGCGCTCCTGCTCGCGATCGTCACGATCGTCACCAAGTTCGTCACCGGTTGGTACGCCGCCGGGCGGAGCGGGATCGGCCCAGCCGGACGCGCTCGCGCAGGAGCGGTGCTCATCGCCCGCGGGGAGTTCTCGATCGTCATCGCGGCCCTCGGGTTGGAACTCGTCGACGGGCCTTCGCTCGGCGCGATCGCCGCGGCCTACGTACTGATCACTGCGATCGCCGGACCGGTTGCCGCCAAGTTCGCCGACGCGATCCCCGTACCGGGACGACCGGTCGGTCGCCGGTCGGTCAAGGCCTCTTCGAGTTGAGCAGGGCGGTCACGGCCTTGCCGTCGGCCTGACCCTTGGAGGCCTTCATCACCGCGCCGACGAGCGCACCCATCGCCTTGTTCTCTCCAGCGCAGAACTTCTGCCACGCGTCGGCCTGCTCGTCGATTGCCCGATCGACCATCGATTCGAGCTCGGAGCTGTCCATCGCTTCGAAGCCCTTGGCCGACGCGATCGCCGCGGCATCACCCCCGCCGGCCTCGACGATCTCGGCGAGCACCTGCTTGGCCTGCGTCGCGGTGAGATCGCCGGCGGCCTCCATGTGGGTCAGCGCGGCGATGTCACCCGCCGGAACCAACGGATCGGCCCCTGCCTCGGCAAAAGCCTCCTTGACGTGCACGAGTGCGCGCGCCGCGTCTCCGCCCGCGTCGGCGACCGCGATGACGTATGTGTCCTGTCCACGGTCGGTGACGGTGGCCACAGCATCGGAATCGACCGGTTGTGACGTCGTCTGCGCCAATCGTTCGCGCCGGGCGGCTGGGAGCATCGGCAGCGACGATCGCACCTCCTCGATCCATGCCGGGTCAGGGTCGAGAACGACGAGGTCCGGCTCGAGGAAGTAGCGGTAGTCGTCCGCGTCCTCCTTCGTTCGCAACGTGTGCGTACGGCCATCGTTCTCGTCCCAGTGCCGGGTCTCCTGGCGAATCTGTTCGCCCGCGTCCAGCATTCCGATCTGGCGGTGCGCTTCGTATTCGATCGCCCGACCGACAGATCGCACCGAGTTCACGTTCTTGACCTCACACCGCGTGCCGAGTTCGGCGCCGGGACGCCGCACGCTGACGTTAGCGTCGACGCGCATCGACCCCTCCTCCATCT
>JASJHI010000011.1:0-5958 GCA_033791105.1 Acidimicrobiia bacterium | reverse complement strand
AGCATCAGCATCTCGGTTCCTGCGGCCGACATTCTGGGTTTCTGACTGATGGCCTGATCATGCCCCCCACCCGCGGCCCCAGCACCCCACCCCCACCAGAAACTTGTGCGCAGGGTCCCGCTGAGCGGGAAGATCCGCACGCAGAATCGGGCGGGCGGCTGCGTCAGCTGCAGTCGCGGTCTTCGCACCAGGGGGTTTCGCCTGGGAACCAGGTGCGGTGGCGCGCGACGAAGTCGTAGATCCGATCGAGCAGCCAAGGCATTCCTGGCACCCGCCAGGCGAGGAGGGGCACACGGGAACCCGTTGCGACGGCGAGCGCGAGTCCGATCGCACGTGCTCCGCCGACGCGACCGCCGTCGAGCGTCACCGTCCAGGCCACAGCGTCCGTCTCCGCAACCGACAGACCGAAACGGTCGCGCACCCCCGGCGCCTGCGAGGCGGCGATCTCGACCGCGTTCCGGCGATCGATCCGGGAGAGCAGACGAGCGCTTCGCGTACACATCCCACAGTTCCCGTCGAAGACGACGGTCACCATCTCGGGTACGGGACGCGGTAGCTCACCGAGGTCGACTGTTCTCCCGTCGCTGGTGGCCATCGGCAGCAGCCTCGCAGGCGCATGCGCGAACCGCACCACATCGAGAGCCGTGCAGTCTCGCTAGGAACGATTGGAATCGACGGCCTTGACGAGCCGGTCGAAGACGGCGCCTGGATGGCCGATGCCGTTGACGACGATCAGGCGCCGCCGGCCGATGAAGTACTCGATCAACGGGAACGTCTGCTCCTCGTAGAGATCGAGGCGACGATTCACCGACTCGGGAGTGTCATCGTCACGCTGCAGGACGTCACCACCGCACACCTCACAGATCCACGGATCGGGGTCGGCGCCCGAGGACGTGTAGTTCGTGCCGCAGTCCTGGCAGACGCGCCGCGCCGAGATCCGTTCGAGCACGATCTCGCGCGGTACGTCGAGATCGAGCACGACATCGATCGGTCGCTCCTTCGTGATCTCGTCGAGCGCCTCAGCCTGCTCGATCGTGCGCGGGAAGCCGTCGAGAATGTAGCCGCGGGTGCGCGCATCGGTCTCCGACAGACGTTCCCTGACCAACTCGATCATCAGATCGTCGCCGACGAGCCCACCGTCGTCCATGATCTTCTTGGCGAGCCCACCGAGTTCGGTGCGCTCGCGTACAGCTGCCCGCAGCATGTCGCCAGTGGAGATGTGCGGGACGACGAAATGCCGCGCGAGACGCACGCACTGCGTGCCCTTGCCGGCACCCTGTCGCCCGAGGATGATGAGGCGGGCGCCCGGGATCACGGCGTGACCTACTTGAGGAAGCCCTCGTAGTTGCGCAGCGTGAGCTGACTGTCGATCTGACGCATCAGTTCGAGCGCCACGCCGACGGAGATCAGCACGCTGGTTCCGGCGAAGCCGAACGAGTTGACGCCGGCGACCATCAGCAGCAGGTACGGGAGGATCGCAATGATCGCGATGAACACCGCTCCCGGCAGTGTGATGCGATTCACCGCCTTGGCCAGGTAGCGCTCGGTCTGGGGTCCGGGTCGCACGCCGGGGATGAACCCACCCTGACGGCGAAGCTGGTCGGCCTGTCGCGCCGGATCGAAGGCGATCGAGTTGTAGAAGTACGCGAAGGCGATGATCATCAGCGCGAACAGTGTGATGTACACCAGGTTCTGCGGGTTGACGATGTACTGGTCGACGAACTCCGCGACGTCACCGCGCCAGCCCTCGCCCGAGCCGAGCACGTTCGACAGGATCACCGGTAGGAGCAGGATCGAGCTGGCGAAGATGATCGGGATGACGCCCGACTGGTTGACCTTGAGAGGGATGTAGGTGTTTTGGCCACCCATCATCCGACGTCCGACCACGCGTTTCGCGAACTGTACGGGGATTCGCCGTTGGCCGAGTTCGACGAACACGACGGCCACGATGATGAACAAGGTGAGGGCGACCATGGCCACGAACCAGAACCACTTGTTGAGAACGAGGATGCTCCAGAAGCCACCGGGCAGCGAGGCGACGACCGAGGCGAAGATGATCATCGACATGCCGTTTCCGATGCCGCGCTGGGAGATCATCTCGCCGATCCACATCAGCACGGCAGTACCCGCAACGAGGGTTGGGATGATCAGATAGCCGCGCGGCCAGAGACCTTCTGGCAGCAGCGGTACTGTCGGGGCGGCGCTCGCTGCGGAGAAGAAGGCCGTGCCCCGACCTGTACCGAAGATGAAGACGAGCCCGGTCGCCTGCAGAGTGGCCAGGCCGATCGTCACGTAGCGCGTGTACTGCGTGATCTTGCGCTGGCCGACGGCGCCCTCCTGCTGGAGTTCCTCGAGTTTCGGGATGACGACTCCGAGCACCTGCATGATGATGCTCGCCGTGATGTACGGCATGATTCCGAGCGCGAAGATCGAGAAGCTCTCGAACGCGCCCCCGGAGAACAGGTTGAGAAATCCGAGCGCGCCCTGCTGATCGGCCGATGCTCGGAGCTGCTCGATTGCGATGCCATCGACACCGGGAACCCTGATCGCGACCCCGGCGCGGTACACCGCCACCATCGCGACGACGAACAGCAGCTTGTTTCGAAGGTCGCTGACCTTGAAGATGTTCGCCAGATTCGCGATCACTCGTATGGCTCCTTTGTGGGTCTGTCGAGTGCTGAGATTCGAGTGCGGGATTGGAATGCGGGACCGAGAACGATCCGGCGCGGAACCGTTGGACCGTACCAGCGGGTGCGGTCGAGCGCCGGTCAGCGCTCAGCGGGTCAACGGTTGGCGAACTGGTTGCCCTTGGCCGGCGGACGACCGGCTTTGCCCTCTTCCTTGAACGGAAGCTGGATCAACGTGACCGACCCACCGGCGGCCGTGATGGCCGCTTCGGCCGAAGCGGACACCGCATGGGCGTGTACGTCGACTTTCCTGCTGATCTCGCCGCGAGCGAGGATCTTGACGAACGCGTTCTTGCGGACGACACCATTGGCGACGAGCACCTCGGGGGTGATCGAACCGTCGCCCAGCTTCTCGACGAGGTCGTCGAGGGTGTGCAGATTGACCGCCTGGTACTCGACGCGGAACGGGTTGTTGAACCCCTTCAGCTTCGGCACGCGCTGCTTGAGCGGCATCTGACCGCCCTCGAAGCCGACGGCCACCGTGTTGCGGGCGCGCTGGCCCTTGGTGCCGCGTCCTGCGGTCTTACCGCCACGACCGCCCGTACCACGGGCGACGCGCTTGCTGCGCTTCTTGGCACCGGGAGCCGGTGCGAGCTCATGAACCTTCATGTCAGTTCCCTTCGGTGACCTCGACCAGGTGCGGGACCCGGGCAATCATGCCGCGGATCTCGGGCCGGTCGGGAAGCGTGTTGGTCGAGCCGATCTTGCCGAGGCCGAGCGCCCGCAGCGTGCCGCGGTGCTTGGGCTTTGTGCCGATCGACGACTTGGTCTGCGTGACGGTGAGTTCGGCCATCAGGACCTCCCCGACGTCGCCGGCTGTGCCGTGCCATCGGTGGATGCACCTTCGGCGGCCTTGCCGCGCTGGCGCTCGTTGTACGCGTTGAGCAGACCCTTGGGGACGAACTCCTCCGCGTTCAGGCCACGGCGCGCAGCGACCTCGTCGGGACGCTGGAGCGACTTGAGACCCTGGATCGTCGCGCGGGCGACGTTGATGTGGTTGGCGGAGCCGAGCGACTTGCACAAGATGTCATGCACGCCGGCCTCCTCGAGGATGACGCGGGCGGCGCCACCGGCGATGACACCTGTACCGGCAGCGGCGGGCTTCATCAGCACGCGGCCACCGCCGGTGCGTCCGAGCACGGGGTGAATGATCGTGCCACCGGCCATCGGCACCTCGAACAAGTTGCGCTTGGCCTCCTCGGTGCCCTTCTGGATCGCGAGGGGCACTTCCTTGGCCTTGCCGTAGCCGAGACCGACACGGCCGTTGCCGTCGCCGATCACCACGAGCGCGGTGAACGAGAAGCGGCGGCCACCCTTGACCACCTTGGCGACGCGGTTGATCGTGATGACCCGCGACTCGCGCAGCCCACCATCGTCGCCATCGCGGTTGTCGCGGCCGCGACCGTCGCGGGGATTGTTGTTGCCGTATGCCATCAGAACTCCAAACCTGCTTCACGGGCGGCGGTCGCCACCGCGGCCACACGGCCGTGATACGCGAACCCGCCACGGTCGAACACGACCATTTCGATGCCGGCCGCCTTGGCACGCTCGGCGATGAGGGAGCCGACGCGGGTCGCCGCGTCGACGCTCGAGCCGGAACCGGACGAACGCTGCTCGGCTTCCTGAGTGGATGCTGCCGCGAGCGTGCGGCCCGAGTCGTCGTCGATCACCTGCACCGCGAGGTGCCTGTTCGACCGGAACACGGCCAGGCGCGGACGAGCCGCGGTGCCGTGGATCTTCTTGCGGACGCGCCGGTGACGGCGGATGCGGCCGTTGCGGCGTACTTGGGCGATCTTGCTCATCAGACGCTCTCGATCACTTCTTGCCCGCTTTGCCGGCCTTGCGAAGAACGCGCTCGCCGACGTAGCGGACGCCCTTGCCCTTGTAGGGCTCGGGCTTGCGGATACTGCGGATGTCGGCCGCCACCTGACCGACGACCTCTTTGTCGATCCCGTTGACGATGATCTGGGTCTGCTGGGGGACATCGAACGTGATGCCCTCCGGTGCCGAGACGTCGACGGGGTGACTGAAACCGAGGTTGAGACGCAACGCGGACGGGCCCTGCGCCTCGGCGCGGTAACCCACGCCGTGAATCTCGAGCTCCTTCTTGAAGCCGTCGGTGACGCCGATCACCATGTTGTTGACGAGGCTGCGGGTGAGCCCATGCATCGCCCTCGTCTTGTTTTCGTCGTTGGGACGGCCGACGTTGAGGGTGTCGCCGTCGGCCTCGACAGTGATGTTGCCGGGCAGTACGCGTTCGAGCGAGCCCTTGGGGCCCTTCACCGAGATCGTGCGGTCCGTGACGCTGACGTCGACGCCTGCGGGGACCGTGATCGGTGCGCTACCGATTCTGGACATCGTCAAATCTCCTTGCGCCCGGATTCACCAGACGTAGCAGAGAACTTCGCCGCCGACGTTGCGCTTGCGCGCCTCGCGGTCGGACATCAGTCCCTGCGATGTGGACAGGACGGCGACCCCGAGGCCACCGAGCACACGCGGTACATCGGAGGATCCGCGGTACACCCGCAGGCCGGGGGTCGAGATGCGGCGCAAGCCCGAGATCGTGCGATCACGATCGGGCGAGTACTTCATCTGGATCGTCAGGACGTTGCCGACACCCCTGGGTGACGGCTCGGTGTCGTAGCTGCCGATGTAGCCCTCCTTGTGAAGGACATCGGCGAGCGCGACTTTCTGCTTGGACGAGGGCATGCGCACCTCGTCGTGCTTGGCGGTGTTCGCATTGCGAACCCGGGTCAGCATGTCTGCGATTGGATCGGTCAGCATCTTGTGTGTCTCCTCAGCGGCTCCGCGTCACCACGACGACTTGGTCATGCCCGGGATCTCACCGGCGTGGGCGAGTTCGCGCAGACAGATCCGACAGAGGCCGAATTTGCGATAGACGGAACGAGCGCGACCGCAGCGGCGACAGCGCGTGTAGGCCCGAACCTTGTACTTCGGCGTCTCGTTCGCCTTGTTGATGAGTGCTTTCTTTGCCATGTCAGTCGTCGCCTCGCGTCACTTGCTCTGATTGCCGTAGTCCGGCGTCTTCCGACGCTTCTTGCGTGGCGCGTTCTCGGCCTCGGCACCCTTCTTGAAGGGGAAGCCGAATGCGTCTAGCAACGCCTTGCCAGCTGCGTTGTCGCTGGCGGTTGTCACGATTGTGATGTCCATCCCTCTGGGATGGTCAGCAGTGTCGGGGTCGATCTCAGCAAACATCGTCTGCTCGTTGAGCCCAAATGTGCAGTTGCCACGACCGTCCCATGAATGGGCC
>JASJHI010000010.1:0-2777 GCA_033791105.1 Acidimicrobiia bacterium | reverse complement strand
ACTTCGAGGAGATCGCCGGCAGCAGTTGCGGGGAGCTGCTTCCGACGTCCAACACCGCAGACAGAATCTCCGGCGTCGACTGCACGCTCATCGACAACGGCATGCCAGTGGTCGTGATGCGCGCCGACGCTCTCGGCATCACCGGCTATGAGGAGTGCGGCGATCTGGAGGCCGATGACGATCTCCGCAACCAACTCGAAGAGATCCGCCTGAAGGCAGCGGTGCTGATGAACCTCGGCGACGTGACGCACACCACCGTTCCGAAACTGACCATGGTTTCGCCACCGCGCGCCGGTGGAGACCTGTCCACACGCACGTTCATCCCGCATCGATGCCACGACGCGATCGGCGTTCTCGGCGCGATCTCGGTCGCCACTGCTGCAATGTTGCCGAACAGCCCTGCGAGCGCCGTGCTTCAACGTCGCAGCGATGACATCGTGGTTCTCGAACATCCGACCGGCACCTTCGAGGCTGCAATCGAACTCGAGATCGACAACGGCACACCGACCGTGCGCCGCGCCGGAATCGTCCGCACCACCCGCAAGCTGATGGACGGCACCGTGTTCCCGAGGGAGTACCGGTGACCATCAAGCCAATTCCCGGACCACACTCCGATCCCCACACCCCGAACTCGTTCGACCTTCCCGCCAACGCTTGCGACGCCCACTGTCACGTCTTCGGACCGGCCGACCGATTCCCGTTCTCCCCGAGCCGCTCGTACACCCCACCGGACGCCGGCCTCGACAAGTTCGAATCGCTGCAGGAACGGCTCGGCCTGTCCCGCGCGGTGTTCGTGCAGGCGTCATGCCACGGCACGGACAATGCGGCGATGGTCGATGCCCTCCGGCGGGGCCGCGGCAGGTACGCCGGCGTGGCGATGATCGACGAATCGTTCACCGACACCGAGCTCGGGGCGCTCCACGATGCCGGGGTCCGTGGCACCCGCTTCAACTTCGTGGGCCATCTCGGTGGAGCGCCCGAACCCGACGTCTTCTGGAGGTTGGTCGATCGGGTGCAGACCTTCGGCTGGCACATCGTGGTTCATTTCGACGCCGGGGATCTGCCCGAGTACGCGTCGAGGCTCGACCGCATGCCGTGCCCCTACATCATCGACCACATGGCTCGGGTACCGACGGGCGACGGTGTCGATCAGGCGCCGTTCCGCACTCTTCTCGAGCTGCTCGAAGACCAGCGGTGCTGGGTCAAGATCTCCGGCGCCGAACGCCTAACGGCTGATGGCCAACCGCCGTACGACGACGTGGTGCCCTACGCGCGGGCGCTCGTGGCGGTGGCACCCGATCGTGTGCTGTGGGGTACCGATTGGCCGCATCCGAACGTCCGCCACATGCCCGACGATGGCGACCTGGTCGACCTGCTCGCCGACATGATCCCCGATCCGGCGACACGCGATCGCATCCTCGTCGAGAACCCCGAAACTCTCTACGACTTCGGCTGACCTGGCGGGCAACGGCGACGGTGACCTACCTGACAACGGCGCGTACAGCGCATCAATTCAGCGGAGGGCGTTGGCGAGCGGTTCCAGTCGGCGGGAGTCCACAGCACCCCGCATCGACCAGATGACGATGTCGACACCGACGTCGAAGAACGTATCCGCCAGATCGGCGAGCGCCGAGGGGTCGTCGCCCTCCCCGAAACCGAGATGCACGGAGCGCGTGATCGCCGACTGATCGCGACCAACCCGTTCACAATGGTCGCGCAACACCACATCGAGCTCTTGCCACTTGCTCGGTGCTGCGGGAAACGTCATGTCCCACTGGTCGGCGAACCGGGCCGCCGTCCGGAGAGTGCGCTGTCTGCCCTTTCCGCCGATCACGATCGGGATGTGGTCCTGCACCGGCTTCGGCTCGCACCATGCGTTGTCGAGCCGGAACCAGGAACCGGAGAAGTTGGTCGTCGTCTGCGTGAGCAACGAGACGATCACCTCGATCCCCTCCTCGAACCGATCCGACCGCTCCTTCAACGTGCCGAGCGAGATGCCGTAGGCGTCGGATTCCATGAAGTTCCATCCCGCACCCATGCCGAGCTCGAAACGTCCTCCGGAGATGTGGTCGAGCGTCGCCGCCATGTTGGCCGTGACCGCCGGATGGCGGTGGTGCATTCCGTTGACCATCGCCCCGATGCGAATTCGTGACGTGGCCTGCGCGAGAGCACCGAGCATCGTCCAGCCTTCGAGATTCGGTCCGTCGTACGGCTCGGCAAGCGGGTAGAAGTGATCCCAGTTCCAGGCCGACTCGAACACATCGAGGTCGTCGGCGGCGCGCCACACATCGAGGAAGTCTCCCCAGGCGGCATGGTGCGGAGGGGTCTTGATGGCGTAGCGAGACATCGACCCGTTCTAGTCGACGAACTTCACGCCCAGGTCGGCGAGCTTCTGGCGCAGGCCGTAGAGGTCGATGCCGAGTACCCCGGCCTCAAGTTTCGCCCGCGTGACCGCTTCTTTCGCCAGGCGATCCTGCGAGTTCTCGAGTGCCCACGAAGCCTCCTCACGCTCGACCACGACAACGCCATCGTCGTCGGCACAGATGACGTCGCCGGGATGCACGGTGACACCGCCGATCACGATCGGTACGTTGACCGAGCCGGGTGTGCTCTTGACCGTTCCCTGGCAGGACACATGCCGGCTCCACACCGGAAAGCCCATCTCCCGGAGATCGCTCGTGTCGCGAACGCCTGCGTCGATGACGAGGCCTCGGACGCCACGCACCATCAACGACGTGGCAAGCAAGTCACCGAACATCCCGTGGGTCGACGGTGCG
>JASJHI010000009.1:0-2659 GCA_033791105.1 Acidimicrobiia bacterium | reverse complement strand
GATCATGTTCATCATGCCGATCGCGACCGAGCCAGTCGGATTCGCATTCCCGCTCTGGGTCGCAGTGATGAGCCTCGCACTCATTACGCGTCGGACCGATATCAAAGAGCGCTGACAACACCTCTTCGCCACCCGGACCCCTCATCTTTTTCTAGAACGGCCGCGGAACGCTGCGTACCCCATTCCTCAACGCAATGGAGTCGCGTGCTGCAACGTCAAGGCGACATCCGTCGAGCCGAAGGAGCGCGCTATACCGACGGTGTGCTCATACACCCGAACGTGTCACAGCCGAGGAGGCGCAATCGCCCAGTGTCGCACGGCAGCTCGTCCTCAGCGGTTCCCTCGACCGAGACCACTCGGTAACGACGCCGCGGCTGGCCGGCCGCGCCGCCCAGTTCCGGCATTCCGATCACGATCGGGTGCCCCATAACGCTCCGCCGCCGACCGGCGGAGACCGTGGCTGAAGTGCCGTTTGTGGGCACCCGATATCGGGCCAGCTGCTCAGTCGGTCAGGTTCGTCCCAGGCGCCGACGAGCGATCACATCGACGCCACCACGAGGGTGAGTTCCAGCGCTCGTCCGATAGAGGAACGTCGTTCGGACGGTTCTCGCCGCCGATACAGACCGGATCGTTGAGCCAGCGGATCGTCCGAGAGCGGATGGTCACGGACGCGTTTGCGCGCGCGGTCCGGTCGGAGTGGCCGCGATGTGATCTGATCGAGCGCGGGCCTTGTGTGGATCACTCGATGACGAGACCGGTTGTCAGGTCGAAGAGATGGATAGCGGCCGGATCGACGCAGACTCGCAGCGGTTTCCATAGGTCGATGTCGGGATCGGATTCGGTGTGGACCACGATGGTCGACGACCGATTCGGCTCGACCACGACGCCGGTTCCGCTGTTCCGGACTGCTGGAGCATCGATCGATGCATGGACGAGTAGAGATCCACCGAGCGACGCGATGAACTCGACGCTGAGCACCAGCTCACCTTCCGGGGAGTCCGGGCCGACGACACGCCGGAAGGCCTCCGGGCGGAAACCCGCAGCGACATTTTGCCCAACGAACTGCGTCAACCGCGGACGTCGACTCAGCAGCGATCGGCTGATCGGCACGATCTGCGATCCGATCTCGAAGACGAGTTCTTCTCCTTCCGCCGCGACCCGGGCGCGCACCACATTCATCGCGGGTGAACCCATGAACGTCGCAACAAAGATGTTGCGAGGTGAACGATAGACATCGACCGGCGCTCCAAGCTGCTCGATCCGGCCAGCATTCATGACGGCAACACGATCGGCCATCGCCATCGCCTCGACCTGATCGTGCGTGATGTACACCGTGGTGACATTGCGCTCCCGCTGAATTCGGGCGATCTCGGCACGGAGCTCGGTCCGGAGTTTGGTATCGAGATTCGACATCGGTTCGTCCAACAAGAACAGACCCGGTCGACGCACCATTGCCCGACCGAGCGCCACACGCTGCTGCTGGCCACCGGACAACCGCGACGGCCGTTCACCGAGCAGACAGCCGATCCCGAGCAACGCCGCCACGTCATCAACCGCTCGGGCGATAGCCGCGACGGGTTCGTGGTCCATCTTCAAAGGGAATCCAATGTTCTCCGCCACCGTCATGTTGGGGTACAACGCACAACTCTGGAACGCCATACCGATGCGGCGGTGGCGCACCTTCACGTTGTTGACGAATTCGCCGTCAACCAGCACCTCACCGTCGGTCACCGCTTCGAGACCGGCAATGAGCCGGAGCAGCGTGGTCTTTCCGCATCCCGAGGGCCCAACGAGTACCAGGAACTCACCATCTTCAACACGCAGATCGACGTCCCGCACGGCACAGTGTCCGTTGTCGTAGGTCTTGCTGACGTGTTTCAGTTCCAGCGTCGACATCGATTGCTCCACCCCGTCACCACAGACTCTGACCCGGTTGCAGGCATCCTGGCAAGGGACCAAACCCCACACGTCACAATCCTCGGCGGCCAGTAGACGCTCGCTGCCAGGGCGCGTCTCAATTGCCGATCGCTATCCGGACATCTCAGGTGTGTCACCGTCCCGGCGTTCGGTGGCGCTGTCGATGAAGTCTGGCACGCGCAAATTGGGACACCTCGACGGTCGCGTACGTGCCGTTCTTGCTCGGTTTGATCACCACCGGTTGCGGCGTTGATATGCGTGCTCTCGGTGGGTGGTCGGCTCGATCGAGTGGGCCCCGTCGCATCGATGCGGTATCCGCCGCTTGGTCCCAGCCGTCGACTCCCGACGCCGTCGCAATCGAAGCTAGCTCGCTCTCTGGTGACCCACTTTCGGTAGGTCGTAGCCTGGTGCGATCGACACTGCGCCTTTGTTGCCGACCGACGTCGAGTGCCCGATCTCGCTGCGCCGAATCAGCCGGTCCGGGTTCCCGACCCATGAACTGATCGCCGCTGGCTGCACGATCGCACGGCTCGGACGGGACGGCTCCCTCCGCATATTCTTCGGACGCGGCCGTCGAGTGCAACTCGTCGACGGCACCGAATGGCGGATCAAGGCGACCACCGTCGGGCCCTACATCGTTCCGATCATCAAGGCGCGGACCGGGAGCGTCGCCACCTCCGGCCCGTTGGGTGGCCGTCACTGCTACGGGATCAACGAGGTTGTCCCGGAGTCTGTTGAAGTG
>JASJHI010000008.1:0-4058 GCA_033791105.1 Acidimicrobiia bacterium | reverse complement strand
ACGACCGGGTGCCGTGGGCGATCTACTGCCATCCCGAGGTCGCTTGGGCCGGTCCGGGTGAGGCCGAGGCGAAGGAAGCGGGCCACGATGTGGTCGTAGCCAAACATCCGTTCAAGTTCAACAGCCGGGCCCAGATCCTCGGCGAAACCGACGGCCTGGTCAAGGTCATCGCCAAGCGCAACAGCGACGGCAGCGCCGGCCAGGTGCTCGGTGTTCACATGGTGGGTCCGTGGGTCACCGAACAGCTGAGCGGCGGATACCTCGCCGTCAACTGGGAGGCCACCGTCGACGAGATCGCCGAATTCATCCAACCCCATCCGAGCCTCACCGAACTGTTCGGCGAGACCGTCTTGAGCCTCACGGGCCGAAGCTTCAACGGCTGAGTCGACGAAGCCACATTCCGCCCACGACACGCACGACAAGGACTGAACACATGGCAGATGTCACGCTCCCTCAACTCGGTGAGACCGTCACCGAAGGCACGATCACGCAATGGTTCAAGAATGTCGGCGACGCCATCGCCGAGGATGAGCCACTCTTCGAGGTCTCGACCGACAAGGTCGACACCGAGGTGCCGTCGCCGGTGTCCGGTGTGGTCACCGAATTGCTCGCCGAAGAAGGCGACACTGTCGACGTCGGTGTGGTCATCGCCATCGTCAGCGTTGACGGGGCGGCCCCCGCCGCAGCGACTCCTCCGGCCCCGGAACCTGCTGCGGCACCAACACCCGCGGCCGCGGCGGCACCCGCACCAACCCCTGCGCCCGCACCGCCACCTGCGCCGGCTCCCGCACCAGCCCCCGTGAGCTCAGCCCCGGCTGCAGCGGACGGCGACTCGCGGCTGCTCTCGCCGGTCGTGCGCCGGCTCGTGAGCGACCATGGCCTCGATCCCGCGGCGATCACCGGCACCGGTCCCGGCGGTCGCATCACCCGCGACGACGTGCTCGATCACATCGACGCTGTCGGCAGCACCCCACAGACCGCAGCGGCACCGACGGCCGCTCCCTCCGCTGCAATGTCGTCGGCCCCACCGCCAACCGCAGCCCCGGACGCAGCGCCCGCCTCGGTCGTCGCGGCGGCTGACGGTGACGCGACGGTGAAGCTGTCCAAGATCCGCAAGCTCACAGGCGATCACATGGTTGCGAGCAAGGCGACCAGTCCGCACGCGTTCAGCGTCGTCGAGGTCGACTTCGCGAACGTCGATGTCGTCCGCAACGCGGTGAAGGCCGACTGGAAGCAGCGCAACGGCTTCAGCCTCACCTATCTGCCCTTCATCTCACGGGCGATCGTCGACGGGATTCGTGAATTCCCGCACATGAACGCCAGCGTCGGCGGCGACGAGCTGATCGTCCACGATGCGATCGACCTCGGCATCGCGGTCGACCTCGACTACGAAGGACTGCTCGCCCCGGTCATCCGTGCCGCAGACTCGAAGCGACTCGGGGCCATCGCCACCGAGATCTCCGATCTTGCAAACCGCGCCCGCAACCGCAAGCTCAGCCCCGACGAGATCTCCGGCGGCACATTCACGATCTCGAACAACGGCTCGGCCGGGTCGGTGCTCACGATGCCGATCATCAACCAACCGCAGGTGGCGATCATCTCCACGGACGCGATCGTGCGCAAGCCCGTCGTCACGACCGGCTCCGACGGCGGCGAGGCGATCGCCATCCACCCGGTCGGAAATCTCGCGATGAGCTGGGACCACCGCGCCTTCGACGGTGCCTACGCGGCAGGTTTCCTCAAGAGGGTCAAGGAGATCCTCGAGACGAAGGATTGGTCGACGGAGCTCTGATGCTCGAATCCGCGCCCGGCGAGCCGGCCGCGGATCCACTCCGCGCCCGCTGGCTGGGCAGGGTGCCGTACCGCGAAGCGCTCGCGGTCCAGACGGCGCTGTTCGAGCACGGTCACGGGCAGCACCTCCTGCTGCTCGAGCATCCACACGTGTTCACCCACGGCGCCCGAGCCGATCTGGCCGAGAACCTTCGATGCGATCCGGTCTCCGTCGATGCCGAGATCGTCCCGGTCAAGCGCGGTGGCGACATCACCTACCACGGTCCCGGCCAACTCGTCGGATATCCGGTCCTCAACGTCGACAACCGGATCGGTGCCGCGGCGCACGTGTGCAGCGTCGAGGGATTGATCATCGATTCACTTGCCGAACTCGGCCTGCCCGGCGCAGGGCGGTTGCCCGGACTCGCAGGTGTGTGGCTCGATGTCGACGACCCCTCGGTCGAGCCGCGCAAGATCTGCGCGATCGGCGTGCGACTCAAGAACGGCCGCACGATGCACGGGTTCGCCCTCAACGTGTCGACCGACATGCGCTACCTGCGCGACCACATCGTGCCGTGCGGCATCGCCGATCGCCCGGTCACATCGCTGGCCGAGGAGGGGGTCGACGTCGCGATGGCGGATGTCGTCGAGGTGGTGTCGAACCTTGCCGCACAACGATGGTCGGCGGGCGCGCTCGAGCGTCAGGACGTCGCGTGGGCGCAGCCGGTCGACGGGCTCGATCTGACCGCGTTCTCGAGGGGCGAGGGGCCCGGCGCGCCGATCCGGCCGGCTCGTTCGGCGGCGCGGCTCGAGGCGGCGGGGGTCACCGGCGGTCTGACGATCGAGCAGCGCAAACCGGACTGGCTCCGCCCGAAGGTGTCGCTCGGGCCGGAGGTGCTGCAGCTCAAGCAGACGATCCGTTCACTCGATCTCGTCACGGTCTGTGAGGACGCCGGCTGCCCGAATCTCTCCGAGTGCTGGGCCGACGGCACCGCCACGTTCATGGTGCTCGGCGAGCGCTGCACCAGGGCCTGCGGGTTCTGCCTCGTCGATACGCGCCATCCCCTGGCTCCACCCGATGACGAACCAGGTCGTGTGGCCGAGGCGGTCGACCGTCTCGGGCTCGACCATGCCGTGCTCACGATGGTCGCCCGGGACGACCTGTTGGATGGCGGAATGGGTCACGTCGCCGCCTGTGTGGCCGCGATTCGGGAGCGGTGCCCGGGAACCGGGATCGAGACGTTGATCTCCGATGCGAAGGGCGACGGCGCGTCGCTCGATCTCGTCTTCGCTGCCCGTCCCGACGTACTCAACCACAACGTCGAGACCGTCGCCCGGCTGCAGCGGGCCGTTCGGCCGTCCGCCGGCTATGCGCGGTCGCTGTCGGTGCTCGCTCGAGCCGCGACGTCCGGTCTCACGGCCAAGACCGGGTTCATGGTCGGTTTGGGAGAGACCGACGACGAGATCCTCGGTTGCCTCGCCGACATCGCTTCGGTGGGCGTCGACATCGTCACGATTGGCCAATACCTCCGACCGACCTCCCATCATCTGCCGGTTGCGCGGTACGCCGCGCCTTCCGAGTTCACTCGTTGGAAGCAGGTCGGCGAATCGATGGGCATTGCGCACGTCGAGGCGAGCCCGCTCACCCGATCGAGTTATCACGCGAAGTCCGCGGCCGGCGCGGTGTAGCCCGCCGCAACTTGCGACACCCGCTCGGTACTGTCGTCTGAGTGATCGAACGGTGGTCCGTCGAGCAGGTCGAGTCGGTCGCGCCGTCGCCGGCGGCTGCCAGCGCGGCCCGCGCCATCGCGTCGCCGCAGCAATGGGCCGCGACCGGCGCCGATGCCCAGGCGGTCTGGGGGTCGTTTCGGGGCACCGCAGCCGAGCCGTACTCGACGGCCGTCGACCACGCCGCCGTCGGGTTCCGGTGCACCTGCGCCAGCAGGCGCCGACCGTGCAAACACGCGATCGCGCTGCTGCTGCTGTGGTCGCACGGCCAGGTGCCCGACCGGCCGGCACCCCCGCCGGTCGAAGCATGGATCGCGTCGCGATCGGTGGCGAACGACGCAGGCGCGCCGAGCGACCCGCTCACCGGGGCCGAATCCACCGACTCCACCCACGCCGAGACCGGTACCGCGGAGACCGGTGCCGCGGAGAGCGGTGCCGCGGAGAGTGGCGCCGCGGAGAGTGGTGGTGGGGTCGACGACGATCCGCCGCCGCCCGATCGCGACGAGCGTGATGCCGCTCGCGATGATCGCGTCGAGCGCAGGATGGCCGGCCTGACCGAA
>JASJHI010000007.1:0-6140 GCA_033791105.1 Acidimicrobiia bacterium | reverse complement strand
CGCCACCTGCACGACGAGGTGGGTGGCGCCATCGACCAGCGCCCCCTCCTCGAACGGCACGGCCACACGACCGTCGCGCACGTCGTGCACGAGGTACTCGAACTCGGCCACGTCGATGCGCGCGTCGCGATGCCATGCGGCTCGCTCGCGCAGCGTGACGACGTCGTCGAGGGTGAGGTCCGCCAGACGTTCCGCCACCACCCATGCCGGCTCGCGCGCTTCCCCATTCGCTCCCGTGTCGAGCCGGCGCATGAGCAGGAGCACGTCGGCCACCGGCAGCTCCGTCACCGTCGAGAGCAGCCGCAGCCGGTACAGCAGCGTCAACGCTCGGCCATCGAGGTCGAGTGTGTGGACGCCGGCCACGTCGGCGATACCCGCGACCGCGGCGACCATCCGCGCGAGGTCCGCCCACGACACGCGGAGGGCGCCCATCAACCGCGAGCGGAACGCCCGGTGCTCGTCGTCGATGCTTTCGACCACCCACCGGCGAGGCCGGCTCGGGAAGTACGACCACCGCTGGTCGTCGGCGAGGCCCGGCGGGTTGAACAGCTGGTCGAACAGTGTGGGGTCGTCGCCCCGACCGGAGTGGCGGAGTCCCGCGACGAGCGCGCTCAGCCGCTCTACCGGCTCGCCGGTGGAGGCGGCAAGTTCGGTCAGGGTCGCCAGTCCGACGAGATCGATGGTCGGCGGCACGCCACCGCGCGGCTCGTCCGCCCGAGCGATGCGCAACGGAGCGGTGACCGATTCGGGGAGGTCCGCTGTTCGCCAACGGAAGAGCAGGTCGTTGCGCTCCGCGGCGTCAGCGGTTTCGATGTCGAAACGCGATGCCCGAATCTCGTCGAGCCCGCGGGCGCGCTCCCACACCCTCACCTCCTTGATCTGACCGGACAGTTGCTCCGACTCGAGCAACGAGACGTCCGTCGCCCCCGGATCGGGCGGTGGCGCGCCGTTGTGGTAGCGCAGCACGGCCACCTCGACCGCGTCGACGACGACCAGCGCGTCGGTGTCACGGTTGTGGACCGTGACCGCGGTGACACCATCGAACTCGCCGAGGTCGGTCGCAACCGCGCCGCCACCGCGGCGTAGATCGACGAGAACCGTGACGGTGCCACCGGCGTACTCGATGTCGATCGGGACGTCGCTCGCGTGTCGGGGAGCCAACGGATCGTCCGCGGGGTGCGCGATCGCCACGCGGCAGAATCCGTCGACCCCCTCGATCGGGAAGCGGAGCGACTTCTGGCCCTTGCTCTTGTTGCGATCGTGCAGCGAGCCCGCTTCGGTCGCGTGCCAGCTGCCGGTCCGCTCGACGGCCGCACCGCCGGCTGGGACGATCGACGCCTCGGCCGTTGGTTCGAAGCGCAGCCCACCAACGACGACGGGTGACATCGCACCCCACACCTGGGAGGCCGGCGCGACGTCGATCAGCCGACCGTCGATCAGCGCGGCGAAACCGTTGTCCTGCACATCGGCGCGGCCGTCGAGCAACAGCGCAGCATGGTGCCACTGCCCTGGCCGAACGAGGTCGGTGGCGATCGTCGTGCGCCGCCAGCCGCTCTCCTCGTCGGGGAGGTTGGCGCCGGCGAACGTCAGGTGGCCGTTCTCGATCGTGATCGACAGGTACCGGTGGTCGTCGCCTTCCCGGTACACGATCTGCCGCCCCGCAGCGTTCGGACGATCGCAGCAGAACCAGACCTCGATCGTCCGTTGTCTGCGGTCAGGCCGGGAACCGGCGTCGAACGGAGGGATGGAGAGCTGTGGCCGGAGATCCGACGAGACGAGCCCGCCAGTAGTCAGCACCCGCTCGGCCGGGTCGAGGAAGGGGGTCGGTCGTCGGACGAGATCGGCGACATCTGGCCGCCGGTCGCCGGGCGCGCCGCCGAGCAGGAGCGGCTGGTCCGGGCGCACGGCGTTCGCAGCGAGACCGTTGTCGACCACCGAGAGCGGCCAGCACCCGATCAGGGCGGGATGTTCGGCCGGCACGAGCGGAACGAACCGGTGAGCGGCGAGGTCGGCGCCGGGCCGGGCCTCCGACCAGATCCGCAGCTCCTGGATCAGGCCGCGATGGCGCTCGATCCAACCGCCGGCGTCACCCTGGCCGACGCGCAGGATCTTACGCCGGTATCGCCGTGGTGTAGGCGACGACAGCTCGGCACTGAGCTCACCGTCGATGTACAGCCGCACGCCTTCCGCTGAGGCGGTGACCGCAACATGGGCCAGCGTGTTCATGGGGATCACGTCGTCGGCCTGCAGGTGGTGCAAACCGTCGCTTCCGACCGGCCGATACGCGAACGCGAGGTGACCGCCGCTGGTGATCCGCAGTTCGAAGTCGGTCTCGGGCCCCGCGTCCGGCTCGCTCCCGCGCCAGAGGATCGGGCACTCCTGGCGCGGTCGCGTCTCGGTGGCGCTCTGGGTGGTGTTCACCCACGCCTCGACGGTGAAGCTCGACGGACTCCGGTTGAAGTCGTCCAGGCCGAGGTACTGCGCCTCGCCGTCGAAGTTCAGTGCGGTCCTGGCCAGGTGGTCGACGAGCACCGGATGGTCGTCTCTGGAATCCCAGAGCGGCGGTTCGACCGAACCGTTGCTCGTCAGGACCAACCGGTGGCCTTCCCCGCCGCGCCGGCTCGGGATGGTGACCTGGTGGCGATCGTCGAAGATCCAGTAGGCGACGAGGCCGTCCTCGTTTCCCGCGAGACGATGGGCGCGCACTGTTCGGAGCTGTTCTTCGGAGGGGACGGTGCTCCAGATCGCGACCTCGGCCAGCGCACCGTCGAGGAAGTGATCGACGGTCGTGCCCGTCGCCGCGTCGAGGGCTGCACAACGCCCTATGTGGGCGGTCGCGCCGGCCGGTGGCTGCAGCGTCGATCCCTCGCCGGATGCCTCGATGACCGACCCACCGTCCACGTAGATGGTGGTATGTCCAGCCGTGGCGTCGTGCGTCCACACGAGGTGATGCCATCCGGGTGTGAGAACCGCGTCGGCGGCCACCTCCTGATCGCCGACCGCACATGCGGCACGGCCGTCGACGAGGCCGAACCACGGTGTGCCGTCCGCGCCGGTGCAACCCAACACCGACGACCGGCCGGGGACCGCTTGTCCGGGATGCCGGTACCACGCCTCGACACACAGCGCGCCCATCGCCACCGCCGGGGCGAGGAGATCCTCCGCAGGCCCGAGGACGATGTGGTCGTCGCGACCATCCAGGACCAGCGACGAGACCGCGCCGGCGATCGGTGGCGGGTCGGGTCGCCACTTCGTGCGCGTGTCCTCGAGGCCGCCCGTCACCACCGCCGCCGGCTCGAGCTCGCAGGTGTCGCGCAGGTCGCGGGTGGAGGACCGCCCCTCGTCGTGGGCGGCGTCGGTGAGGCGCCAGCACGCGGCGAGACCCGGCTCGCGTCCCGTACGCGGATGGTGGCGCGACACGGAGATCTCGTCCGTGGTGCGCGACCCTGTCCAGAGTTCGATCTCCGCGAGCTGTCCGCCGAGGTGGATGTCCGTCGAGTCGGTGAGGTCGAGCGGGGCGCCGAACCGCAGCGCACCGCCGCCGGCGTCGGCGAACGCGACCGGGTACGACTCGCCGATCTCGACACCGTCGCGCACGATGTGGAGTTCGCCGTCGCGGTGCACGACCGCCACGTGTGTCCATGTCCCGGGCGCGACGAGGAAGATCTCCTCCCACGCACCGTCGGGAACGTCAATCTGGAAGCACGCGTCCTGCACCGACGCGCGGACGGTCCCGTCCTGTTCGCACAGGACGTGGGTTCCGTCGACGTGTTCGAGACGGAACCAGAACGCGAGCGTCCATCCGTCGCTCGCCTGAACGTGGGGAGTGCCGAGATCGAGGTAGTCGTTGTAGGCGTCGATGGTCAGGACCGAGGGATGCAGCCTGATCGGCGGGCTCGCGGCGGCAACCTGCCCGAGTCGGCCTGCACGCTCGTCGACCACCAACGTGGGGTGGAGATGGCGTGGACCCCGGTCGAGGAGGAGATCGTCGGCACGGTCGTCGAAGCGCCAGACCGCGCACAGATCAGCAGCATCCGACGGCGTACGCACCGGGCGAACCACCTGGAGACGCTCGTCGGCGAGCGCGACCGACCAGAGGCGTAGCTCGTCGACGAACCCGCCGAGCGACGATTCGCTCCACACGCCCTCGCCCGCGTAGGTGCGCCGATGACCGACGTGGAACCGGCGGCCACCCAGCGGCTCGAGGCCCTCGAGCCGCTGGGAGCTCAACGCCCCGTCGAGCCACAGCGTCAGCTCACCGGCGCGGTGACGCGCCGCGACGTGATGCCAGGTCGCCGCGGTCAGGGTGAGGTCGGCGGCGGCCAGCGTCGTCGCGCCGACGTTCGCATGGAGCACGCCGTCGGCGACGCGCAGCGACCAGGTCTCCTCGGAGTCGACGATCGCCGGACCCGAGGTGCCGACGATCGGGTGGTCACCCGCGATGTCGGGAAGGCGCACCCACGCCTCGATCGTCGCATCGGCGCCGGCGAGCCCGAGCGTCGTGTTCGTCGGGAGCACCGCGTAGGACGGACCGAACCGCAGCAGTTTCGCGGGGCGGCGGTCCCAGTGCGGACGTGGCAGGAGTCGCGTCGAGAGTGTCGCATCGCGTTGGTCCTCGGACGCGTCGCCGAGTCGGGCTCCCTCGCCCTCGTCGATCCGGTGGTGGGCCACGAGGCCCTGCTCGGTGCCCTCGAGCGCGATCCTGCGGAACCGGTCGATCGACGCTGCGTCGCGCACCGTTGACCACACTCGGATCTCGCGGACCTCCCCGTCCGCGGCGCCGTACTCGTCGATTCGGTCCGCTTCCCCGCGGCACATCCCGACGTACGGAGCGCGCAGATCGGTCCGCCGATCGACGTCGTCCACCGTGACGGTCGCCGGCGAGAGGTCGTCGACGTACAGCTGGAGCGTCGCGGTGCGCGCGTCGTCGTCGAAGCTCCATGTCGCGACGACGTGATGCCAGATGGCCGGTCCGGTCGCCGACGCGGACATGTCGATGTCGGGACCGGCGAGATCGTCGGCGAGCCGGAAGCGCAGCAGGCCACCTTCGAGATCGATCACGAACCAGGGCAGGTCGTCGCTGTCGGACGCGTCGAGCAGGATCTGGTCGCGACCGGTGTCGAACCTGGCGAGCAACTCGAATGTGCCGGTGGGCGACGGCAACGGCTCGCCGAGCGCGACGAACTGGTCGACGCCGTCGAGCCGCACGGCGCGATCGACCACGTGCCAGGCCGTCTCCCGGCCATCGCCCGGCACGACCGTGCCGGGCGCGCCGTCGGCGACCAGGTTCTGCAACACCGTGCCCGAACCCGTCGCGATCGGCAGCAGAACGTCGATTCCCGGCTCGTCCCCGGCGAGTTCACGGTCGCGCAGTGCGCGCAGCTCGTCGTCGGAGCGACGGTGGTCCCACACCCGCAGTCGACGGACCCGTCCGGCGAGCGCGGGCGACGATGCCGTCGACGACGAACCGGTGCTCGCCCCGATCCGCAGCGGCGACAGCTCCGGGAACCGGCTGCCCGGTGCGGCGAGCGCGGCGACCTGCACGGCATCGAGCGCCCGTTCGTGGATCCGGACGTCGTCGATTAGTCCGTCGAAGAACCATTGCGGCTCCCGACCATGGGCCGCCGTGGGCTCGCTCCCGACCACGACGGGCGTTCCCCGAGCAACTTCGAGCGACCCGCTGGCCGGCGCGGCGGCCACCTCCGCACCGTCGAGGTAGAGGCGCATCGTGGTGCCGTCGTGGGTCAGCGCGGCGTGGTGCCAGACGCCTGCCGTGAGCGTGCCGCGGGGGTCGGTGAGCGTGACGACCCGCCCGGCGACGTGGACGCGACCGCGCAGGCGTCGCTCGCCTCGCCCCCAGGTGCCCATGGCGAACAGGTGGTCGTGGTCGTGGTCGTGGTCGTCGTCGTCGTGGTCGTGATCGTGGTCATCCTCGTCGTCGTCGCCACGCTCGTGCCCGCGCCCACGATCGACCCGACCGCGGTCGTCGTCCCGGTCACTTCCATCGGGGTGGTCACTGCCATCGCGGTCGTCGCGATCATCGTGGTCGTCGTCGTCGTGGTCGTCGTGGTCGTGATGGTCGTGGTGGTCGTGGTCGAGTTCGGTCGCCTTCGAGATCACGAGGTGACCCATGTCGGACT
>JASJHI010000006.1:0-4220 GCA_033791105.1 Acidimicrobiia bacterium | reverse complement strand
GGTTTCGACGACGCCGATGCCGAGGCCGCGCTGGCTCCGCTCGCGGAGGCCTTCCCGCAGCTCGAGATCGAGACCCGCGACGAGTTCCGACAGCGGGTCGAGGGCAACCTCGATTCGTTGCTGGTGATCATCAACGTCTTTCTCTTCCTGGCGATTGTGATTGCCCTGCTCGGTATCACCAACACCATGGCGCTGTCGGTGCTGGAGCGCACCCAGGAGATCGGCCTCATGCGGGCGATCGGCATGACGCGGCGCCAGACCCGGAGCATGATCCGGCTCGAAGCCGGGGTCGTGTCGCTGTTCGGCGCCATGCTCGGCGTCCTGATCGGCATCGTGTTCGGCTGGCTGGCCGTCATCGCCATTCCCGACTCCGTCATCGACCGCCTGGCGGTTCCGTTCCCCACACTCGCGATCTACGTGGTGATCGCCACGATCGCCGGCCTGATCGCTGCCTCACTGCCCGCCCGCCGCGCGTCGCGGCTCAACGTGCTCGAGGCCATCGGCCACGGGTAGTTCGGTGCCCGGTCCCGGTCGGCGTCGTCAGCTGCTGAACGTGAACGTCCTCGACCGCTCCCCCAACTGAATCGTGCCGCTCTCCTCGACCTCGGCGCACACCGTTGGGACCCAAGCAAGCGACAGTGCGGACCACAACCCACCCGATCGGAAACGCCAGTCAAATCGGAGCGAGCCACCGTCCCGCTTCATTCCGCGCGGTTGCCCGGCCGATGAACTGTCCACTTGACGATCGTCAAGCGGACGGTTCGGTCCTCGCGCTCTCGAATTCTGACGTCGGCGTCGTGTTACGAGCACCCTGGGTCGGCGTTGCTCCCGATGAGCCGTGCGGGTTTGGTGATCGTAACGATGGCGGTCGCCACGTGCCAGGCGAACACGACGCCGAGAAAAGCCCGTTGGACGAGACCCTTGTGAGAGGATTCGGCCCGCGCGGTGGAGCCCGCTGCGACGAGCGCGGCGAGGGTCGCAACGCCGAGTACGCCGTTGAAGAGGCGATACCAGCTTGGTCCACTGTGTCGCCGTGCCACAAACGGCATTGCGGTCCAGAGCACGAACGTTGCGATGCTGGCGAGGCCGTGGCCGACGTCGGACGATGTCGCGGAGGGATCATGTCCTGGTTGCGGGCACCGCGGTTCGCTGACTTGGATCAGTCCGGCCGCTATTGCCGTCGTTCCGGCGACGCGGGCCATGCGAGCCAGTGCCACGTTGGGTGCGGGCATCAGCAGGCTCGATATGCCGAGTACGAGGAAGCCCGGAATCATGACCCGCGCCGAGCGTTCGCCGCGTGCCGCCAACCCACTCACGTGGTGGGAAATGTGGGCGTACCCCGGCTGGTGTCGGGCGGCCACGGCGGCGGCGCCGCAGAATCCGATGGGACCCCAGATTCCGGCGGTCTTGCGGATCAGACTCATCGAGCAAGCATCGCGCATTGTTTCCGCCGGGCAGTTGATTCACATGTCAGCGAACGCGTCGCCAAATCCGGCTTGTTCAGGCGCGTCCGATTGCCGATGCCTCACCGTACGAATGGGGCCCCGCGAGTGAGACGGGCCGGTGGCGCCCGGCGCGGTCAGTCTCCGTGGACGAGGACGTCCGTTCGCCGTTCCCCATGTGAGACGGCGTCGAGCGTTGGCGGGTGTTGTCCCCGATCGGCACTCAGCCACGTTGCTCGCCGTCTGCTTCTGAGCATCTTGGGGCACCTCGTCGATGATCGGAGTGCCGGGTCTCGTTCGTGATATCGAGATCCTCCGCGAGCGCGGATCTGATTGGTCTTCGGGCGTGGCGAGCGCTGCTCGATCGCGCGCAGGCGAGCCCTGTCGGACGTCCCAAGCGGTCCGTCACTACCAACCTGATCGTCGCGAACTTGTATGTTCACATCTGCCGAATCGCCGAGCACCACACGGGAGACTGGATGTCGAACGCCCCAATTCTGTTGTTCCTCCACGGCGTCGGCGGAGGAGACCTGGACGACGAGTGGCGACACGCCCTCGAACCGGCACTGACCGGGATCGGGTACCCGGATCTGTCTGGTGTCAAGGTGCTGGCCCCGAAGTACCCGAACGGTCTGAAGGGTTTTGACGACAACGAACCGCTACCCAAGGTGACGCTGAGGGCGCCGCGGGGAGACGACGCGAAGAAGCACCGTCGCCTCGCATCAGTATGTCGTAAGACCCTTTCAGCTCAAGGGTTTCAGTAACGTCGGGCTGGGGAGATTCGAACTCCCGACCTCTTGTCCCCCAGACATTTCAAGGGTCCTGGTAGCTGTACCGAACCTCACAAACGCCCAGCTACGTGCGTCAATCAGGGTACACTGATGTAAACGGGTGTTGCACCCCACACTGCACCCCGGGAGGAACCGTGGCGAAGCGAGCGATCAACGGAGCCGGGACGGTTTACCGCGAGCACGCCCGCTGGCGAGGTCTGGTCGAGATCGAAGGCGAGCAGCACGAGGTCGATGCGCCGACGCGCCGTGAGTGCGCGGCCGAAGCTGAGCGACTGGCCGAAGGCCGCTCGTCGGCGAAGGTAATGAGCATCACCAAGGTCGGCCGCGACCGCTGGGTCGGGCAGATATTCGTTGTCGGCAAGCGCCGCAAGGTCACCGGCGGAACCCGCGTCGAGGTCGAGGCCAAGCTCGAGGCGCTGCGCGGGCACCGGAGACGCGGCGAGGCCGTACCGGACGGCAATGCCACCTTCGACGACCTCTCGACCCGCTGGCGGCGAATGCGGGCCGGCATAGGGCGAGCGCAGGCGACCGCCGAGAACGACGACTGGGCTCTCGGGTTGCTGGAGCGCGAGTTCGGCGCAGTGCGTCTTCGCTCGCTGAACGTTGCCCGTGTGGAGGAAGGCATGGGCCACATCGCGGACGGGGCGTACGGCCGGCGCGACAGCAACGGCGAACTGTTGCCACTGAGCAAACTCTCGGCACGGCGTATCCTCGCCATGCTGCGCCGCGTGCTCGACTACGCGGAGCGACTCGAGCTGATCGGGCGCAACCCGGCGATGAGGCTCGACACTGCAACCTTTGGGAGGGCAAGAGACAGCACGACAGTCGCGCTGACGGCGGTGGAGGCCGCGAAGCTCTACGAGGCCGCAGGCGAGCACTGGATCGGCAACTACGTCCGTCTCGGGCTCGTCATCGGTGCACGTCCATCAGAGCTGGCCGCGCTGTGCTGGGACGCGGTCGACCTTGACGGCGGCCGACTGGAAATTCGTCGATCGCGTCGCAAGGTCGGCCCGGGTCGCTACGAGGTCGTCGACGCCCTCAAGACCAGCCGCAGTCGGCGAATGATCGATCTGCCGTCATTCGCAGTCGAGATGCTTCACGAGCAGCGGGCGAAGATACTCGAGGCCCAGCTTGCCGCAGCGTCGTGGCCGCAGACGGAATTGATGTTCCCCTCCCCAACCGGGACGTTGCTCGACGCGTCGAATGTTCGGCGTGATCTCAAGCGCATCTGTGAAGCGGCGGACGTTCCCGTTGTCGGCCCGAACGCACTGCGGCACTCGGTTGCGTCGCTACTCGCCTATGAAGGCGAATCACCGGCACGAGTCGCGCAACTCCTCGGGCACTCGACCCCAGCGACCACGTGGCGGTACTACACCCACGCGGTGCAGGAGTCGGCCGGGGCTGCGGCCGGCATGGGTGGGATGCTCGGGCAGTAGACGCCGACGGGGGCGATCTCTGCCTCCGCTCAGAATCCGAAGCGCCACCTATCGGCTGGCTCGCGGCCGATCAGTCGTGCTGCAACATCGCGTCACGCTCGGCCATGATCGCAGCGGCCTCTTCCTCGGTCATCGTCACGCATGGAAGTGCGGCGATTCTCGCACCCGGCTCCAACAAAGATGCTGGCAGATAGGCAGAGGATCTAGTTCTCCCTGGCGGATTTGGAACCCAGGACGCCAACCGGGACGCCAACAACGGGTCCGATCCACCCAGTCGACGGGGAGATGAACAGAATCCGCGCCTACCTGAACAACGAACGAGAGGCCGGTGTCCGCGACAGGGCCGAGGCCGATCCGTTCGATCCGATAGGCAGTGGCGAGGTTCTCATCGAGCCGATCGCCACACGGTACGCGTGGCTGGCCGATGCGGTTCGCTCTGCCGTCCGTGATGCTCCGGCTCGCCCGGCCTGCACCTGCTTCCTGGCTGGCGGGTTGCTCTGAGCGGCGTCAGTCTCGTTCCACGGGAAGCTCAAGCGCGTGCCGGACGAGTG
>JASJHI010000005.1:0-2638 GCA_033791105.1 Acidimicrobiia bacterium | reverse complement strand
CGACGACGTAGCCACCCCCGAGGGCGACGAGCCGCCGGGTCCGGTGAGTGGACACGGTCATCTCGTACATGCGGATGAACGGATCGACCGACGGCAGCATCATCGCTGTCATCATCAGTCCCCACATCACCGTGAAGGTGGCGAGGCCCATGCCCATCGTGCCCGGCATCGCAGACATGTCGTCGACGCGGATCCAAGCGATCGTCGCGATCCAGGCGGCGATTGCGGTGGCGAGGATGACGAGCGTTGTCGACGAGGTCGTGCGGGAGGTCGTGCGCTCGGCCGTCGTAGCCATCGGACGCAGGAGGACGGGTCAGGCCGCCCAGGAGAAGCCGTTCGAGAAGCCTGCGAGGCCGTCCCCGCTCCAGGTGATTCCGAACGGGCTGTTCGAGACGGCGTTGGCTTGCGCGAGCCCGAGCGTCGGGCCGGCCGCGTGGATCACAATGTTGGTCAGCTCGACCTGTTTGCCCTCGGGGGACAGCTCCTCCACGAGGTCGTAGTCGATGACGTCGCCGATCGTGATGTGGTGGCGGTGACCATCGTGACTGACCGAGACCGGCAGCCGTTCGACGCCGAGGAACTCCCCGATCATCGGGCCCATTTCGCCGAGTGGACCACCCAAACTCCCGGAGAAGACCTGGCTGAGCCCGTCGGCCTGCTCATCGGACGCGTCGTCGCCGATGATCACGCCGATCTTGAGATTGCCGTCCGTCATCAGTGCCGGGGCCTGGATCACGAGTGCACACGTCGTTCCGGACATGTCGATCTCACCGATGCCGCCGGCGTCGATCTCGAACAGCAGCACCCCTCGGCAGTCGTCGTTCGTCGCCCGTCGGGCCAGGTTCGACCACGTGCACGGACAGATCGCGTCGCACGAGCAGTTCTCGTACAAGGTCCCCGCGAGATTCCACGCCATCTCAACCACCCCCAGCGGTCGTCCCTTCTATTGAACGCCTGGCGGTCGGCTGGGTCAAGGCCGACGATGTGTCAGGTGGCCGGCCGAGCGACAAACACCGGGATCCGGCGGTCGGTCTTGGCGGCGTACTTGTCGTAGGTCGGGAACACTGCGGCCGCGCGCTCCCACCATTCCTGTCGTTCGTCACCCTCCACGATCTCGGTCGCGAAGTCGCCCGGAGCTGGACCGTCCTGAATCATCACGAGCGGCTCGGCGACGATGTTGTGGTACCAGCTCGGGTTCTGCGGCGCACCGCCCATCGAGGCGACGAGTGCGTACTCGCCCTCGTATTCGACGCGCATCAGCGCGAACTTGCGGAGCTTGCCCGAGTTCTTGCCACGAGTCGTGATGATGACGATCGGAATACCGGTGTCGAGCAGCGTGTTCGCCTCGGCGCCGTTCGTGCGCTCATAGGTCTCCACTTGCTCGCGCACCCAGTCGGACGGTGTCGGTTCGTATTCTCCGGTCAGTGGCATGGACGGATCCTATGCGCCTGTCACGCCTCGGGGAGCCGGTCGGTGGACGATCGGCGGAGGTCCTGATCAGCTGGCCGGGAGGACGAGGGCCACCATCGGCGGGCGTAGCTCGTGCGTCTGCCCGTCGGGTTCGATGAGGTTGAAGTGGCCGGCCCCGAGGGGCTCGATTCGCCAGTGCTGCTCGTGGACCATGTGGTGGTGGTACCAGCAGGTCAAGATGAGGTTGTCCGGTTCGGTTTCGCCGAGATCGGACCAGTGGATGGCGTGGTGGGCGTCGCAGGCTGCTGGACCGACGGGGCAGCCCGGAAGGCGACAGCCGTGGTCGCGGGCGACGAGCTGGTCGTAGAGGCTGTCGGAGACAGCTCGGGTCTGGCGGCCGTAGTCGAGCACCGTGCCGTCGGGCGCGTGGATGAGTCGGTGGATGCCGGCGTCGCAGGCGAGGCGTCGGATCGCCTCGGTGGACACGACCGTGCGGCCACCGTTGGTATCGAGGCTGCCGCCGGCGCTGCCGGTGAGCAGGTCGTGGTACGCGATCGTGGCGATCACCTTCGGTCGCGACCGCTTGGTGCCAGGTATGGGCTGCTGTTGGTTGGCGGCGCTGCGGGCCATCGCGACGAGGGCGTCCGCTCGTCGCTGTCCGGGGGTGCGCTGGTCGTCGTCGGCGCGGCCAGAAAGCGAGCCGATCGCGGAGCGGACGAGTGCGAGCCCTTCGGGGTCGAGGACGCCGTCGATGCGTCCGGTGCCGTCGTGTTGCTGGGTGATCGTGAGGTTGCGGGATTGGAACTTCTCGTCGTCGGCGGCCGCTTCGCCTTCGGTGTCGGCGTGGCGTTTCCAGGTGTCGAGCAGCATGCGCAGGTCGCGGTGCGCCAGCCGTAGCGCCCATCCGAGCAGCATGTGTTCGTCACGGGAAAACGCGGCGGCATTGGTGTCGGACCAGGTATCGGCCAGCAGACGCAGGGCAGACTCGGCCAGATCACCTGAAGTGAACGCGGCCTTCACGTGCGGCATGTGTTGGATGCGTTCGGCGAGGTGCACTGTGAGTCGGCACTGACCCCAGGCTTCGCTGGACGTGACCGTCAACCAGTCGGTCGCCGACCGGTACCCGCGATCGAGATGAGCCTTCGCGGCGATCGTGGCGTAGACCTGATCGAGTTGAGCGGCACGTACCCGCCGCAGCGACCGAGTCAGCTCATCGACCCTGCCGGCC
>JASJHI010000004.1:0-6101 GCA_033791105.1 Acidimicrobiia bacterium | reverse complement strand
GGCGTGTCCACACCAGCAGCGTCAGCGCCCCGAGCGCGACCACGAAGGCAAACAGCGTTCGCTCGTTGTCGGCAACCCATCTCGGCACGGCGCCGACGTCGCGATCCTCGCTCGTGTCGCCAACGCTGTCGACGATCGTGTCCCACCAGACACGGGCGCGCCCGGCCCAGCCGGTGGGGCCGAACAGCCAGGTGAGGAAGAGGATGACGATGCCGAGCACCAGCAGCACACGCATATCGCGGGGCACGAACCGTGTCGTGATGTCGAAGAACGCAGCGGCCGCGTCGGGATTGTGGGTGTCGTCGGGGAGCGCACCCACATACTGACTCCGGATCCAGTCGTAGAGCAGCAGTGAGATCGTCATCGGAACGACGATGGCGATGCCCAGCCGACCGAACGCGAGGCGCCGTGGCCGGGAGATGATCACCGACGCGGCGAGCAGCGCGATCGTCAGTATCGGGATCAGCCAAGACAGCCGGTCGAACAGGCTGATCTCGTCCTGGAGGTTGGCCAGCTCGTCGGACTCGACCAGCACGAACTCGCCGTCCAGGCGCTCGTCGGGAATCGCGTTCTTGAGATCGGTCCCCAGGATCTCGTCGAGACGGTTGAGTACCTCTTCGGTGATCGGGCCGAGCCGCACCACCACTTTGCCGTTCGCCGTGTCGAGCGTGTCGTTGCCCTCACCGGTCAAGACGGCGACCACGTTTTCGTGCCCGAGCCGGTTGACGTCCTCCCAGAGACGCTCGAACGCCTGCGTCGACACCAGCTCGTCGACGACGTCCTGGACCAGAATCCTGACACCCGACTCGATCGGCGCGGCGAGGAACCCCGCACGTGAGGGGAGTGCGTCCTCGGCCTGCTGGCGGAAGTCGATCGCGTCGAGGATGATCACGCTGACGCGGAACGAGAGCGCCTCCTGGATGTCCTCGTTCTGAGCGAGGGGTGCCACCGTCTCCACGTAGGAGTCGGTGTCGAGCACCGTGTTGCTCGTCCAGCGGACCAGCACCGTGAGTGGCAGCAAGAGACCTCCGAGCACCACACAGACGATCGACACCCAATGCCGGGACGGGCGATGAATCCGCTTCGGCTTGGTGGCCGCGTCCAGTCGCTGCTGGAGCACCTCGTACTCGGCTCGTAGCCGTACGAGTTCGGCGGTCGAGTCCTCGGTGGTGATCGCCGACACGCTCTCCGTCTCTCCGGTGTCGTCGTCGGTCGCGACCGGGTCGTCGGCGTCGTCGGTCGTGATCGCGTCGATGTCGTCGGTGTCGACTTCCTGGGACTCCTCGTCGCCGTCCCGCAATGACGCGGTGGCGTCCGGCTGCGCCTCATTGGCCATCTGGCACTCCACTCACGTTGATTGCACCACGATGAACGGCGCCCGCACCGGTCCCATTGTCCGGCCTGCCAGCTCGCCACTCCGCAAGCTTCAGACGCCGGAGTGATGATCCCGAGTGAGTCCGGATGATCTCGTCGCGACGGGGCGTCGACAAAGAGCGCCCGGCGAGCAGACCGCGCCGCTCCGAGAAGGTGTTGTCGTCCGATTCGGTCGTCTCGTACGTCAATTGAGTCTTCCACTCTCATGTTTGCCGCGAGGAGCGACGCTTGGTCCGAACGGTAGACGCGATGACAATGACTGGCTATCCGAAACCGGCTCATTTCCTCGTGAACCGGGACCGGCCAGGGCCGACATCCACCGACGAGCCGGACTGCGACCTGTCCGCGCTGAAACTCGCCGACGATTCGGGCTGCGACCTGAGCGCTCTCGCTGTGATCGCTTGACCGGTCAACGTGTCGGAGGGGCGAACTCCCTTGGTGTGTAGACGCGCGACACGTAGGATGCGATTGTTGGGAGTTGAGGTGACAATCGCTGACCAGGGATCGCAGATCGGAACGGTAGCTCGGGGCGACGACCTTGACGCGGATCCCGGGGCGAGGGGCGTGCTGGTCGATGACACCACCGAGCTGCGCTGGATCGCTGAGGGGCATCTGCCGACCAACGTTGAGGCCTGGTTCACGCGTGGCGGGACGACGGGTGCGGTCGAGGAGCGATGCGACACGTATCGGATGGACGGTCGGTGCGACAGAGGCGTGAAGCTTCGGTTTCGTGAGACGCTGGAGCTCAAGGTCCGCCAGGAGGTCGGGGAACTTCTCGTGCTGGGTGCCGGTCTCGCCGGTCGACTCCAGATGTGGCGGAAGTGGAGTCCTGCTGAAGGCGTCGCCGACATCGGTGGCGAGGTGCCGTGGCACGACGTCTGCAAGATCGTGACCAAGCGGCGGTTCTCCGTGGACGGCGACGAGATCGTGCCGTCCGACGGTGAGCGTGGAGTGATCGGAGCGGGATGTGATACGGAAGTTGCGGCCATCACGGTGGGGGGCATCGAGGCGTGGACGTTCGCGTTCGCTGCGTTCGGGCCGACGGTGAGCCGCGAACACGCCATTGTCACGGCGTGGCAGGCGCTCGCCGCCGACGGCTCGTGCCTGGAACACTTCGCGGCCGAGTTCGGTCAGTCGAGCAGCTACCCGGAGTGGCTTGCCCTGGTGGGGTCGAGTGGCGATTCCACACCTGCTCGCGTCGTAGCTGCGATCTGATCGGCGCGGTGGCGCGGACCTGACTCGCGGACGCGAAATCGGCTCCCTGGTCGTGCATGTAGGCGGACTGTCATAACATCGGCGCAGCCGTGAATTGGAGTGCGATCGATGTCAAGCGGGGTCTGATCGGGACCCTCGGGATCCTCCTGACCATCGTCTTCGTCGGGATTCTCGGGCCGGCCGGCTTGCTCGCCGGACTGTGTGCGCTTTTCCTCGGCGCGCTCGACGAACCCGACTCGGTGCACGAACGCCTGGCCGTGCGCGCCCGATTCGTGACGATCGGCGCGGTCGTGATCGGGCTGCTGTCGTGGAGCGGCGACAGCACATGGTGGGTGACGCTGGTCGCGACAGCGGTCACATATCTCGGCACGCTCGCTGCCGGCTGGGGGTCGAGGGCGGCCGGGGAGGGGCAGTTCCTGGTGTTGCTCGCCGTCGTCACGCTGATGGTCGGGCCGACCGACCTGTCACCGCTCGAGATGGCGTTGGCGTTCGTCGCCGGCGGGGTGATCTCGACGGCTGTCTCCCTCGCGGGGGGTCGCTGGACCGGAGACGGTGAGGCCCCGCCCGCCGCCGGCGGCGAGGTCCCTTCCGACGGTGAGCCGCGCGACGACTCGGCGGGCCACTCGGTCCAGACCGGGGTCGATGCGAGCGCGGTGGGCGAGGTCGTCCGATCGGACGTCGGCGTGTTCGCGTTGATCCGGGCCGTCGCGGTCGGCGCCGCCACGGCATCGGGGTATCTCTTGTTCGAGGACCACCCGGTGTGGGCGGTGCTCACGGTGGTCCTCGTGCTCCAGATGCCCGCCCGCCAGACCTGGTCGACCGGTCTTCGGCGCACGATCGGCACGATCGTCGGGGTGCTGGTCGGGATGGTGATCGTGCAATGGCTCGACACCGGCACCACGGCGATGCTGATCACCTTTCTGCTGGCCGGGTTCGGGATGATCGCGTTCAAGAACGTCAGCTACACGGTGTCGACGATCTTCACGACGTGCGTGCTGCTCTTCTCCGAGCGCATCCTCCAGGAGGACACGTTCTCGTCGGGCTGGCAGCGCATCGAGTCCACGCTCCTCGGCACCGCTATCGCGTTGGCGGTGGTACTCGTGACGGTGACCCGCGACCGAACGTCGGCGACCATCGCAGCAACGTCCTGAACCCTGACACCGATCGGAGGTCCCCGCAGCCGCCACGCGTTGACGACAATGAGGCCATGACCGACAAGACCGACCTCGCCAAGGACCCCGACTTCCAACGTCACACCTACAAGGTGCTGGCGGCCAGTGCGGTGTTCCTGGTCGCCACCGGCACGGTGATCTTCAGCCTGCTCGAGGACTGGAGCATGGTCGACTCGTTCTACTTCTGCGTGGTCACCGTCACGACGGTCGGCTTCGGCGACCTCACGCCCGACACAGACATCGCGAAGTTGGTCTCGGTGGCCTACATCGTCTTGGGCATCTCGATCATCAGCACATTCCTCGATGCCCGAATGAAGAAGCACGCGTACGCGCGATCGAGTCGCGTCGAGAGCCGGCGAGAGAGCTGAACAGCCAGTCGTCGGCGGCCGGTGTCGGGATGCCTCCGTCCGGTTGACAGGCGAGATGCCGACCATCTTCGTGGCCACGCTGCGTCGGAGAGTCGCAGGACAAAGCGTCGAGGACGGAGACTGCGTAGCCCGAGCGACCGCCGCCCGGCGAATTCGGGTTGCCGGGCGGCGGTCGTCAGCGGGGAGCGTCAGGAGTCGATGGCGTCGTCGACGTCCTTCTGGGAGTCGGAGATCGCCTTGGACAGCTTGTCGTAGTCGTCCTGATCGATCGCCTTGCTGACGTTCTTGTCCGCCTTGGTCAGGGCGGCCCCGACGCGGTCGAGGTATTTGTTGTCGACGACAACCACGACGGCCGATGAGTTCGGCGGGAAATACTCGTCGAGATCGGCGCCCAGTTCCTTCTCCTCGTGCTTCTTGGTGAAGTGCCCGAGCACGGCACCGATGCCGGCGCCGATCGCGGTCGCGGCGAGCAGCGGCGGGGCGAAGAGACCGACGACGAGGCCAATCCCTCCACCGATCCACGCGCCGGCCGCCACGTTCTCGTCGCCCGCCTCGAGCACGTCGACTTTGCCGTCGGCGTCACGGCTCATGACGACGGCTCCGACGACATCGAGGTCGGCGCCCTCGGCCGCCTTGAGTGCATCGAAGTCTTGCTTGGCCGCGTCCGCGTCTGCATAGGCAGCCACGTACAACGCCAGATTCTGTTCGCTCATGTTCGGTTCTCCTTGTGTAGTCGGAATCTCGTCCGGTGGCTCAGCTGGCGATATCGCGTCCGTGGGCGGTGAGCGCCCAGATGATGGCGATGCTGATGGCGATCAGGATGATCGACCACACCGGGTAGTAGGGCAGCCACGCGAAGTTGGCGATCATCGCCACGGCGGCGACGATGACACCGACGGTGCGGGCGGCGACGTTGCCAGAGAAAATGCCGATGCCCGACGCGATCAACACGACGCCGAGGATCATATGGATCCAGCCCCAGGCGGTGACATCGAACTCGAACACCCACTCCTGTGTCACGACGTAGAACTCGTCGTTGATGACTGCGACGAGGCCCTGGATGATGTCGAACACACCGAGGACGACCAGCATCACACCAGCGAACCCGGCCCACCCCACAGCCCAACTGCTGTAGCCGGAGCCTTCTTCCATGTCATACGACATTGCGGTCTCCTTCTCGAGATTGAGGACATGGCCATCCCAGCGTCCTCACCGTGGACGATAGCGAACCGATGCGGCGGCCTCTAGCCAGAATCGGCACCGTCTGCCACCGCGAGCGTCGGCCTGGTCGACGCCGACGTCACCGGCCAGGGAGCTGGCAGATCGGGCATCGCCAGGCATGAGCGATTCGTGGAGCCCAGAGCGAGAATCGAACTCGCGACCTACGCATTACGAATGCGTTGCTCTGCCATCTGAGCTATCTGGGCGCAGACAGCGATGCTAGCGGCGGCCCTCCGGGTAGACGACAGAGTTCCGACGATCCTCTCGCGCTCGAGGCAAACGCGTTCACTGACGCGGGACAAAGCGGGGGATCGCGTCCTCGCCGTCATCTCCCGCCCGCTCGAAGATCACCTGCACCGGCATGTCGATCGCGATGTTCTGGGGGTCCGCTCCCACGACATTGCTCATCATGATCGGACCGTCGTCGAGCTGGATCATTGCAAGCACGTACGGAGCCCGCTCGCGGAAGGGCCCGGAACCCCGGCGGATCACGGTGAAGCTGTACACGGTCCCGAGCCCGCTCGACTCGGCGTAGTGCACGGACTGGGACCCGCAGAACGGACACACGAGACGCGGGTACCAGAAGGAGTCGCCACACTCGTCGCATTGCGGCAGCAGGAGCCGCCCGTCGGCGCAGCCATCCCAGAACTCCTCGGTCTCCACGGTCCGCCGTGCGGGCCGAGTCGGCAGGTGCGGTTCGCCGCTCATGCGTCTGGCTGTCCGAGGATCAGGGTTGCGCTCATCATCCGCG
>JASJHI010000003.1:0-3582 GCA_033791105.1 Acidimicrobiia bacterium | reverse complement strand
TTGACCGCGTGCTTCGTCGCCGAGTAGCCGGGGATGCCCGGCATGCCGAGCGTGCCCTCGACCGACGACGTCACGATCACCCGGCCGGACTCGCGGGGGATCATGTGCTGGAGCGCGCGACGCATTCCCCAGAACACGTGGTTGAGGTTCCAGTCGAGCTCGAGCTGCCACTCCTCATCGGTCATCTGGGCGACCGGTGCGGTCATCTGCACGCCACCCGAGTTGAGACAGCAGATGTCCAACTGGCCGTAGCGCTCGATCGTGAAGTCGATCAAACCTTCGACGGCTGCTTGCGTGGTCGAGTCGCCGGCGAAGAAGTCGGCGTCGTCGCCCGCGTCCATCTCCACAAGGCAACGCGCGCCCTTCTCGGCGTTTCGCCCGTTGACAACGACCTTCGCGCCCTCCGCGAGGAATGCCTCGGCCATACCCCGCCCGATGCTCCGTGTGCCGCCCGTAATGCAGGCGACCCTGCCGTCCAACGTCCCCATCGATCCGTCTCCGTTCGTTCGTTTCTCGTCAGTCCGTTGAATCAGTACGGCGCGGTGCCGCCGTCGATCGAGATCATCGAGCCGGTGATACCGGCCCCTGCATCCGATGCGAGCAGGACACAAACCTCAGCCACGTCGGTGACCTCGTTGAGGCGTTTGATCGCCGACTCCTGCGCGAACATCGCGAGCAGACCCTCGTAGTCGGTCCCCATCGCCGCGGCGGCGCCAGGACCCTCCGCCTTCATCACATCGGTCTCGATCGCCCCGGGGCACACCGAGTTGATCGTGATGCCGAGTGTCCCGACCTCCTGGGCTGCCGACTTCGTGAGGCCATTGATGGCGTGCTTCGCGGCGACGTAGATCGAGATCGCCGGTTTGCCGACCTTGCCCTCGACCGAACTCATCGTGATGATCCGGCCCGACTGTTGCGGGATCATGTGCTTGAGGGCCGTCTGCATCGTCCAGAAGGTGTGCCAGAAGTTCCACTTCAACGCTGCATCCATCGAGTCGTCGGTGAGATCGACGACGGGTGCGTGGTTCGCCGCACCACCCGCATTGGCGAACAAGATGTCGATCCGGCCGAAGTGATCGACGGTGCCGTTGACGATCGCCTCGCAACTCTCGCGGCTCGTGACGTCGGCTGCAATGAAGTGAACGTCATCGCCGCCGTCCATCTCAGCGAGCGCCTCAGCGCCCTTCTCGGGCGAGCGGCCGTTGATGACGACCTTCGCTCCCTCGCGCAGGAATGCTTCGGCGGTGGCCCTACCGATACCCCGTGTGCCGCCGGTGATGCATGCGACGCGGCCGTCGAGCAATCCCATCGATGCCCCCTCTTCTCGAAACGCTTGGTGCCGGATTGGTGAATGGACGGTAACAAACGCGGCCCGTCGACTCGGAGCCGGACGGAGCGTCAGGCGAGAGCGGCTCCCCACCAGTTCGAGAAGAACCCCGTCAACGTGCGGTCGACGAACTCGACGATCAGTCCGGATGGTGGTTGGACGTAGCTGAACCTGCCGTAGCCGGCGCCGTCCCCGGGATCGGCCTGCGCACCGGCGAGGCTCCAACCGGTCGAGATCAGCCGGTCGGTCTCGGCGGCGACGTCATCGGCCCAGAGCCCGACGTGGTGGGCGCCGGGATGTTCGCGTCCGTCCCAGAACGAACCGGGCGGGCCCTCGAGTAGTTCGACGTGTTGGGGGCCCTCGGCCGAATACGTGAACTTCAACTCGAGTGCCTGCAGACCCCCGTCGGGTGTCCACAGCGACTGTGCGTCGATCACCTGCGGCTCTGCCCACACGAGACCCAGGCTCTCGCCCATCTCGTCCATTGCTGCATCGAGGTCGGGCACGAGCACACCGAGGTGGAACAGTTCGCCGTAGTCGATCATGCTGTGCCTGCGGTCCTCTTGTCGAGTGCCGGCGGATCGTTCAGGAGCGCGGCGACCGCCTGGCAGAACGCTGCCGCGGGGGCTCCGTCGAACGCACGGTGATCCCAGGTGAGGCTCAGCGTCAACCGCTTGGTGGTGCCGACGTTGCCATCGGCGTCGAGAACGACGTCGTCGCGCAGACGACCGACGCCGAGGATCGCGGTGTTCGGAGGGTTGATCACGGGCGTGAACATGTCGACGCCGAACATGCCGAGCGTGCTGACGGAGATCGTGCCGCCCTCGAGCTCGGCGAGCTGGAGTGAACCCGCGCGGGCGGCGCCGGCCAGACGCTTCGACTCGGCCGTCAGGTCGGCGAGATCGCGGCTCGCGGTGTCGCGGATCACGGGAACGATCAGACCGCCGTCGAGCGCGACCGCCATCCCGACGTGGGCGTTCGGGAGGAGGGCCACACCATCGTCGGTGATCTGCGAGTTGACGATCGGATGATCGCCGAGCGCCCGTGCGACCGCTGCGATGATGTAGTCGGTGTACGTCGGCGGCGGGCCTTCGGACTTGCGTGCCTCGCGGTCGGCGACGACCGCGTCGAGGTCGGCCTCCATCGTCAAGGTGAGCTGCGCCATCGCCATCAGAGAGCCGTGCATCCGCTTGGCGATCGTGCCGCGCATCCCCGAGAGCGGGATCACCTCGGTGGGAGTCTGGAGCGCCGCCGGAAGGACCGCCGGGGCGGCTTGCACCGTGGACGCAGACGCGGCGAGCAGCGTTCGTACATGGAGCGCCACCGCCTCGCGGGTGACCCGCCTGTCGAGCGGGTCGGGATCGATCGTCGACAGGTCGACGCCGAGGAGGTCGGCCAACTGCCGCGCCGCCGCCGTTGCCGGCACGCCTGCCGCGCCGTGAGCCGACCGCGCGAGCGCCGGTCGATCACCGGATCGGCTCGGGGCGGGGGGCACCGCGGAGCTGGCAGAACCAATGCCCTCGAGGTCCTCTGAGACGATCCGGCCACCGGGCCCGGTGCCCCGGACCGCGCGTAGATCGAGACCGCGTTCGGCGGCGACACGCCGTGCGTTCGGGGAGGCGAGCAGGCGCCCGGTCGAGGCGGACGCGGCCGCTGCGGCCGTGTCGGTGCGGGCGCTCGGGCCGGCCGACGGTGGTGCAGTCGTGGGCGTGGGTGTCGTGGTGGGACCGGCGAGGGCAGGAGTGCTCGGCGCCTCCTCGCCGTCGGCGAGGAACCAGCCGATCTGCTCGCCGCAGGCAAACGTGTCGCCGACCGCCGCGATCGTGTGCAGACGCCCCGCGGCCGAGGCCTCGACGTCGGTCTCGGTCTTGTCGGTCTCGATGCGCAGCACGGCCGTGCCTTGCCCGACCGTCACACCGTCCTCGACGAGCCACTCGGTGATCGTGCCCTCCTCCATGGTGAGGCCGAGCTTGGGCATCAGGAACTCAGTCGCCATCGCAGTCCGTTCGTGTCGCGGTGTCTGATTGTGGATCGTGGGCCACCACGTCGAACTGTCGCCCCGCCGCGGCGGCAGCCATCGCCGCCTGGACGTCGATGACGCGAGGGCCTGAGCGTTCGATCGACGCAGTCACCGTCGCCCCCGCGCCCCCCCGTGTTGTTCGCACCCCGACGTAAGCGCATAACCCCGGAACGGGCACGTAGAAAGTCGAAGCCAAGGGGAGCGGCGCGACCGATGCGACGTCGAGCGTGGCGAA
>JASJHI010000002.1:0-8918 GCA_033791105.1 Acidimicrobiia bacterium | reverse complement strand
CCGGTCTACGAATCGATCAAGAACCAGCCCGACATTCGCGTCCAGGCGCTGGGCGAGCATTCGCTGAAGAACGTCGCGACGCCGATGGCTGTGTGGTTCGTGAGTGGTACCGCGCAGACACCCGAGGCGCCGATGGAGGGCAGGGCCGAGTCGACGTACCGCTACACGGTGCTCGACACGATCGGCGGCGGCACGTCGGAAGTGCAGAAGAACATCATCTCGCGACGCGGCCTCGGTCTGCCCAAGGCGTTCTGACACTTGACGACCGCCGCTACCGCTTCCGGCCCCCTCGCGGGCATCACCGTGCTGGACCTCTCGAGCGTCGGCCCCGCCGCGCGCGCCTCGCGCTGGCTCGCCGACTACGGCGCGGATGTGGTGAAGGTCGGGCCGCTCCCCCGCGACGGTGGAGTCCAGATCACACCACCCGCCTACGCATACGGCGCGCACCGCGGCATGCGCCGCGCACTGATCGACCTCAAATCCGACTCAGGTCGCGATGTGTTCATCCGATTGGCCGCGGCGGCCGACGTCGTCATCGAGAGTTTCCGGCCCGGCGTCGTCGACCGGCTGGAGATCGGCTACGCAGCGGTCCAGGCGGTGAATCCGGGCATCGTCTACTGCTCGACCACCGGTTATGGCCAAGACGGCCCGCGCGCCGAATGGGCCGGCCACGACCTCAATTACTTGGCGGTCGGCGGGTATCTCCACTGCTCCGGCACCAACGCGGACGGCGGTCCGGCGCTGCCGGGCGCAACCGTCGCCGACAGCGCGGCCGGGGGACTGCACGCAGTTGCGTCGATCTGCGCCGCGCTCGTCGGCCGGGCGACGAGCGGTACGGGCGCGCATCTCGATGTCTCGGTCGCAGACGGCACGCTCTCGCTGATGTCCCTCGCGATCGACGAGCACTTCGCCACCGGAGTCGAACCCGGCCCTCGGCATGGACTGCTCACGGGCAAGTACGCCTGGTACGACGTGTACGAGGCCGCCGACGACCGGTGGCTGGCGGTGGGAGCGATCGAGGGCCGCTTCTTCGACAACCTTTGCCGAGCGCTCGAATGCGAACAGTGGATCGGCCGCCAATACGACGACGATGCCGTCGACGCGATGCGCGCTGATTTCCGAAACGCGTTCGCCCGCAGGCCCCGCGACGAGTGGGTCGCCGAGCTCGGTCCGGCCGACACCTGTGTCTCGGCGGTCAATGACATCGCCGAGGTCACAGCCGATCCGCAGTTCCTCGCTCGCGGCGGGTTCGTCGACGTAGAGCACCCGACCGACGGCGGATTCCGGCAAGTGGCGAGCGTGCTCGCCGGCCAGTTGCCCGCGACCGGACTGCCGGTTCCCGACATGTCGACGACACACACCACCGCTGTCCTCGCCGCGGCCGGCTTCGCTGCAAGCGAGATTGACGCATTGCTCACCGAGGGAGTCATCGCATGACCGATCTGCAACCGATCCCCGACGATGTCACCGACCTCGTCGGGGTCGCCCAATACGAAGAAGAGGGCGGGTTCCCCGTCGAGCACGGCTACATCTGGACGACCTGCGCATCGGTCGAGAACGGCAACCCGCTCTTCTGGGATGAGGCGGTGGCCGAGCAACTGACCGGCGGGCCGATCGCGCCGCCGACGATGATGTCGGTCTGGTTTCGACCGCACCACTGGTCGCCGGGGCGCACCGAACCGGCGGTGCCGCTCCAGGCTCACTTCGACCTGAAGGACCAACTCGGCCTCCCGGAGGCGATCATTTCGGACAACACGAACACGTTCTACGACCCGGTGCGCATCGGCGATCGCATCCGCAGCCGTCAGATCCTGCGATCGATCTCCGATCCGAAGACGACGAAGCTCGGCACAGGACGGTTCTGGGTGCTCGACGTCGAGTACCTCAATCAGGACGATGCTCTCGTCGGCGTCGAGAGCTACACCGCGTTCGGGTACGTCAATCCCAGCCTTGCGACGATGGAAACGGGGGACGCGTCATGACGACCGCCCCATCGCTGCTGCACTCCGGTGTCGCCGTCGGCGACGAATTGCCCTCGCTCTCCGTCGACGTCACCGCGACGACGGTGGTACTCGGCGCTCTGGCGTCGCGCGACTGGCGTCCGATGCACCACGACTACGAATTCGCCGTCAACCGGCAGGGCACGAGCAACATCTTCCTCAACACGCCCAACCAGGCCGCATGGTTCGAGCGCTACATCACCGACTGGACCGGCCCCGAAGGACGGCTCGGGCAGATGACGTTCCGGATGCGCGACTCGGTCTTTCCGGGCGACGTGATGACGATGTCGGGCGCGGTGACCGGCTCGGCCGTCGACAAGACCGGCACCGGCTGGGTCGAACTCGACCTGACGATGACGACCGACGACGGCCGCACCTGCACCACCTGCGCGGCACGGGTCGCGCTGCCCACCACGCCAGACGACAATCCGTGGAGCCGATCCGGCGCCCGGTGGGAACCCCGGCCCCCCTCATCGAACCGCACGGGTTGATCACAGGAGTGACACGAAGAATGCTCGATCTCTCATTCACCGAGGAGCAGCAGATGCTGCGCGAGGCCGTCGGCGGCCTCTGCGACGACAAGGCGCCGCTCGAGTCGGTCCGCGCGCTCGAGAACGATGCCGTCGGCTACAGCCCGGAGTTCTGGGATCAGTTGGCCGGCCTCGGTCTCACCGGCGCCCTCGTACCGGAGCAGTACGGCGGATCCGGAATGGGTTTGCTCGACTGCGTCGTGATGTACGAGGAGTTCGGGCGCAGCCTCGCACCGTCGCCGCACTTCGTGTCGTCGGTCATCGCCGCCGGCGTACTCACCCGGTCGGGCAGCGACGACCAGAAGGACGAGTGGCTCCCTCGGATCGCTTCCGGAGAGACGATCGTGACCCCTGCCTGGCTCGAGCCCGACAACAGCTCAGGCCCGACCGGCGTACAGGTGAAGGCCGTTGCCACAGACGACGGATGGACGTTGACCGGCACCAAGCGTCACGCGTTCTTCGCTGGGGCCGCCGACGCGCTGATCGTGCCGGCCCGCACCGAGGAGAGCGGCGGCGACATCGACCTCTTCATCATCGCCGCGGCGGCACCCGGCGTCACGTTGCGCCAGCAGCGCAGCGTCGCCTACGACACGCAGTTCGAAGTGACGTTCGACGATGTACGCGTCGCCACGTCCGACCGGATCGGAGCAACGGGCACGGGGTGGGACACCTGGCACGCCGCGCTGCTCGATGCAGCGGTACTCGCTGCCGCGCAAGCCGTTGGAGGCGCTCGTCGCCTACACGAGATCACGTGTGATTACGCCAAGGAGCGCGTGCAGTTCGACAAACCGCTTGCCGCATTCCAGTCGATCAACCACTACCTCGCCGACGGGATCACCGAGATCGACGGCGCCGTGGTGCTCGTCCACCAGGCTGCGTGGACGCGCGACGAGAACCGCTCGATCGAGCGACTCGCGCCGATGGCCAAGCTGTTCGCCACCGAGGTGTACCGCAAGGTGAGCGGCGTCGCCATCCAAGTGCACGGTGGGATGGGCTTCACCGTCGAGTGTGACGCCCAGCTCTACTTTCGCCGCGCCAAGAGTCTCGAATTGAACTGGTACGACCCGCCCCGCCTCGAAGCGCTCATCGCCGCCCAGATCCTCGACACCTGATCCGATCTCGGCAGGATCGGCCGGGCGGGCACGCGGCTGTGCGCGCCCATAGTCTCGATCGGATGAGCCCACTGGTGACCGTCGAGGAACTCGCCGCCATGTACGCCCGACACGGGGTCGCCGTGTGTGACGTGCGGTGGTATCTCGCCGATCCTGATCGGGGCCGGCTGGAGTACGACCGTGCGCATCTCCCCGGTGCGGTGTTCGTCGACCTCCACACGCAGCTCGCGGGTGGGCCGGGCGGCGGGCGACATCCGTTGCCGATCGTCGATGACTTCACACTGCTGCTCGGTCGACTCGGGATCGGGCCCGAGTCGACCGTCGCCGTGTACGACAACATGGGTGGGGCGATCGCCGCTCGCCTCTGGTGGATGCTGCGCTCGATCGGACACGAGCGCGTTGCGGTGCTCGACGGCGGCTACTCGGCCTGGGTCGCGGCGGACCAGCCTGTCTCTGCCGAGATTCCGGAGACCGACAGCCGGTCGTACCCGCCGGTCGGCTCCTGGACCGGAACCGTCACCGCCGACGGCGTCGCCGAGTCGGTCGCTGCCGGTGGCATGCTGATCGACGCTCGCGCGGCCGAGCGATATCGCGGTGAGACCGAGCCGATCGACCCACGGGCCGGCCACATCCCAGGCGCGCGCAATCTGCCGCACCTCGACAACCTCTCCGCCGATGGCACGCACCGCTCCCCCACCGATCTCGCGGAACGATTCGATGGTCTCGGAGACCAGCCCATCGTCTACTGCGGCAGCGGTGTCACCGCGTGCCACGATCTGCTCGCGATGGAGATTGCCGGTGTCACGGGAGGCCTGCTCTACCCGGGTTCGTGGAGTGAATGGTCGTCCGATGCCGGGCGCCCGGTGGACGTCTCACCCGGACATTGACTCGCTGGTCGGTCACCGGTTCGTCGGCCGCATCACTGCCGGCCCGACACGACTCCCGGCGAGGGGAACGCTACGCGCCCTCGGCATGCGCGAACCGTCGGCGACCACTCCGCCATAATCGACGCGTGAAGCTGCCGACGCGCGAGATCTCAGCGGTTGCACTGTTGTCGCTGGGCGCGTGTGGTTACCCCGCCGACCGCACCGCCGGCACATTGCCGACGACGCTGGCACCGGTGAGCACGGTGGCCCGGTCGACTCCTGACGCACCGACGTCGGCCGAGACACTCCCGTCCGACGTGGTAGCTGACGAGGGCGCAGGCCCCACGACAGCGGTACCGACGAGTACGGCCGGTGATCGCACGACGACCTCGACGGCGTCGACGTCGACGTCCTCCACGTCATCGACCCCCTCGACCTCATCCACATCATCGACGACCACGACAACCACCCTGCCGCCCGATCCGCCGCCCCCGAACGAGTCGTTCGCCGACATCACGCTCGGCCTCGAACAGGTACTCGACATCGCGTCGCCGACGGCCATCGCGTGGCGACCAGACGATCCGGCGATGTTCGTGAGCACCCAGACCGGCCAGGTCCATCGCGTCGGTGACGAACTCGACCTGGTCATCGACCTGTCGGCGGAGACCGCTCCGGTCGAGCCGGGCTCGGAACGCGGTCTTCTCGGCCTCGCCTTCGATCCACGCAACTCGCGGATGTACCTGAACCACACGGACCTCGACAACAACACCCGAATCATCTCGTTCGTGCTCGACGACAACGCCGTCGCGATTCCGGATTCACGACGCGAAATTCTGTTCATCGAACAGCCCGGGCTCGGCCACAACGGCGGTCGCCTGTTGTTCGACGATCTTGGAAACCTGTACATCGCATCGGGCGACGGCGGCGGGAGCAACGGCCGCGACGCCCAGGACACGACCAAATTGCTCGGCGTGATCCTTCGGGTCCTCCCGACGCTCGACGGCGAGCGCTACGACATCCCTGCCGACAACCCGTTCGCCGACGGCGAGACGGACCGGCCCGAGGTGTGGGCACGCGGGCTCCGCAACCCGTGGACGTTCTCGCTCGACGGCGAGACGGGCGACATGTGGATCGGTGACGTCGGAAATCAACGACGCGAGGAGATCGACCTGATCCCAGGCGGGACGTCAGGCCTCAACTTCGGTTGGTACTGGTTCGAGGGAAACCAGCAGCGCTTCGCCGACGTACCCGACGGACTCACCTTGCCTGTCTACGACTATCCGCGATCGGAAGGCGTCGGCGTGATGGGTGGGTACGTGTACCGCGGACAAGCGATCTCCGAACTACGTGGCGCCTACCTCTTCGGTGACCTCGGCGGCCCGATCTGGGCGATCGGCGCGAGCGGCGTCACGAGGCTCCAGGTCGACCGGATCAACGGGCTGGTCGGATGGGGCGAGGACCCGACCGGTGAGGTCTATCTCCTCGGAATCTACGACGGGGTGTTCAGGCTCGTACCCGGCTGAACGAAGCACTGCCCGCGAGTTCGCCGTCGATCCGTCCACCTCGCGAGCACCGACGCCATCGGCATCATTCACAGGTGCCGCCGACCGACAGACTCGTGTCGCCGTTCGCGCGGGCCATCGGTTCGCGGAGGATCGGGGCGAACAGCACCGTAGGGTGCTGCCCAAGCCCGTCACGATGACGCGCTCGAAGCGAAAGTGAAACCAATGCAAGGCACCGTAAAATTTTTCAACAGCGAGAAGGGCTTCGGCTTCATCTCACGTGACGGCGGGGAGGACGTGTTCGTCCACCACTCCAACATCGCCGGAGAGGGCTACAAGTCTCTCGACGAGGGCCAGAAGGTCGAATTCGACGTCGGCCCCGGCCGCAAGGGCGACGAAGCCCAGAACGTCCGAGCTATCTGAATCGGCATAGTCCGAGCAACGCCGCCGACCTGAACTGGTCGGCGGCGTTCGTCGTTTTCGGACTCGATGCCGGCGGCCAGATCATCGATGCGCGTTCGTCGGTAACCGATTCCCGTTCGACACGGCCACTCGGACCTGCCGAACCGTCAATGGCGGGCGATGTACTCCGCTGCTCGCCGAGGTCCGAGCGCGTCGAGCTCTTGCTGGAGGTGCTGCTCGCGGACTCGTGCGCGGGGGTGGGTGAATCCGGCACCGAGGACCGTTTCGCCCGGTCCGACGCTGACGAGGCGACAGACGCGCCGAGCGTGCGGTGAGAGCTCGCGCCAGACCTCGTACGGCATCGTTCTCTCGATGATCTCGCTGCGGAACCACGGCGCGTGGTACTCGATGTTCGGCAGCGCACGGACCTCGCGTGACAGATTCGGTGTGCCGCCATGCCACGTTCGGTTGTCGCGGATCAGCGCCGATCCGGCCGGCACCGGGCACAACGTGCTGCGCTTCATCGCCAACGGCTCGTCCGCGAGCGTCGGAATCGGATCGTGGGAACGTTGCGTTCCGGGGATCTGTCGGATCGGGCCGTTCGCGGTCGTCAGGTCGACCATCGGAAAGTTGATCGTCACGACCGGCACCGGCATATCCCGTGTGGTCAGCCCGCCGATGGGGTCGAACGGCTCGGTCCAGATGTTGTCGGAGTGGAGGCCCTGATATTCGATCGCGCCGGGAAGAGCGACGTCGCCGCCTCCACCGCCGACCACGTAGTTCTCCGAGCCGAAGATGGCGGTCAGGATCGGTGTCGTGGTCTCCAGGTCGATCACGTTCGCCCACGCCGGTTCGTGGAGCCGGTGTCGCGTGGCCGATGTGCTACCGAACGAATACCGATGCGGGAGGCCGCCCGCGCCGCCTCCGATCGAGTGGTCGGGGTCGACCTCCACGAGCTCTGCGACCACGCGATCGGTCGCCGCCTGAAGGTCGGTGAGCCGCTCCCCATGCAGGGCAGCGGTCACCACCACGAAACCATCCCGGTAGAACAACTCCACGGCACGTTCGACCTGGTGTGGTTCGACGACTTCGAGGTCGGGAATCCCGTTGTGCGCCTCGAGTTGGTCTCGGAGCCCCACGACACCTGGATCGTCGAATCGACGGGTCCAGCCTTCGCACGTCGGGTCACCCGCGACAAGGTTGTAGTGCTCCGGCGTCGTCTCGATCTCGACATCGGGAACAACGGTTGCCAGGCCGGCGGGATTGCTGTTGCTCGCCCCACCATCGCGTGGCCTCCGCGAAAACCCGTTCGGGGGAACCAAGTCGCACCAACCGATCGCTGTGGCCATCAACAGATTCTGCCCGGCCTCCGCGCCGCACTTACGATCGCGACCGATCGACGAGCGATCTGACGGATGAGTCGGTCTCAATGTCGCCGTCGCCGATCGGCATCTTCCGGACGGCGATGTGTGACACGTTCGGACTGCGGCACTGCCGGACCGTGCCAGGATGCCCGACGACGAGCCACTCGGTGCCGGGAGACCCGCCATCGTCATTCCTCGGAGGAACCATGCGACCGATCCCACGACCACAGCCGGGCGAGTACGCCCCGTACACGGTCGCCTATTTCGATCTCGTCCCGGGCGATGACGTCCTCGCACACATGCGGCGCTGCCTGGAGACCACACCGGTCTTCTTTCGCGACATCCCAGACGGTCGCCTGTCCGAACCCCATAGAGCAGGGGAATGGACCATCAAACAGATCCTCCAGCACATCAGCGACGACGAGCGCGTGTACGCATACCGGACGCTCAGATTTGCCCGAAACGACCTCACCGAACTCCCCTCCTTCGACCAAGAGGTTGTCGCCGCTCACTCCGACGCCGACAACCGATCACTCGGCAGCTTGCTCGAGGAGTACGTCACAGTGAGGCGATCGACGCTCTCGCTGTTCGAGGGTCTCCCGGCAGAGGCGTTTACACGCGTCGGCATCGCAAGCGGCAACCCGATGAGCGTACGCGCCGCCGCATTTCACATCGCCGGCCACGAACTCCACCACCTGGACAGCATCCGCACCAACTACCCGATGTAGCCCACGACCAGATCTCCGTCGTGGTGCGTGGCGAAGAAGGCCGCATCCGAGCCGGCGTCCGGCGCTGGGAAGCGTTGTCCGGGGCGCATGCCTGGCCTCCGGCGAGCGGATGAGTGCCCGGGGAGGGATTTGAACCCGCACTCCACTTCAAGTGGAAGGGGGGTTTAAGTTCGTCCGATGGGGTCCGGCGGGTGCGACGTGATCCGTCCAGAACGCTGTGACCTGGGGTTTCGTTCCAGGACGTCCGTCCAGCGTGGTCCGATATCGGTGATTTCCGCCGAGTCTTGTGCACCTTTTGTGCACCTTTTCAGGCCGCAGAGGTCGCGAACCGGGCATGGCCGACTGCTCGAAGAACTCCAGCAACTGCCGGAACGTCGTCACGCTCTACCGATCTTCGGAGCGATGGTCTGCATC
>JASJHI010000001.1:0-5337 GCA_033791105.1 Acidimicrobiia bacterium | reverse complement strand
ACTAGCTGATAGGCCGCGAGACCCTCCCGATCCAGTAACCCTTTCATCGGCACACCATGCGGTGCGCCGGCGGTATCTGGTATTAGCAGTCGTTTCCAACTGTTATCCCAGTGATCGGGACAGGTTTCTCACGTGTTACGCACCCGTTCGCCACTAGGTCTTCCGGAGCAAGCTCCATGGACCTCGTTCGACTTGCATGTATAAAGCACGCCGCCAGCGTTCATCCTGAGCCAGGATCAAACTCTCCAACAAAAACGTGTCCAGCTCTCATGGTCTGCCGAAGCGAACCGTCGAGCCAGAAACGAGTGTCAGCGAACACTGCACTTCAAGGGGAAATCCTCTCCATACAGCGTCTGGCTGTTTTGGCCGACCTCGTCACGAGGACGGTGTCGACCGGTATCCGTGTTGCTGCCGGCTGGGTGGCCGACAGCAGAATTGACAGGCAGTTCGACCCAGCCGACCCAAGGGGTCGACCTCGAACTGCCCGCACTGGCGTTCTGTCTTCTCTTCCGTTTTCAAGGAGCCGAAGCTCTGGCACGCACCGTGGTCTTCGAGGGCGGACGGGGTCTGAGACCGGGTTCGTCGCTCGATACCGGCGTTGGTGCCGGGCCTTTCCGGAGGGTGAAACCCTTCCGTGAGGCGGAGTTAGAAGATAGCAGCTCAGGACGCCCACGCAACCCGAGTCACGAAAAAACTTCGACCAGGTGATGCGACTTCTTGCCCTTGCGCAGCAGCAGGTAGCGCTCGTGGAGCAGCGCGAGGTCGCTGAGCTGGGAGTTCTCGTCGAGCTGCTGCCCGTTCGCGTAGTAGGCCCGCTGCGCCCGGGTGCGCCTCGCATCGCCGTTCGAGGAGGCGAGACCGGTGCTGACGAACACCCCGATGTCATCAGCGAGATCGAGGGCCGAGAGCCGGGTGAACGGCAGTTCCTCCGACAGTGTGCGAAACGCCTCGATCGATGCGCTCGTCGGATCGGCCGCGAAGAGCAGGTCGGCGGCTTCAGCGGCTGCCTCGGCCGCATCGGAGCCGTGGACGAGCGCGACCATCTCGTCGGCGAGCGCGCGCTGCGCAATACGGCGCTGCGGTGCCTCGAGGTGGCGGCGAACCAACTCCTCGATTTCCTCGACCGGACGCAGCGAGAAGGTGAGCAGCTGCGCCCGGATCGCCTCGTCAGCGATCTGCATCCAGTGCTGGCGGAAGCGGTACGGGCTCATCCGGTCGGCCGCCAGCCACACCCGAGCCCCTGTGGTCTTGCCGAGCTTCGTGCCATCCGCAGCCGTGAGCAGGGGCCACGAGAACGCGTGCACGCTGTGTGCGCGGGTGCGGCGGATCAGATCGACGCCCGCGATGATGTTGCCCCACTGATCAGATCCCCCGATTTGGATCGTGCAGTCGAGATGATCGTGCAGCCAGAGGTAGTCGTTCGCCTGGAGCAGCATGTAGCTGAACTCGGTGAACGAGATTCCATGTTCCGAGTTGATCCGCTGTTTGACGCTCTCGCGGGCGAGCATCTGGTTGACCGTGACGTGTTTGCCCACGTCACGCAGGAACTCGATCACGGTGAGCGGCTGCGTCCAGGTCCGGTTGTCGACGAGCTCGCCCAGGCCGGCGCCGAGGTCGACGACGGCCGACAGTTGCGCTTTGATCCGTGAGACGTTGTGGTCGAGCGTGGCGTCGTCGAGCAGGTTGCGCTCCTCGGATCTGCCGCTGGGGTCGCCAACCATTCCGGTCGCTCCTCCGGCGAGTGCGATCGGCCGGTGGCCTGCGTCCTGGAAGCGGCGCAGCATCACGAGGCCGACCAGGTTGCCGACGTGCAGGCTGTCGGCGGTCGGGTCACAGCCGTAATAGATGGCGACCGGCCCCGCCGCGATCGAGGCGCGGAGTGCGTCTCGGTCGGTCGAGTCGTGAATCAGGTTGCGGGCCTCGAGGTCCGCAACCAGATCGCCGTCGATCAGGCCGTCGATGAGGTCGCTCACCGGCCTCAGGGTACTGTCGGCCCGTGACCGAGCCGATGCTGGATTCCGAGCTCGCGCAGCACTTCCGCAACAGCGCGGTCAGCTCGATGCCGAGAGCGCCCCTCAACGCTGCGATCGCGAGAGTCGTCGCCGAGGACCCCGATCTCCGCGGCATGCTGCGCCACGCGCCCCGGACCCAACAACTCCCGGTCCTGCTCCTCGCCGCGGTGCACGCCACGCTGCTCGAGATGGTGGACTCAGCGACGCCGCACGACCTCGTCCGGTGGTATCCGAATCTCACCGACGATCCGCGGCCTGCCGACGACCGGCGACTCCCAGCGGTGTTTCGCGACTTTGTCGCACAACATCGGGGCGAAATCACGGGCTTGATCGGCAGTCGCCAGACCCAGACGAACGAGGTCGGACGGAGCGCGCTGCTGCTCGTCGCGTTCGGCATCCTCGACGACGAGTTGGGCGCCGGTACCGACTTGGCGCACCTCGACGTCGGTGCAAGCGGTGGCCTCAACCTGCTGATCGATCGACTGTCGTATCGCTATGTTCCCGATCCCGGCTCGCCGGTGAACCGAGTCGTGACGGGAACCGACCCCGAAGGGATCGCCGTCGGTGGTCCGTCGACCGTCGAACTCCTCGTGCACACGCGCGGCACGGTCCCCGTCCCCCACGCCATCCCCTCGATCGGTCCGCGATGTGGAATCGACCGGCATCCGGTCGACGTCACCGACGACGTCGAGGCGCGGTGGCTCGAGGCCTGTGTCTGGCCCGACCAGACCGATCGCTTCGACCGGCTCAAGGCGACGATCGCGCTCGCCAGGGAGAACCCGCCCGAGATCCTCGCCGGTGATGCGGTCGAGTCCCTCGACCCGGCGATCGAACGGATGGCACGGTCGGGACACGTCGTCGTGACCAACAGCTGGATGCTCAACTATCTGCCGGCGAATGAACGGGCGCGCTACGTCGCCGAACTCGACCGACTCGGCTCCACGGTCGACCTGTCCTGGGTGTTTCTCGAATCGCCGGGGCTCACGCCCGAATTGCCCTGGGGATCAGCGCCGGTCGACTCAGCGCTCACCGCACTCAACCTCGTGCGCTGGCGCAACGGAAAGCGCGCGGTCGACCACCTCGCCCGCTGTCACCCGCACGGCTACTGGATGCACTGGGTCGGTTGAAGCCCGCGCTCCGCGGGCGGATTCAGCCCTCGTCGATCGCCTCGTTGAGTTCGGCGAACAGGACTTCGCCGATGCTGATGTCGTCGTAGGCGGCCGCCGGATCGGCGCGCACGGCTGCGTCGAGTTGGTGAGCGTCGTCGCCGACGAGGATGCGCCAGTCGCCTGCGCGCACGCCGTCGAGAATGATGGTCGCAGCATCTGCCGCCGTGGTCGGGGCAGCGTCGCGGAACATCTGGGCGGCGGCCTCCATCAACGCGCGCTCCTCGTCGCTGAACTCGTTGACGCCGTGGCGCATCGAACTGGTGACGATGGATGTGCCGATGTGGCCTGGCATGACGACCGAGGCCTTGACGTGCGGCGCATTGACGCGCAGATCCGTGATCAGCGCCTCGGTGAAACCCTTCACGGCGAACTTCGCCGCCGAGTATGCGGTGTGCGGACGGTCAGGTCCGATGCTGGCGAAGAAGCCGTTGACGCTCGACGTGTTGATGATGTGCCCCTCGTCCGACGCGGCGACGGCATCGAGGAAGATGCGCGTGCCGTGGTAGACGCCACCCCAGCAGACGGCGAAGCAACGATCCCACGATTCGCGACTGTCGGTGAAGATGCTGCCACCGCCGCTCAGACCTGCGTTGTTGAACAGCAGGTTGACATGGTCGGTGTCGTGAGCGACCAGCACCTCGTCCCGGAAAACCATGATCGCGGCCTCGTCACCGATGTCGCAGACGTGACTCGTCACCCGAACGTCGGACGCAGGAGCGGCCGCTCGCGCCAGCGTCACCGTCTCGGCCATGTCGTCGACCGACAGATCACAGATCGAGACGTGACAACCCTCAGCGGCGAGTTGAACGGCGAGTTCCCGGCCCATGCCGTTGCCCCCACCCGTGATGACGGCGATCTTGCCTGCGAAGTTCTGCATGACGCAGGAACGTATCGTCGCGGCCCTGACCGGCAATCATCGGGCAAGGTCGACGCCGGGATTCACACGACCGCGAGTCACCTCGAGCGCCAGCGCCAGGGCAGGTCGACTGCCTTCGTGATGCCGATCCTCGGCCCGATGACCGGCTCGCCCGACAAGGGCGCACCGTCGTCGTACAGTCCGGGCTCGCCGCCACCGCAAAGGTCGGCTCCGTCGTGCAGTAGCTCGATTCCGAGCGCCTGGCAGAGCTTTCCGGGCCCGTCGGTGAGCGGGCGTCGATCCCCGCGGCGGCGACGCATCGATTCGAGTCCCTCGACCGGTGCGAGCGCGCGGATCAAGACTGCCTGACCGTCGCCCTCCGGTCCGGTCACGACGTTGGCGCAGATGTGAACGCCGTACGACAGATAGCAGTAGAGGTGGCCCGGCGGCCCGAACATCACGGCATTGCGCTCGGTCTTCCCGTTGTACGAATGCGCGGCCGGCTCGTCGGACGTGTAGGCCTCGACCTCGACGATGCGGCCGATGCAGTCTCCGTATACGAGCAGCTTGCCGAGCAGCAGTGGCGCCACCGCCGGGGCTGCTCCCTCGACGTCGGACCGCGGCACGGGTTTCACCCGGTCAACTCCCGGTGCGCCGCGCTCACGCTTGGAGCGCTGCGCGCTGCGCGCCGAGCATGCGGCGGTATGCAGCGAGCTGTGCATCACGAGCGGCTGGGCCGGCGGCTCCCGGCGAGGTGCGCATCTTGACCCCGACACCGTCGGCCACGAGCGCCGCGGCATCGGGGCCGAGTTGCGGATCGGCCGCCACGAGATCGCGGAGCGACGCCGCACCCGCCAGAGCGGCCCGCACGTGTGCTCCGACGACGGCGTGCGCCTCGCGAAACGGCATGCCCGTACGCACCAGATACTCGGCGAGATCGGTCGCCGCCATCGTCTCCTCGTCGGCGGCCGCCTGCATCGCATCCGCGTTGAAGGTTGCGGTCGCGATCATGCCCGTGAGGGCAGCGACCGCGAGAACCACCTGGTCGACGGAGTCGAACAGGGGCTCCTTGTCCTCCTGGAGATCGCGGTTGTACGCCAGCGGAAGACCCTTCAGGGTGGCGAGCAGACCGGTGAGGTTGCCGATCAGTCGGCCGCTCTTGCCGCGGGCGAGTTCGGCGACGTCGGGGTTCTTCTTCTGCGGCAGCATGGAGGAACCGGTCGCATAACCGTCGTCGAGCGTCGCAAATCCGAACTCGCCCGACGTCCACAGCACCCACTCCTCCCCGATCCTTGACAGG